>NZ_LT907982.1:1923000-2243500 GCF_900230215.1 Jatrophihabitans sp. GAS493 | reverse complement strand
CGGACGGTCCAGGTGGGCAACGACCACGGCGTCCTGGTCTTCGACGCAACCGACCCCGCACAGCTCGAGGTGGCCGGCGACCTGGTGAACCGCGCCGAGGTGCTGCACGCACATTCGGCCACCGCCGACCTGGTGCCGTTGGCGATCGCCGACGCCATCGACATCGACTCCGCCTGGACCCGGATGCACGACACCGCGATCCAGGCGCTAATCGCGGATCCGCAGTCCACCGGCTCCGACGCCGACGGGCTTAAGCAGCTGGCTCACGACGTGCTCGGCGACCAGGCCGCGTCCACCCCGGCCGACGCCGCCCGGGCCGCGCTGTTCAAAGCCGGCAAGTGGCTGACCAACACCAAGGCGACCACGCCGGTGACGCGTTCGGGCTGGGCGCAGGTGAACCCGCGCAGCACGACGATGATCCGTTACGCGGCCAGCGACGTGCTGGACACCGCGGCGCTGGCCAAGGCACTGCCGCAGATGCCGTCGGTGGTCCGCGAGCGTGAGCGCACCGCGCAGCGGATGACCGCCCGCGTGGCGCACCAGGGCGTGCGCTTGGACGGCGAGCACATCGACGCCAAGCTGCCCGAGCACCAGGCCGCCCTCGCTGAAGCCGCCGGCCGCCTCGCCGCGTTCGGTATCGACAACGCGGGCAGCGACCAGCAGATCGCGGCCGCCCTGGTGGCCCTGGGCGCGCCTCTGCCCCGAACGAAGACCGGCCGTCCCTCGGTGGCCAGAAGCGCAATCGAGGGCTACAAGACGCTCTCAGGCCCGATCGGTGATCTGGTCCGGGCCCGCCTGGACTACCAACACCACGAGACGGTGCTGGGCCTGTTCCTGGAGCCGTACGCGCAGCTGGTGCACCGCGGTGACGGCCGGGCCCGCCCGACGGTCTACACCCTCGGCGCAGACACGGGCCGCATGAGCTGCATTCAAAGCGACGCTCTCGTGGACATGCCCCGCGATCTGATCAAGTATCCCGGCGGCGTGCCGATCACCGAGGTTAAGGCGGGAGATTGGGTCTACGCCTTTGACCACAATCGTGAGCTGGTTCTGCGCCGCGTCAAGTGGTGTGAGCAGACCGCAGTACGCGAGACCGTGATCATCACCGCTGAGAATTCCGACGGTCATCAGATCACGCTTCGAGCAACACCGGACCACCTTGTGCGCCTGCGTAACGGCGACTGGCGCGCCGCCGGAAACCTCATGCACGCACCCGGACGGCCGCACCGCGACGACGGTCCAAGGCTCATGACGATGGTCAAGCGCATCGTGGACGACGGCTACGTGAAGTTCTTCCCGCACTCCATCGCCCGCAAAGGCGCCGGCACCATGGGCGGGGGCAAGAACCGGGAGCACCGCTGGGTATTGGAGCAGATCGCCGGCCGCAAGATCAGCACCAAGGTGGACGTCAACCACATCGACGGCAACCGGGCCAACAACCACCCCTCGAATCTCGAAGAGCTACCGATGCACGAGCACCGCGGCAACCGTGATCTGGCCTGGGGGGTCGAACAGGCCGAGCTGAATCTGTCCACTGGGCCGAACGACTACCGCGTTATCTCGGTGACGCCCGGCATCGTGGAGCCGGTCTGGGATATGGAGGTGGACGAGGTCCACAACTTCATCGCCAACGGGATCTGCGTGCACAATTGCGTGCGCCCCAACCTCCAGCAGGTCCCGCGCCAGGGCGGCATCCGCCGCTGCATCACCGCCGATCCCGGCTACGTGATCGCCTCTGCCGACTTCGCCAGCGTCGAGGTCCGGGTGGCGGCCGCGCTCAGCGGCGACCTCGGCCTGCAGCAGATGCTCGCCCAGGGCGTCGATCTGCACGGCCTGATTGCCCGCGAGGTCTACGGCCCCGACGCCACCAAGGAAGACCGCTACAACACCAAGCGCGGCGTCTTCGGCCGGCTCTACGGATCGGGCATCCCCGGCATCGCCCGCACGCTGGGCATCAGCGAGACACTGGCCGCCAGCACCGTCGACGTCCTGGACTCCTACACCCCGCAACTCGCGGCCTGGACCCAGGGCCTCAAGCAGGCCGTGCAGCGCGGCATGACCACCTACGAGACGTACTCCGGTCGGGTGGTCCACCTCGACCAGCGGCTGCCGCACAAGGCGCTCAACTACTGCGTGCAGGGCACCGCGCGTGAGCTGCTGGTCGACACCCTCATCCGTTGGCAGGACACCCGCTGGGCCGACTGCGTGCTGATGCCCGTGCACGACGAACTGCTGGTGTTCGTCCCTGAATCCGACGCCGAAGAAGCCACCGCCGCGCTAGTCGCTGCGATGGAAACAACCCTCATGGGCGTGGCCATCAAGGCCGAAGCCTCTTCCCCCTCAACCGCCTGGAGTGATGCGTCATGAGCAAGATCAAGTGCCTGATCGTCGAAGAGCTGGACCAGGTCGACGGCAACGGCAACCGGCTGGTGCGTGTGGTCAGCGACCGCGCAGGGTCGGATGAACGCCCGACGGTGTGGGTCAGTCCGCACGATCTGCGTTCGCGTCCGACCAGCGCCAAGCGCCTGCCGGCGAAGCGATGAACCGGCTGCTCTGGCGTCTCCAACGGACGCTGTTCTGGGCTGAGCGCATGACCGCGCGCTACGACCGGTCATGGTGGTGGTCGCGCGTGTGGCCTCCGGCTCGGCGTCGGGCTGCTGAGCGGGCAGCGCGGCCTCCGGCGGCGTCTCGGCTGCCTAGGACGCAGATGTGGATCTCCGGCGATCGCGGAGGGACGTGGCATGAGGTCGGGGCGAGTGTGGGTTTTGCGCCGTCGCCGGTGGTTGATGACGGCCCGTCGATGCCTACGGTGGGCGCGATGTCGTGGTCGGCTGAGATCAAACTCAAGCGTCCTGTGCGGCGGCACAGCACACCTGCGGAGTGTGACTACGCCTGTGGCTGCGTCTGGCCAGTCGGCGGTGGCCAGTGATGGCGCGGCGAAAGGCTCCGCTGCTGCCCCTTGGCGAGGTGGTCTTTGAGACACCGGGGCCGATGACGTACGGCGATCAGGCGCGACACATCGCCAGTCAGCTACGCGGGTCGTCAGCGATCAGCAGCCGGCCATTCATCGAGCTCGGCCAGTTGCTCGACGACTTGGCCCCGGTGCTGGACAAGCTCGAAGGTCTGGCGGGGATGATCGAGTGATCGCGCTCCCGTATTGCGTCTCGCCGCGGCATTTCGACCACGAGCCGCCGTTGGCCGTGGATCAGACCCTGTTGTGCGACCCGTGCACTAGGCGGCTCTACGGCTGGTTGCGGGACATCCCGGCCGACTACCTCGCGCTGACGCTGCTGCTGGAACCACCGTTGCTGCAGCGCATCGAGCATGGCGACGGCACCGCGCATCAGGCGGTGATGACGGAACCGGACCTGAACGCCATCCAGCTCACCAGCTGGATCGGCAACGCAACCGCTGACCGCCGGGGCCGAGCAAGCGCCGGAGGTGTCCCGTTCGTGGTGCCCGAAGACGACGGCAGCTACGTGCCGCCGGTGCTGAGCACGCTGCACAGCGTCGCCGAAGCGCTGCGTGAGGAGCTGGACCCGTCACGGCTCACAGAGCCCGCTGGGGTCGAACCGGCGCGACCAGCGCGGATGGTCGCGACGGGCATCGCGCAGTCGCGTCGCGAGCAGACGGTCGCCGTCATCCGCTGCGACCAGTCGGACCTGCCGGTGACTGCGTGCGTCGACTGCCGCAGCGGCTTCCACTCCGGTGGCTACGAGTCCGCACCGTGGGTCACCACGATCATCGAGACCAACACCGGCTCGACCACACCACGCACCACGGTGCCGCTGGAGCTGACCACTGTCGTCGGCGAGGTCAACTACCTGCTCACCGCCCTGCACCACCTGGTCCGCGCCGAGTGGGTCGCCGACGCGTACGGGCGGATCGAGCAAGCCTCGACCGGGCTGCGCCGTGCGCACCCACCGCTGCCGAAACCGAAGCTGCTCGGCAACCACCGCGACGAGAAGAACTACCCACCCGGCGCCGTCGGCGGCTATTGCTGGGGCCAGGTGTTCGACCCGGTCGGTACCGCGCCGGCGTTCTGTGATGGGTGTGGGCGGGTGTGGCCTGGTTCGCAGGCGATCGCCCGGATGACGTTGGAGGTTGTGTGACCACCATGACCGAATCCCCCACGGTCGACCTCGACCAGGCCGCCGCCATCTGCGGCGTCTCCAAGGCCACCATCCGCAAGTGGGTGCAGCGTCAGCACATCCGTCGGCTACCCGGCGGCCGGTACGACGTGCACGAGCTGCTGCACTGGATCGACACCCGAGACCCGGACGCCCTGTTCGCCCGTGCGGGCATCGCGATGAGGGACCGCCCGTAGACTCCGCCCATGGCGAATACGTGGGTGGCGTTCAAGGGCGGGCCGATGGACGGCAGAGTCGAGCTGGGCAGCCACGATGGCGACACCTTGTGGGACGCGCTCAAACCACCTGCGCGCTATCGCCTTAACGGCGAGACGTTACAGACCACGGACGGCCCGATCCCGGTGGCTGAGTTCGTCGTTCCAGAGCCTAAGAACATCGACCTCTAGGCTGAGGCGAAGTAGACGCCCGGCCCCTCGTATGGTTCGACCGTCACGGAGACCACTGCAGACGCCGGGATGATGGTGCGCTTGTCACCCTCGATGGCGTACAGGTAGCCCAGCGAGGTCAGCAGATTGGCGATGCCACGGCCAACTGTGTCCACGTCCTCGATGTCGCCTGAGATGGCTAGGTCAGCCGCCCGAAAGCTGTGCTTTGGGTCCGCTCCGGTGTCGATAGTTGCCACGAGTTCGCCTACTGCAGGTTCAGTCATGCGCCAATTGAACATCATCGAAGCCGGGCGTGTCGCTTGCGCTCCAGTAAATTCGTGTGACACGCTTTCCGGGCACCAGTCTGCCCCACGCAGCTGGTGCTTTGTCGTCACTGGGGCACGTTCGGGGTGAGGCGTCAAACCGCCGGCACCAGACTCCTACCTAGCGCAAGGTTCGTTCGGCCTGGGTCCGCCATCTGCTCGGGCTGCCATGAACGTTCCTGCGCCGAACCCACGAACCCCCGTGAGGTGACCATGGCCAAACGCACCTGCCACGTCTGCAAGAAGACCCTGGTGGAGATCCCTCGGACACCGCAGCAGGGCCAGCAGCACTGCGCCTCAGCGAACTGTCACTGGTGCATGACCTGCGAGCGTCGCCGGTTGGCCGAGGCCAAGAACGCCCCGTAACCGAAGCGCACCACCAAAGCGACACCGATCACGGCGGCGTAGAGCAGCCACAGCAACGCAGCGGCCACCGCGAAGAACGCCGCGACACACAGAACCGCAAGCCTGATCATCGGGCAATCGTAAGCCCAACGCGCCCAGAAAGCGCCGAGAAAACCGCAACACCCACTTGGGCCTGGCGCCCGATCGCGCGACCTGACCTGGCGTCCCCGCGCACCGCCCCATCCGCCGCGAGGTGACCCAATGCCTCGACACCGCCCGCCACTCACCCCGGCCGAGAAGAAGCGCATTGTTGACCTGGCCAAGGCCGGGACGACCCGCAACGACATCGCCCGCCAGCTCGGCGTCTCCACCGGCACCGTCAGTAAAGTCGCCGCAGCCGCGAACGTCAGCTTCAACCGTGACGCCACCGCCGCCGCGACCCACGCCCGCAAGGTCGACAACGCCGCCCGCCGCGCCGCGATCATCGCCACGCTCTACACCCGCGCTGAAGAGTTCCTCGAGCAGATGACGATGCCGCACCTGGCGTTCGCGTTCGGCGGCAAGGACAACGTGTACGCCGAGCATCTGCTGGAGCGCCCGCCGACATCGGACATCCGCAACCTGATGAGCTCGGCCGGCACCGCGCTGACCAAGGCCATCGACCTGGAGAAGGTCGACGCCTCGCAGGGCACCGAAGATGTCAAGAGCATGCTCGCCGACCTCGGCCGAGCGCTCGGCATCGGAGCGTGACCGTCAAGCTGGAGCTGCCGCTTTCACCGAAGCAGTTGCGCTCCGTGCAGGACGCCGACGCCCGCGTCAACGTGTGGGAAGGCTCCGTCCGATCGGGTAAGACCGTCGCCAGCCTGCTCCGTTGGCTCGTCTACGTCGCGACCAGCAAAGTCCGCGGCGAACTCGTAGCTGTGTCCCGCACCCGGGGCTCAGCGGCCCGCAACATCTTCGCCCCGCTGATGAGCCCCGACCTGTTCGGCGACGTCGCCAAGCACGTCTCCTACACACCCGGCGCTGACACAGCCACCGTCCTCGGCCGGAAAGTGTGGGTCCTCGGCTCCAGCGACATCCGCTCCGAGCAAGTCCTCCGGGGTCTCACTTGCGCCGGCGCGTACGTCGACGAGATCACGCTGCTGCAGGAAGACTTCTTCGTCCAGCTGCTCAACCGGTTGTGGGAAGGCGCCAAGTTCTTCGGCACCACCAACCCCGGCAACCCCGCGCACTGGCTGAAGCGGAAGTTCCTCGACCGCATCACCGACCTCCCGGACTGGCGGTCCTGGCACTTCCTCCTCGACGACAACCCGCTGCTGTCCGAAGAACGCAAAGACGCGATCCGCCGCGAGAACATCGGCCTCTACTACCGCCGCAACGTGCTCGGCGAATGGGTCGCTGCTGAAGGCGCTGTGTTCCCGCAGTGGGACCCGGCCCGGCACACCATCCCGTGGGCGACGCTGCCGGTCATGCAGCGGCTACTCGGCGTCGGCGTCGACTACGGCACCACCAACCCATCGTCGGGGGTGCTGCTCGGCCTCGGTGTGGATCAGCGGCTGTACGCCGTCGACGAATGGCGGCACGACCCCGCGGTGTCACAGATCCGGTTGACCGACGCCGAACTGTCGACCAGTTTCCGTGCGTGGCTCAGCGCAGCGCACACACCGGACGTCACCGACCTGGTCCCGCAGTGGGTCGCGATCGACCCGGCTGCCGCGTCGTTCAAAGTGCAGCTGTTCAACGACAAAGTGCGTGGGCTGACCGACGCAGAGAACGACGTCGCCTACGGCATCCAGACGATGAGCAGCCTTCTCGGTGCTGAGCAACTGCTCATCACCGACCGGTGCGCCGGGCTGATCACCGAACTGCCGGGCTACTCGTGGGACGACAAGGCCACCGAAAAAGGCGAAGACAAGCCGCTGAAGACCGCGGATCACAGCATCGACGCTGCCCGCTACGCCGTAGCGACCACGGAGTCATTGTGGCGCGGCCGGCTCACTACGACGCCTAGGGAGGCTGCCTGATGCCGCTGCCTCTGAACGGCACACCGTGGCCCCCGAAGCAGCTGGCCAAGGTCACGCCGCAGCTGAACCTCTGGGACGCGTGGTACTCCGGCGACGTGCTGCGCCTGTCGACTGAGTACGGCTTCAACGGCCAGGGCGTCCCCGGCTACCCTGTCCCGCGCGGCGCCGCACGTCGCACCGGTGTGTTCGGTTCGATCGCACGCTGGTTCTGGGGGCAGCCGACGACGAACGGGCAGCAGATCACGAAGCTGCATGTCCCGATCGCCGCTGACATCTGCCAGGCCGGCGCGGATCTGCTCTTCGCTGAGCCGCCGTCGTTCACGGTCGATGACGAGGTCACGCAGAAGCGCCTTGATGACCTCGCCGACGACACGCTGCACGCCGCGATCGCGGAAGCCGCGGAGCTCGGCGGGGCGCTCGGCGGGGTGTACCTGCGGGTGACGTGGGATAAGACGCTGCTGGACCAGCCGTTCGTCACGTCCATCGCTGCTGACGGTGCTTTGCCGGAGTTCCGGTGGGGCCGGCTGTCGGCCGTGACGTTCTGGACCCGGCTCGCGACGACCAGCGACAACCTGGCGTACCGGCACCTCGAGCGGCACGAGCTCGACAAGAACGGCGTCGGGATCATTCAGCACGCCCTCTATCAAGGCGGCGAGGGGGACATTGGCACAGCGGTCCCGCTGACCGAGCACCCGGACACGGCACCGCTCGCTGAGATGGTGACCGACGGTAACGTCATATCGACGCTCTCACCGGGCCTCGACGTCGTGTACGTCGCCAACCAGCGACCGCAGCGGAAGTGGCGCAATGACCCGGTCGGCTGCAACCTCGGCCGGTCGGACCTCGACGGTGTCGAACCGTTGATGGACGCCCTCGATGAGACGTACTCATCGTGGATGCGCGACATTCGTCTCGGTAAATCCCGTGTGTTCATAGGTGAATCTTTGCTCGACTCGAACGGCCCTGGTAACGGTGCGAGTTTCGACATGGACCGTGAGATCTTCACCCCGCTGAACCTGCTGCAGTCAGCGAACTCGACAGGGTCGGGGTTGCCGATCCAGGCGGAGCAGTTCACCATCCGCTGGCAGGAGCACCAGGCCACCGCCAACCAGCTCGTCACCGACATCCTCCGCACCTCCGGGTACTCGTCGCAGACGTTCGGGATGGACGACGGTGGGAAGACGTCGAACATGACAGCCACCGAGGTTCAGGCGAAGGAACGCCGCTCCTACCTCACACGCGACCGGAAGACCCGGTTGTGGCGGCCTCAGCTCGCCGCCCTCGTCGAGAAGATGCTCGCCGTCGACATCGCGGTGTTCGGCACGCCAGGGGTGAAAGCCCAGCTGCCGAACGTCGCATTCGCCGACTCGGTGCAGGAATCACAGATCACGCTCGCACAGACAGCGTTGGCGCTACGACAGGCCGAAGCCGCATCAACCGAGACCCTGGTCGCCCTGATCCACCCGGACTGGGACGAGAAGGAAATCGGTGATGAGGCCAAGCGGATAACCGCTGAGGCCGCTGCAGCTGCGCCACAGTTGCCGGACCCGTCGACGTTCGGAGTTCCCGATGACCCGACCAACGATCCGGCCAGCACCGACCCCGCAGCCCCGGCCTAGCGCCGACTCGCTGGCGTCGGAGCTGATTGCCACCTACACCCGTGCCGAGCAGGCGCTGATCGAGCAGACCACCCGGCTGGCCCGGGCTGGTTTGGATCCGCAGGCCGCGGCCCGCGCATTGCTGTTCACGGCGATGCGGCGGGCCGCTGGCCAGATCGCGACGCAATTGCGGTTGCGTGCTCAGCCATTGGCGATGCAGCTGACCAGGCTGGCAGCTGTTGAGGGGGAGGCTGCCGCTTTCACCCGGATGCGGCGGATGGTCGCCGCTGCGCCTGGTGTCGGTCTCACGAGGACGAGCACCGCCGCCGCCAACGCCATCGGTGTGGAACTCGCATCGAAGCTCGCAGGGGTCGACAACCGGATTCTGCGGTTCCCCGACGACGCCTACCGTGCGATCACCGCCGACGCCGCAACCGATCTGGTGCTGTCCCGGGCGACACCGGCGCAAGCGCAGGCCAAAGCCTGGCACGCACTGGTCGATCACGGCATCACCGGCTACGTTGACCGCGCCGGCCATGACTGGAACCTCGCCTCCTATACCGAGGTAGCGGTCCGCACCGCGTCGCAGCGGGCGTTCAACACCGCGCACGAGGCACGGATGACCGCCGCCGGCATCGAGTACTTCACGGTCAACCACGACGGCCACCCGTGCCCTCAGTGCCTGCCGTTCGAGGGGAAAGTACTCACCCGCACCGGGACCGAGCACGACGCGCTGCGCCTGGACGAAGCCGAAGCCGCTGGGTTGTTCCACCCGAACTGCCGCCACGTGCTGCTGCCCTACTTCCCCGGGGTCACCAACCTTGGCCGCCAATCCGAGTGGACCGACGCCGACGAAGCCCGGTATCGAGCCACGCAGAAACTGCGCTACCTCGAGCGGCAGGTCCGGGCGGCGAAGTACGCCCAACTCGGCGCCCTGACCCCGCTGGACGATCACCGAGCCCGCGCTCGCCTACGGGTGGCGCAGGCCCGCATCCGTGACCACGTCGCACAGCACGACTTGGTCCGCAAGACACGCCGCGAGCAGCTGTCTCTCGGCAACTAGCAGCAACCTCAAACGGTCGCCTGGCGCGGCCGGCAACCAATCCTCGGCCTGGCGCCGGGAGAAGCGAGACAACGCAATGACCGCACCAGTAACGCCACCCGCCGCACCGACCGACCCGCAGACCCCACCGACCGCGCCCACAACGCCGCCAGCTGCACCGGTCACACCCCCAGCGACCGTGCCGCCGGCCCCGACTCCGGCCGACGTCTTCGCCAACTGGGACGGCAAAGTCGAAACCCTCCCCGAAGCGGCGCAGCGGATCATCCGCGACGCCCGGAAGGAAGCGGGCGACTCTCGCACAGCGAAGAACGCCGAAGCGGAACGGGTCAAGGCCATCCTCGCCGCAGCTGGCATCGACACCGGCGACGAAGACCCGGTGAAGGCACTCGAAACCGCCCGCGCCGAACGCGACCAGCTCGCCGCCGAAGCGAAGACGCTCCGGGTCGAGCGGGCACTGGACGCCGCAGCCCGGACCCACAAGGCCGACGCCGCGCTCCTCACAGCTGTCCTCGCCCACAACGGCGAGCTCACCAAGCTAGACCCCGCATCCGCCACCTTCGCGACAGAGCTTGACGCCCTGGTGCTCAAGGCGGTCGCGGACAACCCGAAACTCAAAGACACCCAGGCGGCGTCCGCGAGTGGCATCCCATCCTCCGGTGGACCCGGAGTACCGGCCGACATCGAAGTGCAGATCGCGGAAGCGACGAAGGCAGGCAATCACCGCCTCGCCATCGCGCTGAAACGGCAACAGGCCTACGCCTCGCAGGCGTAGGGCCAACCCGAACTGACCAATCCCAACGTCCTTGGAGGACAACATGGCCGGCGCTATCTCCGGAATGGGCACCACGTTCAACCTGCCCAACTACGTAGGCGAGCTGTTCTCGCTGACCCCGAAAGACACTCCGCTGCTGTCCGCCATCGGCGGTCTCACCGGCGGCGGCATGACCACCGCCCCCGAGTTCGAATGGCAGAGAGCGGACCTTCGCAGCCCGGGGCAGAACGTCGCACTGGAAGGCGCAACCGCCCCGACCGGCGTCGCCCGCGTTCGGGACAACGTCCGCAACGTTTGCGAGGTGCACCAGTCCAAGGTGTCGCTGTCGTACACCAAGCAGTCCAGCCCCGGGCAGCTCACCACGCCCAGCTCTGCCCCGTACCACGGCGTGCCCGGCACCAACCCGGTCACCAACGAACTCGACTGGCAGATCGAGCAGGAGCTCGCCGCGATGGCGTTGGACGTGAACTGGACGTTCATCAACGGCGTGTACCAGCTGCCCACCGACAACACGACGCCTCGCAAGACTCGGGGGCTGCTCGCCGCGATCACCACCAACGTCGCCCAGAAGGGCGTCGTCGTCACCGGGCTCTCCTCGGCCACGGACACGATCACGGAGACCTCGACGGCCCGCTCCAATGGTGACTCGGTGATCTTCACCGACACCGGTGCTGCGACCAACGTCGTCGCCGGCCGCACCTACTACGTCGTCGCGAAGGCCACGAACTCGTTCAAGGTCGCGACCAGCCCGGGCGGCACTGGGCTCACCCTCGGCACCGCCACGGTCAGCGTCCTCGCGCCGCAGACCTCCGCACTGGACGTCCCCACCATCGGGGCTTTCGTGCAGGGTGTCTTCGACAACGGCGGCCTCACCGGCGGTGAGCCGACGTTCCTGGTGAACTCCTCGCAGAAGCGGGCCATCACGAACACCTACGCCGCGGCGTACAAGCAGGCCGACCCGCTGATCCACGGCAACAACGTGGGTGGTGTCGCGATCGACCAGGTTGAGACGGACTTCGGCACCTTCAACATCCTGCTTGACCGGCACGTCCCGCAGGACGCCATCATCGCCTGCTCGCTCAACCAGCTGCGCCCGGTGTTCCTGAACGTCCCCGACAAGGGCTGCTTCTTCGAGGAGCCGCTGGCGAAGACCGGCGCGTCCGACGACGTGCAGATCTACGGCGAGATCGGGCTGGAGTACGGCAACGAGCGCGCCCACGGCGTGATCCGCGGCCTGAAGGTCTGACCTACCCAAGGTCACGGGTGTGGGGCGGCTGCAACGTTGCCCCACACCCGCGCTCAACCCGAAGTGTGTTTCCCTGCTGCTGTTGGAGGCCTGTGATGATCGTGCACGCCACGCAGTCGGACCTCGAGCAGTGGAACACCGACACCACCGTCACCTTCGACGGTGTCGACGTCGACGGATATCTGCGGTCAGCGTCAATGCGCGTCGACCGCGCCACAATGACCGCCTACTACGCGGTCGACCCCGCCGACGGGGTCACCCCCACTGACGCGAAGGTGCTGACCGCTCTGCGGGACGCCACCTGCGCGCAGGCACTCGCCGCGATCACCCTGGCAATCAAGCCGAACGCTGGCGGCGCGGTGGTCAGCCGCGTGAAGCAGTCCGTTGGCATCGGCTCCGGTCGGATCACTTACGCCGACGCGGCTGCCGCCACCGCCAGTCTCCAGCAGGCCACCGCGGAGCTCGTCGACGACGCGTACCTGATTCTGCAGCAAGCTGGGCTCACCGGCAGGCAGCCTTGGCTGTGCGGATGAGCGTCCTCGACGACTTTCTCCGCCAAGCGCTGCAGGTCCAGACAAAGACCGGCGACGGCGCCCGCGGCCCCAACTACGCCGACCCGATGGCCATCTCGTTCGTGGTGGAGGACGGCCGGCGGATGGTGCGCTCTGCGAACGGGGACAACGTCATCTCCGAGACCACTCTCTACACCGAGCCGGCCAACGCCGCAGCCTGTGTAGCGGGGTCGCTGGTCGCGGTCAACGGCCGCGTGGCCACCGTCATCATCGCGAAGCGCCACCTGGTCGGTGACGACGACGTCGACCACCTGGAGGTGGCTCTCACATGAGCATCCGCTTCGAAAGCCACCTCAACTTCGCCGCCCTCAAAGGCCGGGTGGACGCCGCGCTACCCGAAGCTTTGGACCGCGCCGGCGAACGCATACGGGCCGTCGCCGCGGAACGCACACCGGTGGACACCGGGCACCTCGTCGGCTCCGCTGAGGTCACCGTCAGCACCGACGAAGTGGCGATCACCTACCCGGGCCCGTACGCCCGGTACCAGCACGAACGGCTCGACCTGCACCACGAGACCGGGCAGGCGAAGTTCCTGGAATCCGCGATCAACGACGAAGGCCCCGCCGCCCTCGACGACATCGCAGGCACGGTCCGGGACGCGCTGTGAGCCACACCCTCGACCTGGTCTCCGGGATGGCTCAGGCCATCCACGACGCCGGGATCGGCACCTACCGCGCTGACCAGGCGGACTACCTCGACGGGGAAATCGGCTGCCACTTCCACCGGATGCCGCCCCTTGGTGCGGCGATCGTCTTCACGCCCTACACACCGGGCGGTGACTCACTGGCCCAGGCGACAGGAATCATCGCGGTGCAGATCAAAGTCCGTGGCAACACCGACCCGTTCTACCTGGTCGCGTTGGTCGACGAGATCTACCAGCTATTCCAAGGCCTCACCAACGTCGTCTACGGCTCGATCATCGTCACCCAGATGACGAACCGGTCATCGGTCCCGCTCGGCCAGGACTCGGACGGCCGCTGGTCGCACAGCCTGAATTTCTACTGCGACGTCGTCACGCCGCCCAGCTTGAACCGCCCGTACTAACCCCAACCCGCATCACCCCTCTGCCCGTTCGCCGCCTGGCCCGGGTCACGTCCCCATGCCTTTAGGAGGCACCCACAATGCCCGGTACCGTTCGCAGGCTTGCACGTAACCTCGGCGTCGATATCAGCTCGGACAACACCAACTGGCTGACGGTGCCGGGCCGCGTCGACAACGCACCCGCCTTCACCCCGACCAAGGCCGACTCGACCGACGTCGACTCCGGTGGCTTCAAGTCGATCACCGTCACCGACATGGCGTGGACGGTCGTCATCAAGTACAACCGGCTCTCCGTCGGCGGCACCCCCAACGCGGTGCAGCAGATGATCGAAGCGACCGAAGGGCAGTTCGGCGACTCCGGCGAACTGTACGTCCGCTGGTATGAGACCGACGGCGGGACCTACGCCAAGTCCGGCCGCGCCGTGGTCACCATCGTGCGCTCCAAGACCGGTGAGCCGGACCTGTCCGAGATCACCGCGACCTTCGACGGCGACGGAGCCGCGTCGACGATCAGCAATCCGTACGCCCCGGCGAAGGCCCCCGTCGTCCTGTCGGCCACCCTGTCCGGTGCTGCGGCCGGTGCCCAGGTCACCATCCTCGGTCAGTTCTTCACGGGTGTCGTCCCCGCGAGCGGCGTCAAGTTCGGCGCGGTCACCGCCACCGTCACCAGTGTCGTCAGCGACGGCACGATCGTCGCGGTAATGCCCGCAGGGTCGGCCGGCTCCGCGCCGGTCACCGTCACCAACGCCACCGGGGCCAGCAACGCACTGCCCTACACCCGCGCGTAAATGCGACGCTACGAAGCCCCGCCGTTGTCGTTCCCCATCGGTGACAAGGACTACGTCGTCCCACCGGTGGGGTTCGAGGCGGGCAACGAGATCCTGAAGGTGCTCTCGATGAGCCCCGCGCAACTCGAAGACGCGAAGATCACCAGCCAAGGCTTGTACAAGCTCGGGCTGAGTGACGCGCTGTGGGATCAGATGCTGGCCGACAACGTGCCGCATCATGCGATGTGGCGCGCCGGGCTGGCGTCGGTCATCCACTTCCAGACGCTGGCCGCGAACGGCACCAACGAGGCCGCACTGCTGGCAGCTGAAGGCGTGTGGGAGTCCGGCATCTCCCCGGAAGCACTGGCCGCCTGGATGGCGGCCCAACATCAGCAGAACCCCGGCGATTCGACCACCTCGCCAAGTGGGGCCAAGGCCGGATCATCGACGAAACCACGGGCGAATACGAGTGGTACGACCTCCAGTCGGACGCGTCAGAAAGCAACGGCGTCCCGTGGACGGAGCTCCTAGAGCAGTGGCCGCTGATCGCCGCTGACTTCGCCGGGGAGTACACCATCCGCCTGGCCCGGGAGTCGGACCAGTCGATGACCTGGTTCGAGTTCCGGGACCTGGTGGCCGGGCTCATGTCGAGCAATTCGCGGGTGGCGCGGTTCTTCGCGCCCAAGACGGAGCAACCCGGTGAGGCGGTGGACTGATGGCGGATGACATCGGCTCGATCGTCGGCTACCTCAAGCTCGACCGCTCCGACTGGAACCGTGGCTTCGATGAGGCCGAGGCTCGCGCTGACAGCCTGAAGGCGCACTCCCCGCGCATCGACATCCACGTCGATGTTGCGGCTGCCCTGGCCGCTCTGAAGGCCGTGCAGGTCGAAGAGAAGAAGGTCGCCGACGCCAACGTCAAGGTCAAGTCCACGGCCAAGGACGCGTCCGGTTCGGACGGCCTCGGCGCAATCGTCCAGGCGGCGCTGCTCATCGGCCCCGCTATTGGTCCGATCGCCGGGGCAGCGGTTGGCGCCGCCGGTGCGCTCGGGTTCATGGGCATCACTGGCATCCTGGCGTTGAAGGGCATCCAGAACCAGCTCAACGAGTCGACGGTGGCCGGCGCTGACTACCGCGAAGGCGTCACCGAGCTCAACACGATGCTGCAGCAACTGGAGGCCACCGCGGCCGGCGGTGTGCTCGGTGGGTTCAACTCCGCCGTCGCGCAGGCCCGGGACCTGTTCCCCGATCTGAACGGCGAAGTGGCCTACTTCGGGGTGAAGCTCGGCGACATCGTCTCCCACGTGCTGCCCGGCCTCATCGACGGCCTGCATACCCTGGAGCCGCTGTTCCAGTTCGTAGCCGAAGGTCTCGACCACGGCGCTCAGAAGTTCCAGTCATGGTCGGCAGCCAGCGGGGGCCTGGCGAAGTTCGGCGCGTACGCCGAGTCGGTGCTGCCCCAGGTGGTGGCCACCCTCTCCGACGTCGTGCAGATGGTCATCAAGCTCGGCACCGCGTTCTCCAGCACCGGAGTGACGGTTCTGTCCGTGCTCGACGACATGGCGCAGCTGATCAACGCGATCCCGCTGCCGGTGCTGCAGGCTCTCGCCGTCGCGGTGGAGACCGGTGTCGTCAGCTGGAAGCTGTACCAGGGCCTCACGTTCGTCAGCAACTTCTACGACAAGGTCACCGCCAAGATGGCGGCCAACACCGCCGCCAATGCCGCGAACACCGCGACGGCGGAGGCGAACGCCACGGCGCAGGCCAGCCTCTCCGCTGCTCAGGGCACCGCTTACGCCGCTGCTGACGCTCTCGCGGCTGCTGAGGCCGACCTCGCCGCCGCGAACGAACTGGCGGAGACGCAGGCCGCCGCGCTGACCGAGGTCACTTACACCCTCGGCGCGGGGTTCGAGGCCAACGCTGAGGCCGCGTACGCCTACGAGGTCGCCCTGGCCGCGCAGGCTGACGCCGCGGCCGCAGCTGCGACCGCGGCCGCGGGGTTGTCAGAGGCCAATGCTGCGCTCGCGGTCAGTGAAGACGCTGTCGCCGAGTCGGGCGCGGCCGCGGGAGTCGGGGTCTCCGCTGCATTCGGCCCGGTCGGAATCATCGTCGGTGTCGCTGCCGCTGCTCTCGCGGTGTTCGGGCTGGCCAACGCCCACTCCGCCAACGACACCCTGCAGAACGTCCAGGCCGTCCAGTCGCTCACCAGCGCCCTGGAGGCGTCCAGTGGCGCGCTGGATCAGAACGTCCGAGACCAGGTCATCAAGACCCTCGCCGACAAGAACGCCTACGCCCAGGCGACGCAGCTGGGGATCTCGCAGAAGACCCTCACCGACGCCGCGCTCGGCAACGTCGCCGCGCAGCAGGAAGTCGCCAAGGCCACGCAGGCGGCGACGGTGGCCGGCAACGTGCAGACCACCGGTCTGGGCAACGCGGTCATCGGCAACGACGCGCTGTCTCAGAGCCTGCGTACCCAGCAGGACGAAGACAAGAAGAAGGCGAAAACCGCTGGCGATCTGACCAAGACGATGACGGATCAGGCCGGGGTTTTCGCTGACGCCACGCAGCGCCAGGCGGACTACGCCGCGGCCGGCGGCACGGTCAACGCCGCGCTGGCCACGCAGGCGGCGACCCTGCAGGGCCACGCCGCGATCCTCGGAGCGACCGCCGACGACTACGCCGCCGCTACGACGGCGATGGCCCAGACGACCGCTCAGACCGCCCAGCAGACACTCGCGTTTCAGTTGGAGAACAACGCCGCGGGGCTCGTCAACGCCGCGCTGCAGACGATGGCCGGGCAGAACCTGTCGGTGGCTCAGGCTCAGACCGCCGCCGACCAGGCGGTCATGTCGGCGACTGATTCCCTCCGCAAGAACAAGGGCGTCGTCAATGAGCACACCAAAGCGGGCCTGGAGGATCGGCAGGCGATCGAGGGGGCCGCGTCTGCGCTGCGGGCGAAGCTGTCGGCTGACGCAGCCGCCGGGGACTCCTCGGCGCAGGCTACGAAGAAGTACAACGACAGCTCGGCGGCTCTGCTCGCGCAGATCGGGCGGCTCGACGGCACCAAGTCGGCGGCCTACAAGTACGCGCAGCAGATCCTGAAGATCCCGACGGTGGCGAAGACGCAGGCCGACTTCGACGCCGACGCCGCGACGAAGTACATCGCCGCATACGCCGCCAAGGTTCGGTCCATCCCGGTGAGTGTGCAGCTGTCGGTGGGTGTGAACGGTGACGCGATCATCGCTGGTGGGCAGCAGTCGCAACGCAACTCCCAGATCCCGAAGGCCGCACGTGCAGCTGGTGGGCCGATCGGGGAGGTACACGGGCCGGGCAGCCACGTCTCGGACAGCGTCCGGGCGATCAACACCGCCACGGGCGGCCAGGTAGCGCTGTCTGACGGGGAGTACATCGAGACCGCGGCGAGCGCCGCCATCAATAGCGCTGCGTTGGCCGCCGCCAACCGTGGCGCGAAGCTGGCCGTGGTCGGCCCGTCGGTGTCGAGTCCCGCGGCGGCTGCTGTGCGGGCGTCCTACGCCCAGACCGCTCCCGCAGCTGTTCCGCCGGCGCAGTCGATGCCCTCGACGTTGGTCATCGTCGATGCCGACGGGGTGCTGATGGGACGGATGCAGGTGGCCGTGGACCAGTCCCTCGGCCACGTCGCCCGCCAGATCGGTTACATCAATGGGAAGGCGACGTGACCACCACACCCCCGACACCCGCGCTCACCCCGCACACCAACGCCGCGCCGTGCCCGCGCATCGAGGTGCTTATCGCCACGATGCCGGGCGACGCGGTGACGATCACGGTCTACCGGTCGTGGTCGGGGCGGAAAGCTGCGGTGCGCGACGCCAACGGAGCGCCGGTGTCCGGGGACTTCCTGGTCATCGACTACGAGGCGCCGCTGGGCGTGCCGGTGTCGTACTCCTGCGTCACTACCGATGTGTCCGGCATTCCGTCCTCCGAGTCTGCGCTGTCCACACCCTCGACGTTGAGCGTGGTGCAGGCCTGGGTGCAGGACCCGCTGGATCCGTCGTCGGCCATGCCGATCGGGATGAACAAGCAGCAAGCGGGGATCTGGTTTCAGGTCGACTCGTTTTCCCAGTTGAGCTACGGATTGTCGTCGTCGGTCAGCGAGGTTATCGGTTCTGGGCTTCCGTTGGGCATCGCGGGTACCCGGCAGCAGGCGTCCGCTGTGCCGCTGCAGGTGAAGACCCGGACGCCGGGCCTTGCCGATCAATTCCGGGATCTGCTGGCGCAGGCCTACCCGCTGTGCCTGCGCACCCCCGTGAAGCTGCCGGTGCTCGACGGGCTGACCTATCTCGACATCCCGGTGATCACCGAAGCGCCGGTGATCACGCCGCCGAGCAGCACTTTCACCATGACGGTCCAAGCGATACAAGGCCCCGGCCTGGACGTGGTGGTTCCGGTGCGCACATGGGACGACGTGGCGACCGAGGGTGCGACCTGGAACGACATCGCTGCCTTGTACTCCACGTGGATCGACGTTCAGAGAGGCTGACCAATGCAGGACGTCTCCAGCAACTTTCTGGCGTCTCTCAAAGGATCGTTCGTCCCCACGGTGCAGGTAGACGCCTGGTACGACGGTGATCTGGTCGCGGAGAACTTGCAGGTGGTTTCGGGGTCGGTGACGCTTGATTCGACCCGCGCCATCATGGGCTCAGCGACGGTGGTTACCGTCAGCACAGACGGGTCACTGGCACCGACGTCGTGGGATTCACCGTTGGCCTGCTACGGCTCGGAGTTGCACATCCGAGCCGGAATTCAGATCCCGGCGTCGGGTCCAGAGGCGGTCAGTCTCGGCTGGTTCCGCATCGACGACTACGACGCCCCTCCGTACTTCCGTCGCGTCGGGTCTGGGCCGTCTAGCCAGTGGGTGGAGTCCGGAGTCCAGGTCACCAACACGTGTTCTGACCGGATGGCCGCGGTCGATGATGCGCAGTTCCTCGCACCGCAGCAGCCCGCGTCTCTGGCGTCCGCTCAGGACGAGATCACGTTGCTGTGCCAGGGCATTGTGGCGCTGGAGCCGATGACCGGCATCACCGATGTGGCGATCCCGGCGTCGTTGTCGTATCAGCAGTCGCGGGTGCAGGCCATCAGTGATCTGGCGGCGTTGATGGGCTGCACGGTGGCGATGTCACCGAATGGCGCTCTGCAACTCACCCCGACTGCGCTGGGCGCGTCGGTGTGGGACGTCACTGTCAACGACACAGGCGCATCGCGGATCGCGGCATGGGCACGGAAGGGCGCTCGGACCGGTCTCTACAACGCGGTCGTCTCCACCGGCACGGCATCTGACGGCACCCCGGTGCAAGGCGTCGCCAACCAAACGACCGGACCGCTGCGCTACGGGGGCCCGTTCGGGCACGTCCCGTTCGGGCATTCCTCGCCGCTGATCACCAGCGAGCCTGCGGCGGATACGGACGCGCTGACGACGCTGACGAACCTGCTCGCGGCACAGACGGTCGTGCTGCCGTTGCAGGTCCCGCCGAACACCGCGCTCCGCCCGTACGACGTGGTGACGGTGACTTTGCCGAACGGCACGCTCAGCGGGTCGGTGCAGTCGATGACGATCCCGCTGCCGCTGTCGACGATGACGGTCAACCTAGCGGTGCCGCGGTCGCAGGTGTGGGGCATCACGTGAGCAGCCCGCGGGTAGTTGACCCGTCCAGCCTCGGCCAGGTCGTCGCCGGCCAGAAGTACGTGCAGCCCACCGATGTCACCGTCGGGCTCGTCATCCTCGACTCGTCGGGCAACCCGCAGCTGTCTGTGGGTGGGGTGACGCAGGCCGGGGTGAAGTGGTTATGCGCGTCCCCGGTCAACACCGGGGACCGGATCCTGGTGTTGCTGCAGGCCGGTCAGTGCTACGCCGTCGGCCCGGTGTTCAACGCCTCGCCGCTGCCGCCCGCGGTCGGCGGAACGGTGCTCACCGTCCCCACCGATTCGGTGACGATCATCATCGACACGATCGCGGGGAACATCGAGGCGCGGTTCATCGACGGCTACACGCCACTGGCGGGTGACCCGGTGATCCTGATCTGGACCGGGTCGCAGCCCGTCGCCGTCCCTCAAGGGGTCACCGGCACCCCTTCGACGCCTACGCCCACGCCAGTGCCGGTCCCGAAGCCACCCCCTAAGCCGGCCACCCATACGGGGACCACCACATTTGTCGCGGCATCAGCTGCCTCCTACCGGGTCGGTGACGGGTGGCGTGACGACGCGAACGGCGACGTCATCCAAGGCACCGCTCCGGGCGTCTCCGGGGCGAACTCCGGTGCGTGGTTCTACGGTGGCCGACCGAAAGCGACCTTGGCCGGCGCGACGGTACGCAGCGCGCAGATCTACCTCGGTCGCACATCGGGCGGGACGTCGGCGTCTCAGAACCTCAACTTGCAGCGGGTCACCAACAACTCCCGGCCCGCTGGGGCGCTGACCTTCGCCGGGTCGGTGTCGACGATCGGGCTTGCCGTTGGGCAGAAGGGGTGGTTCACCATCCCCGCGGCGCTGGCGCAGGCGCTGGTCACCTCGGGCGGGTCGCTCGGCATCACCGGAAGCCCGTACATGCGGCTGTTCGGTCTCACGAAATCCGGCCAGGCCGGTGCACTCAAACTGACTTGGAGCCGCTGACATGTCGACGACTGCCGTTCACGGAATCCGTAAGGCTGCTGGTGGCGACGCTCCGACGATCGCCAACGCGATGCTCGGCTTCGACGACGTTGACGTCTTGCTGCCGGTCTACACCGCGACTGATCCTGGTGCGTCCGGCAAGCAGGGCCTGATCTGGGTGAACGCCACCACGGGTTCGATTCAGGTCAGCGACGGCACGTCGTGGGTCACCGTTTGGGGTGGGGTGAAGCGGCTCGTCGGCGGTGGGTTCATAGTCGGAGCCGCGTGGGACGGTGTTTCGCAGCTGATCCAATTCGACGCCACAGCGGTGGTGACGGTCAGTGCAGCGAACTGGCAGGTGAACCTGCCGACTGCGTTCCCCAATGGGCTGCTCAGTGTGCAGCTGACCCTCGGCGACGCTGCGTCACCCGCTGGGACGGTCACCAACCTGGATCTCGTCGTGTCCAGCTGCACCCTCGGCCGGCTGGTCGGTCAGGCGTGGGTGAAGGACGGGTCAGTCCCGCCGAACGGGAATTACCGGATAAATATTTCCGCGCTCGGCTGGTAGAGGGAAGGCAGGCAACCCAATGGGCACACGTTATGAGCAGTGAGCGGAGCGACGATGATCAATAAAACACGTGAAAAGGTCAGAGCCGCTGGCGACGTCATCAGCGCGGCCCTGGTCCGCTATGTCATCTACATCGGTGAAATCGCGATCGGTTTGTCCTACATCTTCGGACCGCCCCGGTTCTTCGAGTCCCCGATCTATGACTTCATCCACCAATCCCACATCCCCAATTGGATGTTCGGGGTGCTGTTCATCAGCGCTGGATTGTTGGTGGCGTTTCCCAATTTCCGGACTCGCATCCTCGGCTACGGCCTCGGGTTCACCCTCCGCTCGGCTTTCGCTGTGTCGGCGCTGGTCGCCACCCTTGACGGCAAGACGGCGGGCATCACGGCGATCACAGACTGGGGTGCGCTGGCGGTAATCAACCTGATCTGCCTCAAGGCGGTGACAGATAAGCACTTCGGCATCCCCTCCGTGGCCCGAACGATCGAAGGTGGCTGACGTGACATTCGACGTCGGAACGTTGGCTGCGTGGGGCACCCTCGCCGGTCTGGCAGCTGGTGCCGCGCGATTCGCGTTCGTCCAGTGGGGGACGCGCCGCGCCAAGGCTGAGGCCCACATCCAGGCCCTGATCGACGAGGCCGTGAGCGAGGACCGCCGCCGCGCTGAGGAAGCCCGCAAGTCGGAGCAGATCGCACACCTGCTTGAAGAGAACAGACGACTGAAAGGGGGCAGCTGATGACCACCGGGACCGCCTACGACGCGGCGTATCCGCCGCTCGACGCCGAGCTCGCCTCGGATGCCCTGTTCGTGTGTGCTTACCTCGACGGGCCGCACGCCTACACCAAAGCGAAGGTCGCAAAGATCCACGCCGAGGGTAAGGGTGTGCTGCTGAACCATGAGCGGCTACCGGGTCAGCTGCTCGGAGGTGCTGCCGCGGGTGTGCAGGCCGCGAAGGATGGCATGGCCGCGGCGGTCGCGCTCGGTGCGCCGACTGACGGCACGGTCGCGATCCACAACAGCGTGGATGTCTCCGTCCCGGCCGCGCAGGGAGTGACCCCCCAGTTCAAGTCCGTTGGGTCGGCGTTCGACTCGATCAAGTCGATCTATGCGGGGAAGTTTCTCGCTGGCGCGTACGGCGAGGGTGCGCTCATCGACTACCTGGCGGCGACGAAACGGATCCAGGTCAAGGGCTGGCTGTCGGGGTCGAAGTCGTTCCCCGGTTACAACCGGGCGTCCCCGAATGTCGGGATGTACCAGCTGGTCGGCACCGACATTCCTGGCACTGACAAGAACATCGTCACCGACGCCGAATCTCTCGGTGTGTGGTGGCCGGATGGGCACCCGTTGAAGCCCAACACGACAGGAGGTTTCCTCATGGCTCTCAGTGATGCTCAGCAGCAGCAGGTACTCGCGGCGGCGACTGGTCGGCAGTGCATCCTCGCGGTGCAGTGCCTCGACGGTGACAACAAGTCCGCTGTTGCGACTCGTGGTGCTCTCGGGTGGTCGCGGATCACCCCCACCACGCATGCCGTCTATGTCACCTACCAGATGTACTGCGGCGGTGGGCCGCTCGGTGTGAACGCCGCCCAGTACGCGGCGCTGCTGCGCGACGAGGGTGACGCGACCGAGACGATGCGTCTGCTCGCCGAGGTCGATCAGGTCGGTGCCGCGTTGAAGACCATCTCCGGGCAGATCGCGGCGATCACCACCTCGGGTGGGTCGGTGGACACCGCCCCGATCGTCGCGGAACTCGCCAACGCAACCGCCGCCTTGAACGCGCTCACGTCCAAGTCCTACAAAGCTGAGGTGACCATCTCGTGACTTTCACACGTGTTTTCCTGCTCGACCTGCTGGAGCGGGCCGGTAAGTCGTTCCTGCAGGCGCTCCTCGTCAGCGTCGGCTCCGCGAACCTCCTCGCCGCTCTCGACGCTGCGCACGCCGGGGATTACTCGGTTCTCCAGAAAACCCTTGGTGCAGCGGTCCTCGCCGGGGCATACGCGGGGGCGTCGGTGTTCACGTCGATCCTCTCCGGGCTGAAGACGGGCACCGCATCCGCGTCAGCGACGGTCGCGCAATCCACCCCGACAGCGCCCGCTGTGCTGCTGGCATTACCGATGGCCGAGCCCCCCGCGGTCCCCCCGTCCACGCTCGCCGCTGACGTGGCCGCGATCGCGGACCCCGCCAGCGTCGCCGCGCCGCCACCCACCGCCTGACCCTCCCCACCCAGCAGCCCGGACGCTCTCCGGGCTCTTAGGCGACCCCTTGGGAGGCTGCCGTGGTTACTCGCAGACTGGCCCGCAACTTCGGGCTCGACGTGTCCCGGGACGGCGCGGCCAACTGGCTGCGCTGCACCGGCGTCGTCGACTTCGGCGGCCCCGCCTTCACCCCGACGAAGGCCGACAGCACCGACGTCGACTCCGGCGGCTTCAAGAGCATCACGGTGACGGATCAGGCCTGGTCGATCGGGACGAAGTACAACCGGCTCTCGCTGTCCGGGCTGCCGGATCCGGTGCAGATGCTCATCGAGTCCACCGAAGGTCAGTCAGGTGGCGCTGGGGAGCTCTACATCCGGATCTACGAGACCGACGGCGGTAGCTACGCGGTCCAGGGCCGGGCAGTCGCGTCGCTGACCAGGTCGAAGACCTCCGAGCCTGATCTCTCCGAGATCACGGTCATGTTCGACGGGGACGGTGCGTGCGGCCAGATCTCCAACCCCAACGGAACACCGCGGCTGCCCGCGATCGTCTCCGCGCTGCCCGGTACGGCACCGACCGGGGCGCTGGTGACGATCACCGGCCAGAACTTCACCGGCACCACCGCAGTCGCGTTCGGCGCCGTCAACGCCCCGGGCTTCACCGTCCTGCTCAACGGCACGGTGATCGTCGTGCCGATGCCCGCCGGTGGCACTGACGCCACCACGGTCACCGTAACCAACGCCGTCGGGTCGGCCACGAACTACTACGGCGCGATCAACCTCGGCCAGCTGATCCTCACCGGCCCCGACGCCAACGGCGATTACGACGTCAACGGCACCGCGCTCATCGGTCCGGACCCGTCTGGCGACTACCACTTTCTGGCCGGTGTCGACCTGATCACGGTCCCCGGCGACGTCGTCCTCAGCCTCATCTGACCCTCCCGCTCGATAGCCCTGAAGCGAAGGAATCCGCATATGACCAAGCTCAGCACAATGCTGCTGTCGACGGCGACCGCACTCGATCCGCATTTCAAGAACGACCGGCAGCCGGTCGTCAATGCGGCCACGGAGTGGCACAACCGCCCCAACACCACCTTCCAGTCGACGCCCTACCCGCTGACGCGGTTCGGGTCGGTCGACAACGTCGGCGGCATCTGGGTCAACGAGCTGGACCACACCAGCGGCAAGCAGAAGAGCATCTATATCGAGCAGGCCATCCAGGATGACCACTGCACCGCTGCGGTGCACTCCGAGCCTGGTCACCGCACGCTGATGGCCTGGACGAAGCACAATTTCGACAACGTCATGCGGTTGCGGGTCGGTGCCCTCGACGGCTCCATTGACTCACTGGCCAACGTTCAGAGCGTCACGCTCACTTCGGGCGGGACGGCGATCTCCTACACCCAGATCGTGCGCCTGGTCGCCGCTTCGACCACGACGACCGACCAGTACTGGATCCTCACGCGCCGCTCCAACATCGCCTGGGAGATCATCCCGGTCGCGGTCAACATCGCGACCGGCACCGCCGTGTACGGCGCGGAGACGACCGTGTGGCGCAGCTCCGCGCACCAGCTGTACATCGGGATGGCCCACGACTACGCCGACAAGCGCGTTCCCGGGGCGAACCAGAAGATCCGGGTGTCGGCCTTCAACAACCCCGGTGACCGGGTGAGCGACGGTCTCGACAGCGCCACCTGGTACTTCGAGGTCGACTGCGTCACCGGCACCATGACGTGCCCGTCGATGCCCTCGATGACGGCCACCACCGTCCCCACCATCCAGAACTCCAACACTTCGGCCAACCTGCCGCTCGACCTGCCGGGGATCACCCCGCTGATCACGGAGACCGGCTCGCCTGGGGTCAACTCCCGGCGCGTCTTCCAGACTTGCGCGGGCCCGGACTCCCCGGCGATCGCCTACGCCGAAGGTGCGATCGCCACCCCGGACGCCTGGAACTACTTCGTCAAGGAAGCCGGGCCGCGCGTCGCCGGGCTGTTCAACGGCCTGGTCAACAACGGCGGCTACGCCAGCTGCGCCGCGCCGGGCACTGCGATGAGCACGACCGGCATGATCCTCGAGTTCGACTTCACGCTGCCGGCGACTGCTCAGGACTTCTTCATCTACCGGCAGTACCCGGGCCTGTTCTACGCCAAGGGCGGCGTCGACAACAACCTCACCGTCCTATTCAGGGACACGGGCGGCACCAACATCACGATCACGACGACGAGCACCCCGCTCGCCGGTTTGTGGGGGACGCGGCTACGGCTGCGGTTGGCGATCAACCCGACCAGCGCGGGCGTTGCCTTCACCGGCACGTCGATCGGCACCGTCGCGGCGCACACGGTGAAGTACGACGTCACCACCGACGGCGGCACGACCTACAGCACGTGGGGACCAGGCACAAAGGTCTTCACCGGTTCCACGGCACTCCCCGCATCAGCAACCGACCCGGTCGCCACCCCCACGACCTCCGGTGCCTCGCTCGGCGTCGCAGCGATTCACCTGCTCCGTATGGCGAAGGTCGACGGCACCAACACGTTGCTGACGAACTTCGAGAGCGGCTGGCCCGGTCACCAGGCGACCTACACCGACACCACCGGCAACGCCTGGACCCTGACCGGTGGCGCGATCGTGGAGCGCACCACTGAGGCGGCGATCCCCTACACGTGGACGGTTCGCAGCTACGGCCCGGCGGGCACGCGGGTCGGCTACAGCACCGACGCCAACTACCTGGCCGGCGGGGCGTTCCAAAGCCCCAGCTACAAGCGGCAGGTGGTGTTCGCGAAGACCGACGGCACCACCGAAACGCTGACCCTCTTCACCCGTCAGGTCGATGGCGTCACCGACACAGCCACGGTGCTGCTCACCCAGCCGACCGGCTCGGGGCGGGTGATCCGCCCGTACTTCCCGGACTGCCCGACCGGGCCCGCCCCGTACATCGTCACCTACGCCAACGCCACCTTCTACGGCACCGACTACACGCAGTACAACATGGACCGAAAGCTGGTGGGCTGAGATGGCCAACAAAATGCTGATCGTCGAGATCAAGGTGCCGGACGTCGACGTGGCGCAGCTCTACGGCTGGTTCGCCACCCGCAGCGAGGCGCAGGCCTTCATCGAGCGCTGCAAGACGCCCGACGGTGACGGAGACATCGGCCCGGACAACGCCTGGGCCAAGGCGAAGTTCCGCACCGTGCCGGCCAACCCGACGAAGCACACCGCCGAGACGGTGAACCACTGATGACGACGCAGACGCAGCTGGCGTTCGATGCCACCACGTTCTCCTACGGCCTCGGCATCGACGACAGCCGCCCGGATTCCCCGAACGAGGGCAACCCGTCGGAGATCCAGTACTACGACGGCGGGCAGGCGAAGCTCAACGCCGCCGGGGCGGCCGTGCTGACCGCTCAGAAGTGCAAGGCCCATCTCTGCGGCGACGGCCAGACCCGCTCCGTCGTCAGCGGCGCGGTGCACACCAAGGGGAAATACACGTTCTTCCCCACCACAGCGCACCCGGTCATCACCGTCGATGTGCCGGTGAAGCTGCCCCAGGGCGCCGGGGCCTGGCCGGCGATCTGGATGCGGCCGGTCAGCAACATCAACACCGGTGAGATCGACATTGTCGAGTACATCCGGGCCACGTTCAACTGGCACCACAACACGCTGGCCAACGGCGGCTGGCAGCTCGGCTCGACCGACTACGGCAACGGCATCGACCTCAGGGGCTACAACACCTTCGGCGTGGCCTGGTCGCTGAACACCCTGAAGTTCCGCCTCAACGGCGTCACCCGCGCCACCTTCACCGACGTGGACTTCCCCGGGAAGATCCCGGCCGAGCCGTACTACCTGATAGCCAACCTGGCGGCCACGAAGAACCTGGTCAGCCAGCAGCAGATGCTCGTCGGCCCCATCACCGTCACCCAATAGGAGACTCGATGAATCTGAAACTCAGCAAGGCGATGATCGCCCCCGCGATCGTCGGCGCTCTGATCGGTGGCGGCATCACTGCCGCGGCCGGCGCGACCAGCTCGGCCACCACGTCGGCGTCGATCGTCGCGGGCTGCACGACCTGGACCACCACGAAGATCAGCTGCGTGAAGGTCACCCCCGCACCGACGCCCGCACCTGCTCCGGCGTCGGGCTCGGCCACCCCGCCGGCGCCGCCGTCCAGCACCCCGGCTCCGACTCCGGTGGTCAGCCCGTCCGGGTTCCCCGACGCCTCCAACACCGGCCCCACCGGGGCCCTGACGGCGAAGTCCGGCGACGTTACCGTCGCGGCCGGTGCGACCCTGTCCAACGTGGACATCTCCGGCGCGGTGACGCTCAAAGCCGGGGCGAAGCTGATCAACTCGAAGGTCCGCTGCATCGGTGAGAGCAACTGGTGCCTGAGTCTGGGCGCCAATGACACCGTGACGAATGTCGAGGTCGGTGGCGGCGTCGACGGGTCGACCTACAACGGGGCGATCGGGATCTATACCGGCGGCCCGAACAACGTGCTGAGCAAGGTCAACATCCACCACACCTCCGACGGCATCCGTCTCGACGGCGGGACCACGCTGCAGGACTCCTACATCCATGACCTGGTGATCAACCAGATTCCCGGTGTGCACTCGGACGGCATCCAGATGACCCAGGCGACCGCCCCCGTCGTGCTGACCCACAATTCGTTCCAGGGCGGCACCAACGACGCGGTGTTCGTGCAGGACATCGGCTCTCAGACCATCTCGGCGACGGGGAACCTCTTCACCGCCGACGACACCGGCGGCAACCAGACCTCGTACGGCTTCGCCGCCTACACCGCCGGGCATGTCACCCTCACCGGCAACGTCTTCGGCTCCGGCTGGGAGGTCACGCCCTACAGCGTCCCGTCCGGCTCGACGGTCTCCGGCAATGTGAATACCGCCGGCAAGCCGATCTGACAGCCCCCAGCACCGCGCTCAGCGCCCCTCAGCCTCTTCGGAGGTTGGGGGGCGCTTTTCGTCGTTCAGGAGCCGAGCGTGAGCGTCGGCGAGCGCTGCATCTGATCCTTGGTGAACTTCACCGTGCCCCGGTGCGTGACGGTGACGCCGTAGAACGGCACCTCGGGAACTACTGCCGCGAAGGTGAAGACGCAGGTCGAGCCGACGGCTTCACCCTGGCCCAGCTGGGTGATGGCGAGCGTCTTGCCGGTGTCGTCGGCGATCGTCACCTCAGCACCGTTGACGACGTCGGTGTAACCGCCCGGACCGGAGCATTCGTCGCCGAACGTCTGGAGATCGACGCCGCTGGAGTAGGGCGTCAGGATGAGCTGCCCGTGCACTGGCATCGACGCTGAGGGAGCGGAGTCGTGGTGTGTGACGGCCAGCGTGGCTCCCACGGTCGCGCCGATCAGCGCAATGGTTGCGACGATGGCCACCGGCACCACCCAGCGCGGCCGCCTGCGCTCCAGTGGCTGCTCGGCTATCGCGGGTGCCGTGGAGATGGATTCCGTCATGCACGGACAATACGGCCTCACATCCGCTTCACGGAAGAGGGCTAGGCCACCCCGGCCATCGAGCGCTGGATGTCGTCCAGCTCGACCTCGGTGTAGATCTGAGTGGTGCGGAGGTCCGCGTGGCCCAGTACCTCCTGGGTGGCACGCAGGTTCTTCTCAGTGTTGTAGAACTTTTTCGCGAACCGGTGGCGCAGGGTGTGGCACGTCCAGCCGGGCGGCAGCGCCCTGGAGACGGTCACCCCTACGTGCGCCGGGGACAGGTGGCCCTGGTGTTTCCCGGGGAAGATGTAGCCGTTCCCAGCATCGCGCAGCCGCCACGCCAGCGAGGGCACCAGCACCACCCGGCGCTCGCGGCGGCCTTTGCCGTGCACCTGCAGAATCCACGCCCCGCTCTCGGCCACGGTCAGATCGCGAGAATGCACCACCGCGATCTCGCCGCGGCGCAGACCGCCGAAGCCCGCGAGCTCCAGCATGAGGCCCAGGCGGCGGTCCGGCGTGAGGATGGCCATTCGGAAAATCGACTCTGGGCATGGCCGCGAGTATGCCGGCGGCACCTTGACCGGCGGCAGCAGCGCGGCCGGGTCGCGGCTGATCCGGCCGGTGATGTGCGCCCAGTGATAGAAGCTGCGCAGCGCGCCCTGGTAGGAGCGGCGGGTGTTCGGCTTCCAGACGTGCGAGCTAAGCCATTTAGCCAGCGTGTCGACGTCGACCGCGTAAGGCGCTACGGCCCAGTGATCACGGGCGAATCGGCGCATCTGGTACTCGCGTTGGCCGACCGTTGATTCTGGCTTGGACGCCGATCTCAGGTAGTGGAGCCAGTTCTCCACTTCAGTGCCCCATGTGCTCATGCTCAACGGTTTTACTCGCTAAAAGTTGCGCTGGGAAATTGGTGTGTGCATGATCTCCTCACGCAAAACTCACGCGGTGCGCGGCAGTTGAAGCACGTCCGCAAGTGCGACCGCGCCGACGGACTCGGACCCCGAACCATCGAACCAGCGGGTTCGGGGTTCAAGTCCCTGACGGCGCACATAATCCCCGCAATTGCTGGGCTGTAGAGGGTTCATCTCTGCATGTCCAAGGTCGATACCGAAATAATCCCGAGAATTGACCGCGTGAAAGCCCATCACAGGACCGCCATTCCCGCCACGACATTGGCCCGGTTGCGCCCAAGATAGACGTTCTGAGTCATCGCTGGGTTGGCGTGCCCTGCGAGGTCGGCAATCGCAGCGATGGGCACGCCTTGCTCGCTCAGCAAGGTTACCGCCGTCCTGCGCAGAGTGTGTGGCGTTGCCCAGGGCAGACCGGCAGCGTCGAGCACCTGGCGCAGGCATCGGGCGACGTTACGCCGGTCTCTCGGTCGGCTGGCCTCACCAGCCCTTGGCGACTTGAAGACGAAGCCATCGGTGCCCTTGACGGCTGCACGCTGGCGCAATCGCTCCACAAGTCGCGGCGACAGGCTAAGGCGACGTTCAGCGCTTGCAGACTTGGTGCCACGGATGAGTGCGGTAGGAACGTCGGCGGTGAGGTCGATATCTTCCCACTGCTGAGTCAGCGCCTCGGTAATACGGCAGCCGGTCGCAGCCATCCACCACACAATGTCCGCAGCGTCGAGACGCGCTGCCATCTCGTGCTCGTCGGCAACACGCAGAAGGTGGTCCCGCTCTTCGCGGGTCAGCGCTCGGCTGGTGTCTCGCGCTGATGACTTCTTCTTCGCAGCCGCCTTCACGGGGCGAATGTCGCGCATTGCGTTGTAGTCGAGCACGCCATCCTCTACGGCGAAGCGCAGGATCGAAGACAGCACGCTACGAGTGGTCTTGGCGGTGCCAGCACCGCGCTCGTCGGCCACGCCTTGCAGGAACTGACGTAGCACGGGCACTCGGTTCGCTTCGCGCAGGGTCAGCGCGGCGAGACTGGTATCCGCGATCACGCGGTCAAAGGTCGATTGGTACTGACCCAGCGTGTTGGGCGAGAGGGCCGAGCGCTTGACCTCGGCTAGCCACAGAAGCCCAGCCGCCTCTACCGTGCTGTCCGTGCGCACCGTCGAGCCCGTACGCTTCGTCTCCCAGCTCGACAGGGTCAACTTGAGCGCGTGCTCGGCCTTGGGCGCGGTGGTGGCGAACCGCTCGACAGCGACCGACTTGCCGTCCTTGTCGCGATAGGTGGCGATGGCACGGTAGCGCTGCACGCCTTCGGCTGCCTTGCCTCTCAACGGCTGCGAGTCGGTGGACGCCTTACGCCAGGTGCGCTTGGTCAGCTCGACCTCAACCGGCTCAAGCCTGGTCTGTCGAATGACCGTGATCGCACCGTGCGTGCCTGGTGTTGTCTTCGCTCGCGCCACTGACTTTCCCCTTTGTGTATCGAAGCGTTCCTGTCGAGAGCGTACACCATTTTTCGGTATTAATATCGGGGTTCGTGGCGAATGTTTGAGCGCCAGATTGACGAGAGGCTTGACCGTGCGCGGCTTGGTTTGCGCTGGACCGACTATGACTAGGACGAGGTTGGAACGCGGCTCTCGGATGACCTCGCAGCCGCGCAGCTGCATCTTGATTGCTCTCGTGCATCGCGTGCAGAGCTGGCGATCGGGAGCGGCTGCCTTTCGATGCGTGGGGGTATGACCCGCAGAGCGTCCCTGGCAGGCACCGCCAGTGTTAGCAGCAAGGAACTTGCCACAGTTCTGGGGTCGTCGGAACCGGAGATCTTGAGGGAGCTCGCCTCGTCTGAGCGCGAGAACCTAAGCGCTCGGACGACGCTGTGGACCTGGTACCAAGGTGGAGGGGTGAGCGTTGCTCTGCGTTGATTTCGCAGCCGCGTGCGGCACGCCCTGCGGTGACCACCGCGCCGGAGTGCAGACCGAGCTGGCCCTGCACTCCGGCGCAGACGGGTCAGCCGGCCTTTGACACCAGCGTGAAGGTGGCCTCGATTGCTCCCCCTCCGGTGTCGGTCGGACGAGTCGCGCCGATGACCACCGCTTCGACTCGGCCGAGCCCGGCATAGGCCCGACCGATCTGAGCCTCCGAGCCGGAGATGAGTTTGCGGATGTAGGTCGATACCTCGTGCTGACGGCCACGACCTGGCGTGCAGTACAGCTCGGCACGGACTACGACACGGCGCAGGCCGTCTGACCCCTCGCTGTCCGATACCAGCGTCGCCTTGCCGCCACCGTTGGCCGTGCGAGCAAGAGCCCCGACATTGCCGCTTCCCGACTCGCCATTGACGAGCTGGACACCGACCGTTGGTGCATGCGGTCTGGTCTCCTGCATGCTGGCGGCAACCTCACCTCCGATGCTGCTGGCGATGCTGCTGGCGAAGCTCTTGACATCGACCGACTGCCCTGTCGCAACGATGACGACCGGCGGCCAGGCGACAATTGGACCGACCTCCTGCCGGTCCGCTTCGCCACCGTCGATCGGCTCAGAGGCTGTGTGCTCAGAAGTTGAATACTCCTCGAAGCGCCAGCGGTCCGCGTCTTCCAGCGCCGTGAGTACCTGCTCGCCGTCAAGGGAGCGGTGACGACGACCTCGGACGTAGATCAGCTCCAGCTCGCCGCTGAGCATGCCGTTGGCGTTGCGCTTGTAGGCCCCCTTCTGCCACACGATGAGACGCGGCTCAGCCCCGGCGACGTAGGCCAGGCCTGTGGGATTGATGGCTGTGGCCTCGGCATCGACGTTGAGCTTCTGCCCCAGGATGCGAGCAGCGGCATCGGCCAACGTCACGTCACTGGCGACGTATGCCCGCTTGGCCCGCTCCAGCTCCTGCTCTGCCGCACTGAGCAGCCGAGGCAGGCGCTCCCCGGCCTCGACCTCGGCAAGCACGTAGTCGAGCGCTGAATGACTCTCGCTGTCGCCTCGCTGCCAGCCAGCCTTGATTACCTCCAGCGCGGACTGAGCGCCTGTCTTAGCCACGGTCCACGTCCGTACGGCGTGGTCAGCGTCGCCCAGTCGTACCTGAGATGCCTCGGCCTCGGCCTGCCACGACGGTGGCGGTGGTGTTGCAGCGGCGGTGGTGTTCTTGGTTGTCACTTGGGGGATTGCCCTTCTGTTGGGTGATCAGCGGCGGAAGTGCCGATGACGTCTTGGGATTGCGCTCAGCGTTGCCGCCGCGTAGGGCGAAGGCGAAGCCGAGCCCGCAGCGGCGAAGAACGCCTGGTTCCTATGGCTGTGGGGGCTTCGCCCCCCACCAAGCGCTCTACGTTGTACGCACAGCGAAGAACGCCTGGTTCCTATGGCGATGGTCAGTCGAAGCCTGGAACTCTGGCGCGTCGCTCCAGGCGTTCGACTTTCAGGACCGCAGCTTGCGCTCGAAGGTCGCTCGCTTGCGTCTTCCAGCCCATCGCTTCGAGCGTCTCTGCCTCGGCCAGGAGTTCACGCTCCTTGGCGCTTCGGTAGCCGTCGCTCGAACTAGCCGTAGTAGTAGGTGATGTAGTCATGGGGGACGTAGTCCCCTCTGGTGTAGTAGGAAGGGATGTAGTCAAAGTTGATGTAGTAGAACCTGATGTAGTCCCTGATGTAGTAGTCGGCAGATTTCGACCATTCGACGTGTCACGATCTGCCGGTACGAGCGTGTCGCTTTCTGCCGGTATGGAAATGTCACGATCTGCCGGTACGGAAGCGTCGGCATTTGCCGGTACGAGCGCGTCGTTTTCTGCCGGTATGGAAGTGTCGGCATTTGCCGGTACAGCTACCTTCCGCTTCCGCTCCCGCTCCTTGCGCTTCGCTTCGATCACCGACGCTGGCAGTACCCCCAGCCGGTACTCGTTGCACCGCCGCGAGCTCCGAGGCGCTTCGCAAACCATCACGAGCACGCCTCTGGCTTCGAGGTCACGAAGCGCGCCTCTCACCTGTCGCTCACTTACGCCGATGCCGTCCGCGATGGTCTGCTGACTAGGACGGATGCCCGTACCGTCGCCGTCCGCATAGCTAGCCATCGCCACCGCGACGGCAAACAGGCGCTGTCCAAGGTCGGCCTTCGCTGCGTCCTGTATCCATTTCAGCTTGAACGGTGGCGACTTACCCCCGACGCTCGACTTCGCGCCACCGCTGGACCCAGACCCCACGGACGCTGGGCTGCCCCAGTCTTCGTCCGTTGCCGGTACGGCCAGCGCGCTAGTGCCTGTCATACCTCCACCACGGGCACGCGCTCACGCTTGCGCACCGGCAGTCCAGCCAGCGCCTCGGCCGACAGGTTCCGAGAGTGGACCTGAAAGCGCTGCCCCGACGCGCTCGCCACCTTGGCGACGCTGACGCGGAATGGACCAGTATCGACTTCGAGCACCGTGCCGTTGGGGAGCAGGCCAAGCTCTTCCAGGTCAAGCGTTACCTGCGGCGCACTGGGCACGGTTCGCCAACGTGGCGCGCCACCGTTCACCTTCTCCCAGCTCACGCGGCGACCTCGCCTTCGGTCAGGTATGCGACTACGTCTGACTTCCAGTACCTCGGCAAGCTCCCAAACCGAACCCATCGCGGTCCAGCTCCTGCGCACCGCAGGTTCGCCAGGTGCCCTACCGAGCACTTGACGAGGTCTGCTACTTCGACCGGCTCCAGAAGCCGATCACTGTCCCCTACTGGCCCAATCTTCGAGCCGTCCCTGTTGTTGCCCACTGATGATGCCTCCTGTTTTTCCTCGTGACCCCTGTGGTATCTCGATGAAACAACCCTATCACATGATAGCCCTAGGTTGCATTAACACCCACCTCTTGCACACCATAGAGTCTCATGCAATGATCGAGACATGGCGATCTCGCATTCGAAGAACAGTCCGGCATGGACTCAGGGACTCAAACCGCAGCCCGACTGGGCAATCGAAAACTCGGACGTGTCCGAGGAGGGTTGGGAGGTCTGCGTCCGATGGTGGGGCTCGGCCAGCGACGACGCCCCCGCGCAGGGACCGAAGGAAGTCATCATTCGACCAACATCCGAGCTGACACCAGAGGCGCTGAAGCGCGGCATCACTGCTGGAGTAATGCGCAACTTGGTTCCGATTGCCGGTGCGCTAATCGGCCAGGTAGGCGAGACCGAGTCGGAGGCGAAGTTTCGAGCAACCATCAAGACCCTTGCGAGCGAGTTGCCAAGGACGCCACGCGAGGCCCCTGACGTGTACTACGCAGGACTTCTGCGGATCTTCGAGATACTTGACGCGGTCAGCACCGAGCCGATCAACGAACTTGTGCGGGCCATCGGCGGCGACATATCGAAGGACACGGTAAAGACACGCCTTCGAACAGCTCGCCAGCGAGCAGCGCGCCAACCGTGAGTGTCGCAGCGTGTCAGCGTGCGGTCGGTGACACCATTACGCGGTGACACAGGGACCGCACGGCACGAGTGACGAACTCTGGGACGGCGTCGCGCTACTCGTCGGGCGCGTCGTCATTGAAGCCTCGCGACTCGAATTCGTCGCTGCTGGCGCGATGTACGCACTACTTGCGAGCCAGGTCGGGTCAGCCGTGACTACCGGCCAGTCGTGGTCGTTCGTCTATCAGTCTTCGCTGAAGCTGATCGAGACACGGGAACGGCTCGTCCGAGCGACTGGAGGCGACGTGACGCCGTATCCAGCGATGCGGACCACGTTTGAACGCGCCAACAAGCTCATGGATCAACGCAACGAAGTCGTTCATGGCTTCTGGTTTCCCGCTGGCGAGAACCCTGACGGCTTGCCGCAGACGGCTCTCCAGAAGCGCTCTGGTCCTCCCCGCATGAGCAAGTGGTCACCTGATCAGCTGGCGCAACTCAGGACGGATATCAGAGCGTCCGTCGAGCAACTGGGCGCTCTGATGGGTCGTCTGGCGCAGCTTCACCCAGTTGCCGCCCATTGAGTGAGCAGCGGCGGCCAGGCCAGAGTCGTCTAGTACAGCTCGCACGTGTCGAGCGGCGCAATCGCGTAGGCAGCCATGCCGTCCACCGTGCCGATTGACTCACCGTCGAACGCCAGCCCGTAGCCAGCAGCGTAGAGCGCTCCGACGGCTTCGTTCCAGTCCTGCTCTTGGATGCTCCCAGCGCCGACCCTCGCAACGGTGCCGTCTGCCAAGGTCTCCATGAGCGGCATCGGGTCGGCCACATCAGCGCCAGGGTCCGGCATCAAGAGCACGCCATCCTCTGCATCGGCGTCGAGTCGGACAGTTGCGGTCCCGTATTGGTACTCAGCGATCACGTGAAACTCCCCTTCGTTGGGGTCAGCTCGGTACCGAAAGAATACCGAAAATTGAGCATGAACGGCGATGTTTGCGAATTATCTCTGCTGGCACTGTTCCTTGTTTTTGCTGGTCAATCTGGCTCAGCGTGATCCTGGCTTATGCTCCTGCCCCTACTCAGCGGGTTCGGGGTTCAAGTCCCTGACGGCGCACCAGCTTCACTCCTCGATCGCGCTTGCGATCTTGATCTCGACTCGCGCGCCATGCTGTGCCAGCTGCGCGGCAATCTGAGTCGCGCTTGCCTCGTCGATCTCGGCTATGACCGTGCTCGGCACGTCCCTAACCAAGTGGTAAGCGGGTTTCAGGGCCAATCCGGTGACCGACCGCACTTCCTTGATCAGCGGGATGTTCTGGGAGCGAGCGCCGACGTCGAGGAGCAAGACCAGGTGCCCCCCCTGACGGCCACTGCGGCGCCTCGATCGGCTCGGCGGCCTTGGCGGCCTTGGCGGCCTTGGCGGCCTTGCCTTTGCGGTAGTCACTCCTCAAGTTGTACCAAGCCACCAGGAAACCAACCCACCACCATCCGTGACCGGAGTCTGGGGAGCCGGTCAGCCACTGCCCGCACTGCACGATCAAAAAGCCAATGAGCAGTCCGAACCAATCCCAGTTTCGAGGGTTGAGGGCTGATCGCAGTTGCACCGGCGGATCTTCTCACAAACAGCGACTTAACAGAACACACCAGTCAAGTCCCTCACGGGGCACCAAGACAACAACGCCGACCCCGGGCAACTCGCCTGGGGTCGGCGTTGTTGATTTCAGTCGCGCTCTGAGCTTGCCCCAGCGCTAGCCCGGCTGGCCGAAATCTTCTGTGAGCCACAATTTGCCAGTAGCCGAATCGAGGACGACATCGATGCCGACCTGGGTGTACTTCGTGCTGAGAATGTTCACCCGGTGACCGTCATTTGGCGCCACCTCGGCCATCATCTGCCCATCCAGGCCCAGCGCGCCCGAAGTCGACAGGTTGGTGCTCCAACCGATGTTCTCGGCGCAGGCACTCCACCCGTAGCCGACTCGCGCCAGCCGGCTGGATAGACCCGCCTCGCCCGACACCTGGTGGGCCATGACGTTGGCCGACGCCATGGCCAGATTGTGGTTGTGGGCCGCAGCGACCAGCGAGCCGCTCATGTGCAGCGCCGGGGCACCGTACTTCGCCCGATCCGCGTTGAGCCGCGAGAGCACCGAGTAGGCGATCGACGAGCTGACCGGGAGGGAACTGGCCTTCACCACAGGCTTCACCGCGGGCTTCACCGCGGGCCGAGGAGCCGCCTTGGCCTTTGGCTTCACCGTCGCCTTAGGCGCGGCTTTGGGCGTGACCTTCGACTTCGACGGGACACGAGTCGATGGCTGTGACGCGCGGTGAGTTGCGGAGCGCTCAGAGCTGGAAGACGGCCAACTCGGCGCCGCATCCGGCTTGGCAGTCGGAGCTGGCTTGGCACTCGGGCCCGACGTAAGCCTCGGGGCCTGCGTCGTCGGACGCGCCGACGGCGAGGATGAGGGCAACGGGGCGACCGGAGTCGGCATGGCTAGTCGCATAAGCCGCAGCGAGGCCGGAGTACCGACGAAGTGAGGAGTGGGGGGAACCGGCAGGGTGACCGGCGCTCGATCGTCAGAGGCGTCGCCGAACGCATTCGCCGCGCTGACCATGCCGACCGTTCCAGCGGCGAGAGCGACTATTGAGACGATGAGGATATGTGCTCTGCAGTATTGGGCCAAAGACCGCATGAGGAGACCTTCTGGTAATCCCCAGCGTTGGCATCCCCGACAGATGTATTAATACGATAACAGCCTTAGCAACACAGTGCATCCTGGTAATCACGTAAAGTTTGTGTGTGGTAATGCAACGAGCAGAGGAGTGACCATTACCGGTCAATCCTCTGCTCGTTGGAATTGCTAATTCAATTAGTCGCCAGGATCAGCTCAGGCGCTCGATGATCATGGCCATACCCTGACCGCCGCCGACGCACATGGTCTCCAGGCCGAACTGCTTGTCATGCGTCTGCAGGGAGTTGATCAGGGTCGCCGTGATGCGAGCTCCAGTCATGCCGAACGGGTGTCCTACGGCGATCGCGCCACCGTTGACGTTCAGTCGGTCCATGTCGATGCCGAGCTCGCGCTGCGACGGCAGCACCTGGGCGGCGAACGCCTCGTTGATCTCCACGAGGTCGATGTCGGCCACCGACATACCCGCCCGGGCCAGCGCCCGCTTGGACGCCTCAACCGGGCCGAGCCCCATGATCTCCGGGGAGAGACCCGAGACCCCGGTGGCGACGATACGGGCCAGTGGCGTCAGCCCGAGTTGTGCGGCTTTGGTGTCGCTCATGATGACCAGCGCAGCGGCCCCGTCGTTGAGCGGACAGCAGTTACCGGCTGTGATGCGGCCATCCGGGCGGAAGACGGGCTTGAGCCCGGCCACCGCCTCGTAGGTGACGCCCGCGCGCGGGCCGTCGTCCTTGCTCACCACGGTGCCGTCCGGCAGCGTCACCGGCGTGATGTCGCGAGCCCAGAAGCCGCTCTCGTTGGCCTTCTCGGCCAGGTTCTGCGACCGGACACCGAAGTGGTCCATGTCTTCCCGGCTCACGTTCTTCAGCAGCGCCACGTTCTCAGCGGTCTGCCCCATGCTGATGTAGACGTCCGGGAGCAGGCCGTCCTCGCGCGGATCATGCCACTCCGACGCCCCATTCGCCGCGACCTTCTCGGTGCGCTCGCCGGCTTCGGCGTAGATGGGGTTCTGGCTGCCCGGCCAGCCGTCAGCGCTGCCGATCGCGAACCGCGAGACGGTCTCGACGCCGGCTGAGATGAAGACCTCGCCCTCCCCCGCCTTGATCGCGTGAAAGGCCATTCGCGACGTCTGCAGCGACGAGGAGCAGTACCGATTGACGACGGTGCCGGGCAGGAAGTCATAACCGAGGCCGACGGCGATCGTGCGGCCGATGTTAAAGCCGCCCTCTCCGGCCGGCTGGCCGCAGCCGACCATCAGGTCGTCGATCTCGCGAGGATCGAGGGAGGGGACCTTGTCCAGCGCCGCGCGCACCATCTGGACGGCGAGATCGTCGGGGCGCATCGAGGCGAGCGACCCCTTGACGGCACGACCGATCGGCGATCGCGCGGTGGAAACGATTACGGCTTCTGTCATTGGGTCTGCTCATTCCTGGTCCGGCGGATAGCGGCACGGATGTAGCCCGCAATCTGATGTTAGGACACCCTGCCCGAGCCGGGTCAGGCCGTGTGTGGCAACTCATCGACGGCTGGCAGGATGGAGGCGTGACCATCATAAAGATAAACGCGATCACCGTTCCGGCCGACAGCGGCGACGAGTTGGCCAAGCGCTTCGCCGCCCGCGCCGGCGCCGTCGACGATCAGGACGGATTCGAGGGTTTTGAGCTCCTGCAGCCCACCGATGAGCGGACCACCTGGCTGGTGGTAACCCGTTGGCGGGACGAGGAGTCGTTCCAGGCCTGGCTGAATTCGGCCTCATTCGGGCACGGCCACCGTTCGGCCAGCGAGCGGGCCGGCGGCGAGGCCCCGCCGCACGTCGGAGTCAGCAGCGAACTCTGGTCCTACGTGATCTCCGGCGGCTCAGCCAAGTAGCTCGACCGCGGAGCCAGCTACTGGAACAGCGCTTTACCGAACCAGTCGCCGGGCCCACTGAGGCCCGGCGGCACGGCGAAGACGCCGCTGCTGGTGTGCCGGATGTATTCGTTGAGCCCGTCGGACTGACCCAGCCGACGCTGAATCGGGACGAACTGCTTGCGTGGATCTCTCTGATAGGCCAGGAAGAACAGGCCCGCATCGAGCAGGCCCGACTGCTGGTCGATGCCGTCGGTATAGGAGTACCCGCGGCGCAGGATCTTCAGCCCGCCGTTGGTCGCGGGCGCGGCCAGGCGGATGTGCGAATCGGCCGCAATGACCGGGTCACCCTTGGAGTCCTTGGCCGCCAGGTCGACCTTGTCGAACTCGTCCTTGCCGGTGAGCGGCGCTCCGGAGTCTTTCGTACGGCCGAAGATGCTCTCCTGATCGGCGATGTAGTCGCTGTCCCAGGTCTCGATCAGCATCCGGATGCGACGGGAAACGACGTAACTTCCGCCCTTCATCCAGGACTGATCAGTCTCGTCACCGACCCAGACGAAGCTGTTCATCTCAGCCTCGTCCTCAGCCTTGATGTTGTTCGTACCATCCTTGAAACCCATGAGATTGCGGGGCGTCTGCTGCGAGGTCGACGTCGAAGAGGTGCGGCCGAAGCCCAACTGCGACCAGCGAATCACCGCCGCTCCGCGGGCCAGGCGGGCGAAGTTGCGGATCACGTGGAACGCCACCTGCGGATCGTCCGAGCAGGCCTGAACACAGATGTCGCCGTTGCTGATGTCGGGGTTGATCTGGTCGCCACGGAAGCCGGGGATGTCGGCCAGGGCCGCCGGGCGCTTGCCGGCCAGCCCGAAACGGCCGTCGAAGAGCGAGGGTCCGAAGCCGACGGTGATCGTGAGCTTGGCCGGTCCCAGGCCGAGCGCCTCCCCGGTGTCGACCGGCGGAGCCTGCGGCGCGGTCTCGGTCGGGCCGATCAACTCACCCAGCACCATCCGGGAGGCGGCGGCGGCCCAGGTGCCGAGCATCGCCTGCAGTTTCAGCACGTCTGTGGTGGTGACGTCGAAGGCCGCGAAGGCGAGCCGATCCTGGGCCGGAGTGGAGATTCCGGCCTGCCGCGGACCGTAGAACGGAATGCTGACATTTGCCGAGGCCGGACCCGACTCATTTGGCGTGTCGGCTGACGCGCGCCCGACGCCGTAACCGACTGCGCCGCCGGCGACCAGCACTCCGGCGCCGGCGGCAGCGGCGCCGAGAAATCCTCGCCGACTTGCGTGGTGAGGATTTCCCGGCTGCTGCTGCTCGTCTGTCATTCGTCCTTGTTTCTATGGATGTGCCTGCTGGCCGGCTTGTAGCCGGTTAGGCGTTGACGACCTTAGCCGCCACGGTCGACAGCGGGTCGTGCACCGCGAGTACGGCGGCCTGCAGCTGCTTGATCTCAGCGTCGGTGAGAGTGTTCCACGGACGGAATCCCGATGGGTCGGTGGTGCTGCGGAAGGTGTCCACCAACTTGTCGAGTGCCGCGAACTGCGTGCTGATCGTGCTGGCCAGCTCCGGGTCGATCTTGTTCAGACCGGGCTTGAGAGTGGCGAAGAGCTGCTCGGATCCCTCTATGTTCGCCTGCATGTCGAGCAGATCGATGTGCGAGTAGTTCTCCTCCTCGCCGGTGAGCTTGGTGCTCGAGACCTCCTCCAGCAGCGCGGACGCTCCGTTGGCCAGATCAGCCGGCTGGTAGGTGAGGGTCTTGGCCGTCGTCTGCAGTTTCTTCACGTCCGTGATGAGCTGGGCGCCGATCGGGGCCAGACCGGCCAGCGACTTCTTCGCGAAGAGGCCGTACTCGATGCGGTGGAAGCCGGTGAGGTCGGTGATCGTCTGCCCGGTGTCGGGGCGGGCGTCGATTGCCGCGTCCAGGTCGGGGAACTTCTCGGCGACCGGCTCGATCTTCTCGTAGTACGGCCGAGCCTTGATGTAGGCCAGTTGCGCGGCAGCCAGGTCGGTACCTGAGAGCGAGGCCACGAATGGCGTGGTGTTGTCGACCAGCAGAGTGGTCTGCGCGTCCACGTAGTCGGCGTAGTCCTTGGTGCCCTGGATCAACAGGTCGTGGGTTGTGCCGGTCGCGGCTGCGGCGGCGGTGCCGGTCACCTTCAGCGGGACCTTAGGGGTGGTCGCGCCGGGGCAGTACATCTCGTAGTCACCGGCGTCGAGCTTCACTGAGATGCTGCCGTTGAAACCGGGCGGCAGGTTCTCCTTCTCACCGACGATGAGCTCGTCCTTGAGCACCTCGAACTCGGTGATGCCGGTGGCGTCCTTGTTGGAGACGTTGAAGGTGATCGGGCCTGCGGCGTAGCTGTCGCGATCGGCGACGCACTTCGCGCTGGTGATCGTCACGTTGGCGACATGCGGGTCACCGGCGGACGCGGTACTGGCCGCCGTCTTGGTGTCGCTGGAGCAGGCGCTGAGGCCGGCGAGCGTACTGAGGGCCAGCAGGGCGAGGGCCGGGCGCGTGAAGCGGTGCGTCATCGTGCAGAACTCCTAGAGAAGCGGTCGAGGTTAATTAGGAGAGCCTAACCTAACTTCGAACCAGCTCCGGTTTGGGATTGGTCACACTCGACGGGGCGGCCGACGTGGGCCGGCGACGGACAAAGGCGAACCAGAGTGCAACCAGCGTCCCCACCACCGCCACCACGGCCAGGCTGGCCGCGACCTGCAGCAGCAGCCGGCGGGTATTGAGATCACTCACCGCCTGTCGGGCCTGATCGGCCTGCGCGACCGTGACGACCGAGGGCCAGCGCGTCGTGGTGGTCTGCGGAGCCAACTGCGCCACACCGACGGAGAAGGACGGCGTGATCACAGTCTTCTGCTGTACCTGCGCATCGATCACCTGCCCGGTGTGCGGCTCGACCCAGAGCGTCAACTCGGCCGTGTCCGCGTAGTTCACCGCGACTTCGCCCGCCTTGGCCCGCACCCCGAAGGGCAGTGAACCGCCGTTGAGCTTGGCGATCTCGGCGTAACTGAGGCTGCTCGGCCGCCCGGCGGCGGGCAACACGGCAACCCGGCCCTGGTAGACCTCGACCGGCATGCTTTCATGACTGTCCGGGCCAACCAGCTGCACGTTGCCGCTGAGTCGATGAGCATCGGCGCCGCTGCCGACCACCGCGGTGTATGGGCTCTGCGGCTGACCCGGACTGCCCAACGACGCCGAATTCTGACCACCAGCCGCGCCCGGGGCCGACTGCTGCGCGCCGGCTGACCGCTGCGCGAAGGCCGGCTTCGCGGGGGCGAGTACGACCAGCAGTAGCGCGGCGACTGCGGCGACAGCTGCGATACCGGCGCTGATGCGCACGACGATCCGGTTGCTCAATGCCCGGCCGGGCGGCCACCCCACGTAGATGCCGACCGGGATGACGTACAGCAGCCAGCCGGTCAGCTCGATGAAGACGGGTCGGGCCTGAATGCCGAGCATCCCGGTGAGCAGCGACTCCTGCACAGTCCCCGGCGTGACGAGCGCACTGAGATCAAGCACCTGATGCTGGCCGAAATTGAGCCAGCCCGCCTCGTGCGCGGTGTGCAGGGCACTGACCACCAGGCCGGCGCTGACCAGCACCAGCATCACACCGGTGATCCGGAAGAACCGGGAGAGGTTGAGCTTCACGCCGCCGCGGTAGATGCCGTAGCCGATGGCCACCGCGACCGCGATGCCGAGAACGGCCCCGGTGGTGGCGGTGGCCCCGTTGTCGCTTTCGTTGTACGCCGCGAGCAGGAAGACCGAGGTCTCGAAGCCTTCGCGCAGCACGGCCAGGAACGCCATCACGACCAGCGCCCAGCCCGATCCCTCAGCCAGCGCCTCGGCGGCCGCCCCCTCGAGCTGCCCCTTCAGCGACCGCGAGTTCCGACGCATCCAGACGACCATGTAGGTGACCATCGCGACGGCGACCAGTCCGATGACCGTCTCCAGCCCCTCCTGCTGACGCTGCGGCAGGTTCTGCGAGAAGACCCGCAGCGCGACGCCCCCGGCAATGCAGAGGAGGGTGGCCGCGAGGACTCCGATCCAGACCCAGCGCAGCAGATCGCGGCGTTCACGCTGCCGCAGGAATGCGGCGACGATGCCGACGATGAGCGCCGCCTCGAGCCCCTCGCGTAAGCCGATCACGAAGGTGGGCAGCATGCCGTCGGAGCCTTTCCTGGACGGCCGCAGAAAGCCACAGGCCGTCGATGAGAGTCGCGTTAGGGTGTCCTTACGACGGTAAGGCTACCCTAATGGCGGCGTATCTCATCCTGTGAATTCCGTCCCGTGGGACACGTCTACGCCCTGACCTGCGGATCGCCGCGCAGCCGGCTGTAGATCACCAGGTCGTGCCACCCGCCGGCCCGGAACTGGGCGTGCCGCAGCAGCCCCTCCCGCTGGTAGCCGGCCTTCGCCAGGGCTCGCTGCTCGGCGATGTTCTCGACGTCCGTCGATGCCTCGAGTCGCTCCACCAGCGTGTTGGCGAAGAGGTACTTGGCGATCTCGTCCTGGGCCGCGGTGCCGTAACCCCGGCCGCGCTGGCCGGCGAGGATGTGGATTCCGACATTGAACGCCCGGGCGGAGACGGCCGGGCCGTGCTGCAGGGCGAACCACCCGACGGTTCCGGCCAATTCCCCGTCCGGGGTGATGACGGCCAGGGATCCGAGGTTGTCGGTGATGAACCCGTCGGCGTTGAAACGGCGCTGCATCGTGTTGGCGGCCCGGAATCCGAAGAACCCGAACGGGTCCTCCTCCGGCCCCTCAGCGGAGAGGCCGTCGAGGTCGTCGAATTCGATCGGGCGGAGACGAACGGTTGCCATTCGGCTGAGTGTATTAGCCAGGCCTAGAGCGGTGAGCTACCACCGAAGGGCAGGCCCGGTTCGGCCAGCTCATCGGCCAGCAGCGTGCCCTGATGGTGCAGCAACCGCCAGGAGCCCTCGGGGCTGAGCCGCCAGAGCGAGGTTCGCCGGGCTCGGCGTGGCGGGCGGCCGTGCCGCAGCGAGACGTAGGTCAGCAGCACCAGGTCAGCGGCCAGCACCCGGCTGGTCATCTCGCTCGCCTCGATCACGCCGCCGTGACCGCTGTGCGGAGTTTGGTCGCTGCCCTCCGCGGCCAGCGCGGCGCTGATATCGGCCCGGTTCCAGAGCCGGCCGGAGGCGCCGATCTCCTGAAAATCCGGGTCGAGGAGCTCGTCGACCAGCCGCTGGGTTCGCCGGACCGAGAGCGAGAGCAGCGCCAATTCGCATTCGACGACGGCCTGCACGTCAACCGAGCTCATAGCTGGCAGCCTGCTCCGATCGCGGCCGGATTTCCAGTCTCGACGATCCTCGGCGGTGGCCTACGGATCGACGACCAGAGGATCGGCGAACAGTAGATTGAGCCGCCGCCACCATCCGGCTAAGGTCGGGGCACTGATTGGGCAGGTGAACCGGATATGACGCTCTGGCGGATGCTCGCCTTCGGCCTCGCCGTCCTGCCGATCTGCCTCACCCCAGGGGTCAGTTTCACGCTGGTCACGCAGCGGGTGCTCACTCGCGGCGCCGGGGCCGGTATCTCGGTCATTCTCGGGACCAGCTGCGGGTTGATCTGTCACGCGACGCTGGCCGGTCTCGGCCTCTCGGCGCTGGTCATGCAGTCCTCGGAGGCTTTCACCGTGGTGAAGCTGGCCGGGGCCGGTTACCTGGTCGCGCTCGGGCTGCGGTCGCTCTGGCGAGCCCGTCCGCGTCGCCGCGTCGAGACCTCCCAGCCGGGCGACGAAGACGGCCCCGGGGCGGCCACTCGGCTGCCCTGGCAGGGTCGCGGCGACTTTCTGCAGGGTTTCCTGGGCAATGTGCTGAACCCGAAGGCCGCTGCTGTCTACTTGACCATCGCCCCGCAGTTCCTGCATGCCGGCTCCCCGCTGCTCCCCCAGACGCTCCTGCTCGGCCTGGCCCACATCGCCGTCGCCACGAGCTGGCTGCTGACGTGGACACTGGTGGTGCAGCTGTCGCGGCGCACGTTCAGCTCGGCCGGATTCCGCCGGAGCATGGATCGGATCTCGGGGGCCGTACTGGTCGCACTGGGACTACGGACGGCAGCCGCAACACGCTGAGGAGGCGCAGATGTCCACCAGAAGTGCACTCCGGATCGGGATCCTGCTGGTGGCCGCGTTAGGGCTGCTGCTTGTAGGACGGGTCTCTGCCGGCGACCACCCGGCGACGAGCGACAAGGCGGGGTACCAGAACGGCTACACGGCCGGGGTGAAGGCCGGGCAGCTGCAGGGCATCCAAGAGGGCATCCAGGAAGGTCGCGCCAGCCAGGTCGGCAGCGAGGTGCCGGCATCGTCGCGGCAGCCGGTCGCCGACTCATTCAACCGCGGATACACCGCCGGCGAGAACGACGCCTTCACCGGCTACGACGGCGGCTGGGCGCTCGGAGTGCCCTACATCGTCACCTTGAAGCCGGGCAGCGCCGGCATCACCTACCGAATCGACGCCCGTCAGCAGCTACAGCCGAACGTCGACTACTACCTCTGCCCCAACGGTCGCGACCTCTGCCAGCTACCTCACTCCTGAGCGGGCCGGCCACCGACCATCAAATTGGGGAGTTTCCCGCCCGGATTCCGGGAATTCGACTCCCCACGCGCAGCCGATCGCCCGGGTTCGGGCTAGAGCGGCGTGGTGTACGCGCTGCTGATTCCGCCGTCCACCATGAAGGTGGTCGCGGTGACGAAGGAGGCGTCGTCACTGGCCAGGAAGGCCACCGCCGCCGCGATCTCCGAGGCCTCGCCGAAGCGGCCCATCGGGATGTGCACCAGGCGCCGCGCGGCTCGCTCCGGGTCCTTGGCGAAGAGTTCCTGCAGCAGCGGTGTGTTGACCGGTCCCGGACAGAGGGCGTTCACCCGGATGCCCTCGCGGGCGAACTCGACGGCCAGCTCACGGCTCATCGCCAGCACCCCGCCCTTGCTGGCGGTATAGGAGATCTGAGAGGTCGCCGAACCCATAACGGCAACAAAAGACGCGGTGTTGATGATCGACCCACCGCCACCGGCGCGCATGTGCTCGATCGCGTACTTGCTGCAGAGGTAGACGCTGGTCAGGTTCACTTCCTGGACGCGCCGCCAGGCCTCCAACCCGGTGGTCAGGATCGAGTCGTCCTCGGGCGGAGAGATCCCCGCGTTGTTGAAGGCGATGTGCAACCCGCCGTAGGTGTCGACCGCGCTCTGGAAGAGTGCCTTCACCTGCTCCTCATCGGTCACATCAACCAGGACGAACGTGCCGCCGACCTGCTCGGCCGCAGCCTTACCGGCGACGGCGTCGATATCCGCACAGACGACCTTCGCGCCCTCCGCGGCGAAGCGAACGGCGGTGGCCAGGCCGATGCCGCTCCCGGCCCCGGTGATCACGGCGACCTTGCCGGCGAGACGATCAGTCATGCGGATTCTCCTTATATTCGTGCAACAGACGGTCCGACGGGGCTGGACGGCGAGTAGTGGGGTGAGCTACCGGTTGGAGATGAAGATGTTCTTGGTCTCGGTGAAGGCCAGCGGCGCGTCCGGGCCGAGTTCGCGTCCGAGGCCGGAGGACTTGTAGCCGCCGAAGGGAGTCCAGTACCGCACCGAGGAGTTGGAGTTGACGCTGAGATTCCCGGCCTCGACACCCCGGCTGACCCGGATGGCCTTTCCGGTGTTCGAGGTCCAGATCGACCCGCTCAGCCCGAACTGGCTGTCGTTGGCGATCCGCACCGCGTCCGCCTCGTCGGCGAAGGGTACGACGGTCACGACCGGGCCGAAGATCTCCTCATGCAGCAGCCGGTCGGCCGGATCGGACGGCGTCAGCACAGTGGGTGGAAACCAGAACCCGGCCCCCTGCGGCGCGTCGCCCCGGAAGGCGATCGGGGCGTCCTCCGGGACGAAACCGGCAACCCGATCTCGCTGCACGGCGCTGATGAGCGGCCCCATCTCGGTCTTCTCATCCTCGGGCGCGCCGACCACGACCCCCCGCACCGCCGACTCGAAGAGCGTCATGAAGCGGTCGAAGGCACTGCGCTCGACGAGGATGCGGGAGCGGGCGCAGCAGTCCTGCCCGGCGTTGTCGAATACCGCGTAGGGCGCGCCGGCGGCGGCCGCCTCCAGATCGGCGTCGGCGAAGATGATGTTTGCGCTCTTCCCGCCGAGCTCCAGAGTCACCGGTTTCAGCTGGGCGGCGGCACCGGCCAGCACCCCGCGACCGACCTCAGTCGAGCCGGTGAAGACGATCTTGGCCACCCCTGGATGATCGACGAAACGCTGCCCGACCACGCTCCCCTTCCCGGGGAGCACCTGGAACACGTCCTCGGGAATGCCGGCCTGCAGTGCCAACTCGGCCAGCCGCAATGCAGTCAGCGGGGTGTACTCGGCCGGTTTGAGGACGACCGTATTGCCGGCGGCCAGCGCGGGCGCGAAACCCCAGGCGGCGATCGGCATCGGGAAATTCCACGGGACGATGATGCCGACGACCCCGAGCGGCTCGTGGATGGTGATATTCAGCCCGTCGGCCACCGGGATCTGCTGGCCGATGAGCCGCTCCGGGGCACCGGAGTAGTAGGCGATGACGTCGCGGGCATTGCCCGCCTCCCAGCGGGCGTTACCGATGGTGTGCCCGGCGTTGCGCACCTCCAACTGCGCCAGGTTCTCCAGGTCGGCGTCGACCGCGTCGGCGAAGCGGCGCAGCAGCCGGGCGCGGTCGCCCGGGCTCACCTCGCGCCAGCTGAGAAAGGCCTTACGAGAGCGGGAGATCGCCTCGTCGACCGCCTCCACCTCCAGCAGTTCGACTGAGGTGACGATCTCTTCGTTGGCCGGGTTGATGACGTCGTAGTTGATGGCGTTCTCCTCCTACATCCGCTCGAAACCGCGCACGCGTTCCCAATCGGTGATCGCTGAGTTGAAGGCCGCGACCTCGATCCGGGCGTTGTTGAGGTAGTGCTCGACCACGTCGTCACCGAAGGCGGCCCGGGCGACCGCGCTGCCACCGAAGAGGGTCGCCGCCTCAGCGAGCGTGGCCGGCACCTGCTCGGCGTCTGATTCGTAGGCGTTTCCGACGAAGGCGGGCTCTAGCTCCAGCCCGTTGTCGATGCCGTGCAGGCCGGCGGCGATCATCGCGGCGACCGCCAGATATGGATTGGCGTCCCCGCCCGGAACTCGGTTCTCGAAGCGCAGCGCCGCCCCGTGGCCGACGACGCGCAGCGCGCAGGTGCGGTTGTCCTGGCCCCACTTCACGGCGGTCGGCGCGAATGAACCGGGGGCGTATCGCTTGTAGGAGTTGACGTTCGGGGCGAAGAAGAGGGTGAGTTCACGAAGTGCCGCCAGCTGACCGGCCAGGAACTGCTCGAAGAGCGGCGACACTCCACCGTCCCGCTCGCCGGCGAAGAGCGGCTGCCCGTCGGGCGCGCGCAGCGACAGGTGAATGTGGCAGGAGTTCCCCTCGCGCTCGTCGTACTTCGCCATGAAAGTAAGGGATTTGCCGTGCTGCGCCGCGATCTCCTTGGCGCCGTTCTTGTAGATCACATGGTTGTCGCAGGTGGTCAGCGCATCGGTGAACATGAACGCGATCTCGTGCTGGCCGAGGTTGCACTCCCCCTTGGCCGACTCCACCGTCATCCCGGCGTCACGCATGCCGAGCCGGATCGCGCGCAGCAGCGGCTCCACCCGCGACGTCCCCAGCACCGAGTAGTCGACGTTGTACTGGTTGGCCGGCCGCAGTCCCTGGTAACGCTTCTCGAAGGCCGTCTCGTACGTCTCGTCGAAGAGGATGAACTCGAGCTCGGTGCCGACGTAGGCCAGCCACCCGCGCTCGGCCAGCCGGTCGAGCTGCCGGCGCAGGATCTGACGCGGCGACGGCGTGACCGGTGACGCGTCGTGCCAGGCGACGTCGGCCAGCACCAGCGCGGTGCCCGGCTGCCAGCTGATGTGCCGCAGCGTCTGCAGGTCGGGGGTCATCGCGAAGTCGCTGTAGCCCGCCGACCAGCTCGACATCTCGTAGCCGTCGACGGTGTTCATGTCGATGTCCACGGCGAGCAGGTAATTGCACCCCTCGGTGCCATGTTCGACGACGATGTTGAGGAAGTAGTTGGCGTCGAAGCGCTTACCCTGCAGCCGCCCCTGCATGTCGACAATCGCGACCACCACCGTGTCGATGCTGCCGTTGGCGACATTGACGCGGAGTTCCTCGAGTGACAGCGGTGCAGGCGACACGGCAAATCCTCTCTGTCGCTTGCGTACGCGAAGGTGTTACCAACATACCTTTTCGAGCGGTACTGCGGAAGGAGCCGACGGCCGATGGGCGGGCTAGAGCAAGCCGCGAAGCAGCGCGGCGGTGGCGTCGACGTGCTCCTCCATATACGTCCGGGCACAGTCCGGTTCCCCGTTGACGATGGCGGAGACGATCGCGGCATGCTGCTCGTCGGAGTGGGCGATGTTCACGTCCAGCACCGGGATCGCCCGCAGCAATCGGTCCAGGCGAAGTTGTACGTCGGCCACCGCGGCCACCAGCGTCTGACTGCCGGCGGCCGCGGCGATGGCCATGTGCAGCCGCGAGTCGGCCAGCCGCCGGCTGCCCGGTTCGTGATCGGCCGCGGCGGCCAGGCACCGCTGCAGGGTGGCCACGTCGACGTCGATGAGTTTGCGGGTGGCGGCCAGAGCGGCCGCCCCCGGTTCGATGACCCGGCGCATGTCCAGGGCATCGTCGATCGCGGTACGCATCGACTCGTCGAGCTGCTCGACACCACGGGGCGTCACCGACTTGTGCGCGACCACGAACGTGCCGCCACCCCGACCCCGGGTGGACTCGACCATGCCGGCGTCGCGTAGCGCCTTGATCGCCTCGCGCAGGGTCACCCGGCTCACGCCGAGGGTGAGGGCCAGCTCGCGCTCCGGAGGCAGCCGGTCGCCCTCACTGAGGACGCCCAGTTTGATGGCCCGAGCCAGCCGTTCGACGGTCACCTCAAAGGCATTGCGGATCGGCACGGGCGAGTAGACCGAGTCGGCCCAGAGCGATTCGAGGCTGGTCATGCGACGCTCCGGACGTCACTACAAGCCTTTACGAAGCTGGAGAAGAGCGTGCCCCGCCGATCAACCTCGGGGTGCCATTGAACACCGATCACCCAGCCACCCCCCTCCAGCTCGACTGCTTCGACAACGCCGTCGTCGGCCCAGCCAACCGCCATGAGACCGTCCCCGAGCCGGTCCACTGCTTGATGGTGATACGCCGACACCTCGGTGTGCCCGCCCATCATCTCAGCAACCCGGCTCCCGGACCGGAAATGCACAGGATGATTTCCGACAACCCCGGCGACCGCGCAGTGCTCGTCGTGCCCGACCACCTCGGGCAGGTGTTGGGTCAGCGTTCCACCGAGGGCCACGTTGAGCACCTGCAATCCTCGGCAGATGGCGAGGATGGGACGCCCCAGCACGAGGGCGCGGCGGGCCAGGGCCAGCTCGAAGACATCCCGATCCGGGCGGGGCGGTCCGGTCTTCGGATGCCGGGGCGCGTCGTAGCACTGCGGGTCGATGTCGGCCCCACCGGTGAGCAGCAGCCCGTCGACGATCTCCAACACCGACGCCGCTTCACCCTCGTCGCCGCCGGGCGGTAGCAGCAGCGGCACCGCGCCCGCCGCCCGTACCGCGCAGACGTAGCTGGCGTGCAGCACCGCGGCCTCCTCGCGCCAGACACCCCAGTTCGCCACCTCGCCATAGGTGCTGACGGCGATGCGAGGGGCGCTCATTTTTCGGAGTCTACGGCTGCGTGATCGTCTGATCATTTACCGTTGCCGGTATGGCCATCGATCTGAATGCCGACCTCGGCGAGGGCTTCGGGGTCTGGGCGCTGGGCGATGACCTGGGCCTGCTTCCGCAGTTGAGCAGCGCCAACGTCGCCTGCGGATTCCACGCCGGTGACCCGCCGACCATGCAACGCGTCTGCCTGGCCGCGGCCCAGGCCGGGGTCACGATCGGGGCACAGGTGGGCTACCGCGACCTCATCGGGTTCGGGCGCCGGCACATCGATATCGCCCCGGCCGACCTGACCGCTGAGATCGTCTACCAGGCCGGGGCACTGCAGGCCTTCGCGTCCGCCGCCGGCACTCGGGTGCGCTACTTGAAGCCGCATGGCGCGCTCTACAACACCGCTGCCGTCGACCCGGCGCAGGCCGCGGCAATCGTGGATGCGGCCGTCCAGCTCGGCGGCCAACTGCCGCTGCTCGGCCTCCCCGATTCGGAACTGGCGCGGGCCGCGCTGCTGCGTGGCGTTCGTTTCGTCGCCGAGGCCTTCGCCGATCGGGCCTACCTACCGTCAGGACAGCTGGTGCCGCGAGGCGAACCCGGCGCGGTGATCGACGACGAGGCCGAGGTGGTGGCCCGCGGGGTGCGGATCGCCACCGAGCAGCGCGTCACCGCCGTCGATGGAACGCAGATCGAGGTCAACGCGGCGTCTCTCTGCCTGCACGGCGACACCCCAGGCGCGGTCTCACTGGCCCGAGCACTGCGGGCCGGGCTCGAGGCGGCCGGTGTCGAGGTGGCGAGCTTCGCCCGATGACGCTACGGCTGCTGCGCTACGGCGACCGAGCGCTGCTGATCGAGGTGACGAACCCAGAGGCGGTGCTGCCCCTGGCCGAGTTCGTCGGCCGGCTTCCCGGCGTGATCGAGGTGGTCCCGGCGGCCCGCAGCGTCCTGCTCCGGTTGGCCGCCGACGTAGCCGGCGAGGCGGGTACGCCGGCCGCGGTACGCGCGGCGCTGGGTGACTTCGATGAGACCACTCCCCCTCCGGCCGCCCGCGGCCGGAGCCATCGCATCGCGGTGCGCTACGACGGCGCCGACCTGCAGAGCATCGGCCGGCAGACCGCGCTGAGCCCGGCCGAGGTGGTGAAGCGCCATAGCGGCGCGGTGTACCGCGTCGCGTTCTGCGGCTTCGCCCCGGGCTTCGCCTACCTCAGCGGCCTACCGAGGCAGCTGCAGCTGCCCCGACTGGCCACGCCGCGCACCTCCGTGCCGGCCGGGTCGGTGGCCATCGCCGCCGAGTACAGCGCGGTGTACCCGCGCTCCTCGCCCGGCGGCTGGTTGCTGCTCGGCTCCACGACCGAGACGCTCTGGGATCTCGCCGCGAACTCGCCGGCGTTGCTGAGTCCTGGCGACACCGTTCGGTTCGAGGCGATATGACGCTACGGGTGCTGCACCCCGGTCCGCTGGCGACGATTCAAGACCTCGGCCGCTTCGGCTACGCCCACCTCGGCGTCAGCACGAGTGGGGCCGCCGACAGCGCATCCCTGCAACTAGCCAATCGGCTGGTCGGGAACGTGCCGTCAGCGGCGGCGATCGAGGTGACTCTCGGCGGACTGGTAGTGCGCTGCGAATCGGCGGTGAGCATCGCGCTGGCCGGTGCCGACTGCGGCGGCGTCGACCATCACGTCGCGCTCTCGCTTCCGGCCGGGACTGAACTGCGGCTGGGCCGGCCAACCTCCGGACTGCGCACGTATCTCGCGGTTCGCGGTGGCCTCGACGTGCCGCCGGTTCTCGGTTCCCGCAGCACCGACACCCTCAGCGGGATCGGACCGCCGGTGCTGCAACCGGGTGACCTGCTGCCGGTCGGCACGCAGGTGCAGGGCGGGATCGACGGTGCCCTGGCCCTGGCCGCGGTGGCCCCGCCCCGGCTGCGCGTGGTCCCCGGCCCCCGGGACGACTGGTTCAGCGCCGACGCGCTGAGGTTGCTCACCGCGACCGACTGGCGAGTTCGTAGCGACTCCAGTCGGGTCGGCGTCCGCCTCGACGGGCCGCCGCTGGACCGCTCGGTGCCCGGCGAACTGCCGAGTGAGGCGACCCTGCCCGGAGCGCTGCAGGTTCCCCCCAGCGGCAATCCGATCCTGCTCGGAGCTGACGCACCCGTGACCGGCGGCTATCCGGTGATCGCCGTGGTGCACTCCGCCGACCTGCCGCACTGTGGGCAGCTGCGTCCGGGTGACACTCTCCGCTTCCGATTCTGAGCCGTCCGCCCGGCTGGAGCGGAGACGCCGCCTCAGCCGAAGACGATCGTCTTGTTGCCGAAGACCAGCGTGCGGTGCTCCAGATGAGCGCGAACGGCCCGGGCCAGTACCACCGTCTCCAGATCACGCCCCTTGCGCACCAGGTCACTCACCGAGTCGCGGTGCGAGACCGCCTCCACGTCCTGGGCGATGATCGGCCCCTCGTCGAGATCGGCACTCGCGTAGTGGGCGGTCGCACCGATGATCTTCACACCGCGGGTCTGGGCCTGGTGATACGGGCGGGCGCCGACGAAGGCCGGTAGGAATGAGTGGTGAATATTGATGATTCTCGCCGGGTAGGCGTCGAGCAGCGGCGGGCCGAGCACCTGCATGTAGCGGGCCAGCACGACCAGCTCGACATCAGCCTCGGCCAGCACCTGCAGGATCTGACGCTCCTGCTGCGCTTTGGTCGGTGGCGTCACCGGAAGATAGTGGAACGGCGCTCCGCTGAAGTGAGCGAGGGCCGCATGGTCCTCGTGGTTGCTGATGACCGCGACGACCTCGGCCGGAAGCTCGTCGGCACGCCAGCGGGCCAGCAGGTCGGCCAGGCAGTGCGGCTGTTTGGAGGCCAGCAGCGCGATCCGCGGGCGCTCGTCGGTGAAGCGCACCGCGACGTTCATCTGGAAACGCCGAGCCACCTCGGCGAAGGCCGGGGCGACCTCGTCGCGGGCCAGATCACCGCCATCAAGATCGAACTCGACCCGCTGGAAGAAGACGCCGGCCTCCCGGTCGACGTGCTGTTCGGCGTGTACGACGTTGCCGCCGTGGCGGAGCACGAAGTCGGCGACCGCAGCCACCAGTCCACGCTGATCAGGACAGGAGAGCAGCAGAACTGCGCTGGTCACCGATTCCGGTTGCGCTTGGCCTTGCGCAGGTTTCGCGCGAAATAGACCACGATCAACACGCTCACCCCGCCGATGACCGCCTTGCCCTGTGGGCTCTGGGCCCGGGCCAGCAGTGCGTTCTTGGCATCATCGGCGATGTGCTTCGGGTTGGCCCGCTCAGCTAGCTCGTCGACGGTGGTCGCGAGCGATACCCGAGCCTGCTCGATCTCCTGCTGGATCTGTTCGGCCGTACGAGGCACGTCTAACTTCCCTTCGTCTCACTGGTTCGGGTCGCTCAAGCCTAGTCGGTGCCCACCGGATAGCGTGAGAGCCATGACCCGCCTAGCCCCTGGGGACTCAGCCCCGGACTTCACCCTGCCCGACGCCGACGGCCAGAACGTCTCGCTCGACGACTACCGCGGCCGCAAGGTCGTCGTCTACTTCTACCCGGCGGCCTCGACCCCCGGCTGCACCAAACAGGCCTGCGACTTCCGCGACAACCTCGCTGAACTCAATGACGCCGGGTTCGCGGTGCTCGGCATCTCGCCCGACAAGCCAGCCAAGCTGGCCAAGTTCCGCGACGCCGAGGCGCTCACCTTCCCGCTGCTGAGCGACCCCGACCGCGAGGTGCTGAAGGCGTACGGGGCGTTCGGCGAGAAGACCATGTACGGCAAGACCGTCGTCGGCGTGATCCGCTCCACCTTCGTCGTCGACGAGGCGGGCAAGATCGAGACGGCTCAGTACAACGTCAAGGCAACCGGTCACGTCGCGAAACTGCGGCGCGACCTGTCGGTCTGAGTTCTGACCCGCCCCGGGCTGAGTCACGCTAGGCTGTTGCACGGTTTGGGGCCGTAGCCCAATTGGCAGAGGCATACGGTTTAGGTCCGTACCAGTGAGGGTTCGAGTCCCTCCGGCCCCACAGAATTCTGCCCGGCGAGGCTGACCCGCCTGCCGGGCAGTTCGCTCTGGTTAGCCCTGCCGGGCGTTCCAGCGCGGGTTGCGCTTGTTGATCACGAACGAGCGACCACGGCGACGAACCACGATCGATCCGTCCTTGGCCTTCAATGCCTTCAACGAGTTACGTGCCTTCACGATGACCGTCCTCTCTAGACGTTATTGAGAACGATTTTCACCATCCCGCTATTCCGAGCAGCCGCGGCGGGCAGGCAGTAACGTCTCGGACGTGCCCACCACGTCCGTGCTGCTCTCCTTCCTCGGCGCCACCGTGCTGCTGATCCTGCTGCCGGGGCCGAACATGTTCTTCCTGCTGGCCCGCGGTATCGGCAGCGGTCGCCAGGCCGCCGTCGTCTCGGCCTTCGGCATCGAGGCCGCGACCACGGTCTTCGTGGTGGCCACCGCGTTCGGGTTCAGCGCGGTCCTCGCATCATCGGCCATAGCCTTCTCGGTGATCCGCTACGCCGGCGCCGCTTACTTAATCTACCTAGGATTACGGACGATTCTCGGTGGCGGCGAGATCGAGCGGCAGCTCGATTCGACCCCGGCCAGCGCCCGCCGCTCGGCCCGTGAGGCCTTCCTGGTCGGGATCACCAATCCGAAGGTCGCCCTCTTCTTCGTCGCGTTCTTCCCGCAGTTCCTCGACCCGGCTCGTGGTCCGGTGGCGGCCCAAACCTTCCTACTGGGCGCGATCTTCGTCGTCGTCGGGCTCAGCTTCGACCTGGTCTTCGCCTTCAGCTCCGGCTCGATCGGACGGCTGCTGCAGCGCCGGCCGGCCATCCTTCGGCGGCAGCGCTACGTGAGCGGCCTCGCCTACCTTGGCCTCGGGGCCTTCGCCGCCGCCACCGGGCAGCGCCACCACTGACCGGTCGGCGACAGCGACCTAACTGCTGGCGGCCGCGCCGGCTGACTCGGTGGCCGCCTCGCCGACCGGCGCACTGCGCAGCTCGGTGCCGACTGAGCTCAGGCACTTCCCGTCGGCCAGGCGCCACTTCCAGCCGTGCATCTGGCAGGTCAGCACGCCGTCCTCAATCTCCCCGAAGCGGGTGAGATCGGCCTTGAGATGTGGGCAGCGCCGCTGGATCTCCCAGCCGTCCATCACGATCGTCTCGTCGTCGTTGTTCTTCTCGGCGAACCAACCCTCGGCGTAGTTGAGCCGCTCCTCCGACAAGCACTTGAAGAACGTGTAGATGAATTCGTTGTACGGCCCGATGCGCAGCGCCGAGAAGCGGCAGGAGAGGAAGAGGCTGTTCACCCAGTCGATCTCGTGCTCGAAGATCAGGTGCTCCAGGTAGGCCCGGCGGGTGCGGAAGCGGTAGCGCACCTTCTCCTCGTTGTAGGCCCGCACCTCGCGGGTTTCGAAATCGAGGATCAGGTCGACGTCACCGCGCTCGGCGTCCTCGGCGGTGATCCGGACTCCGCCGTTGATGCCCGCGGCCATCTGGTCGGCCTCGACCAGCAGCGGGGTGAACCACTCCTGCAACGCGGTGAGAACGTCGATCTCCGGGTGGGCCCAGGTCTTCTTCAGCGCCTCGACCTCAGGCATCCGCCGGGCCTGCATGGCGCGCAGGTAGCTCGTCTTGTCGGCAAAGAGCGCCTCGACCTCGGAGTCGCTGATCGGGTGGTGCACCGGCGCGCCCGCCTCGGTGACGTTGGTGACGCTTCCGGGCAGCAGCAGCCGCCCCTCGTCGTGCCCCTTCTCCTGCAGGAATCGCAGGTAGACGCTCTGGTCGGGGAAGATGTTCGACTCGTCGTCGAAGATGTCGTTGAAGCCCCAGAGTTCCTCGTCCAGGAAGCAGGGTGGTCCAGCCGTCGGGTAGACGTACTTCGCTCCGAGCTCTTCGATGTAGCGCAGTGACCGGTCGAACTGACGGGCCCGCTTCGTCGCGCCGAGCGCCTCTTTGGCTCGCTTCGGCAGCTCGTAGACCATCGGGAACCAGATCGCGCCGGAGAACTGGATCAAGTACGCGTCGACCGGGCCGAGCTCCAGAAAGCGGTCGAGGTTGGAGGGTCGAGCGTCGTTCTGGTTGAGCAGCCGGGTGGTGCCATCACTGACCCAGAGCGACGAGTCGCCGATCGGGCCGTCGGTCGGCGAGGTGAGCGACTGGATCATGATCTGCAGGCCGTCGACTTCGACGACCTCCTCCGAGACCGTCTTGACGAAGGAGTGGAAGCCCAGATCGCGCAGGGCATCCTCCAGCTCCGACGTCGGGAAGGCCGGCAGCAGCACGGTCGCGTCCTTGCTGATGAAGCGACGCAGGTGCTCGGGGTCGAAGTGGTCGTGGTGCAGATGCGAGACGAAGAGGTAGTCCGCCTGGCCCAGCGTCTCCCAATCCAGCTGGGAGTTGTCCGGGAACGGAAACCAGGAGCCGAAGTAGGCCGGATTCACCCAGGGATCGGTGAGGATGCTGCCGAAACGCGTCTCGATCAACGCGCTGGCATGACCTAATCCGGTGATTCGCATAGAAAACTGGCTCCGCTTCACTCAACTGCCGGCACGGCTGTGCGCCCCGCCGGGGCCTGTCCGACCCCCACCCAACGGTAGCGGCACCGCGTCCGAAGGGCGCACAGCCACGTCGCGTTCATGCCGGAACCGGCACGACGCGCCGATTAAAGGTTTGGGTACTAGACCGTTTATGGGTGAGGTGTCTAACATCGCCTCACGATCGTTCGCTCTCCTAACCCTTCACTCCGCTGCGCAGCGCCACATGGCTGGTCCGGGCTGACTCATTCGGGTCCGCCACTTTCCGAACACGACGGGGGAAATCTCATGACCGAGGTCACCGAGCTTAGCGAGGACGAGCGTCGACTCGCAGAACTCGGCTACAAGCAGGAGCTCAACCGTTCCTGGTCCGGCTTCTCCAACTTTGCCATCTCCTTCTCGATCATCTCGATCCTGGCCGGATGTTTCACCAGCTTCGGCCTGGGTTGGAACAACGGTGGCCCGGCGGCGATTGCCTGGGGCTGGCCGATCGTCGCGACCCTCATCCTGATCATCGGGCTCTGCATGTCCGAACTCGTCTCGGCCTTCCCGACCTCGGGCGGTATCTACTGGTGGGCCTCGAAGCTCGGCGGCCCCAAGGCCGGCTTCTACACCGGCTGGCTCAACCTGATCGGTCTGCTGGCCATCGACGCCTCGGTGGCTTACGGCTGCGCCACCTTCACCGACCTCACGCTCGGCACCTTCGACAGTGGCTACACCGCGGGTGACCTGCACCGGATCTTCGTCTACTTCATCATCGTTCTGGCCCTGGCCGCGATGGTGAACATCTTCTCCAGTCATCTGCTGGCCGTGCTGAACAACATCTCCGTCTGGTGGCACGTCTTCGGCGCCGCGGCCGTCGTCGCGATCCTGATCTTCGCCCTGAAGCCGGGGGCGCACCACGCCAGCGTCAAATCCGTCTTCACCGGCACCGTCAACAACAGCGGATTCTTCGGCGGTGAGACCGGGAGCATCGGCTTCATCCTCTGCGTCCTGCCGATCTCGATGATCCTGACCCAGTACACGATCACCGGCTATGACGCCTCGGCCCACCTCTCCGAGGAGACGAAGAGTGCCGCTGGCTCCGCGGCCCGCGGCATCTGGCAGTCGATCTTCTACTCGGCCATCGGAGGCTGGATCCTGCTGCTCGCCTTCCTCTTCGCGGTGCAGGACAAGGACGGTGTCACCGCCGGAGGTGGCGCGGTGGCCACGATCTTCAACCAGGCGCTCACCTCGGGCTGGGCCGGCACCGTGCTCTTCATCTCGGCCGCCGGGCAGTTCTTCTGCACCTGCGCCTGCATGACCAGCACCACCCGGATGCTCTACGCCTTCAGTCGTGACCGGGCGGTGCCGGGCTCGCGCTACTGGTCGAAGCTGAACAAGAACAAGGTTCCGGTGCACGGGGTCATCGCCTCGGCCATCATCGCCGTCATCATCACCCTGCCGGCGCTGGTGAAGGTCAACGTCGGCACGGCCGACGCGCCGATCATCGTGCCGATCGCCTTCTACGCCGTGGTCTCGATCGGGGTGGTCGGGCTTTATCTGGCCTTTGCCATCCCCATCTTCCTGCGCTGGAAGGCCGGCTCCAAGTTCGTCGCCGGCGCCTGGACGCTGGGCGCGAAGTACAAGTGGATGTGCCTGATCGCGGTCGCCGAGATTCTCGTGACGTCTCTGGTGGCCCTCTTCCCGACCTCCGCCCTCGGTGTCCCCTGGAGCCCCGGGTTCGCCTGGAAGTACGTCAACTACACCCCGATCATCGTGATCGGAGCGCTGATTCTGCTCTGGATCTACTGGCACCTGTCGGTGAAGCACTGGTTCACCGGACCGAAGACCACGGTTGACCTGCCGGCCGGCGTCTCCGCCTCCGACGAGATCGCCCTCGAGGAGCACGGCGGACACTAGCCGGATCCGCCGCGCGCCGGCTCGGACCGACCAGCGGACAGACCCGCGGAGCCGGCTGCGCATTTTCTGAGGGCCGCATTTTTCGAAGTGCGAAGAGCGGCCAGCTAGGAGAGACTGCTTGCTTCGAGCCGTGGGAGACACGGCGTAGCTCCGACATGGAATGTCTCGGTGAGAATGCACGAAGTAAGTGGCTCCGCGCCGGTCGCCGCGACCCATGCGGTCACGCTGCGTGCCGTGCTGCGGTACCGCCTACGCGTCATCTGGGCCGCCGCCCAGCGAAAGCCGGCCGTCGGCGGGGTCCGCATCATCGCCTCCACCACCGGCCTGGCCTTCATCATCGCGGGCGTCTTCGGGATCTGCGGGCTTTACCTGCAACCGGTCCCGCTGCCGAACACGACTCTCCTCACCGCGGTGGCGGTTGTCACGATCATCTCCGGGATTGTCACGATCGCCGTCGGCCACCGCATACCGCACATCGCCTTTCATCCCCTGCTCGTCTCAGCGACGGTCATCATCACGGTCGCCGTCTGCATGGTTGGGCCGGACGACCAGGTCTCCGCCCTCGACGACGCGATCATGTTCATGCTCGTGGTGCTGGGGGCCTCCTTCTACTTCCCGTGGGGGGCGGCGCTGGCGCACATCGCGTTGGTCGAGGCCTGCTCGGCTTTCGCCTTCCACTACAGCGGCCTGATCGAGGCCCAGGTGCTCTACCTGCAGGGCTGCCTCGTCATCCTGGCCTTCGCCGTGGTCTGGCTGACCCGGGCCGCGGCGGCAGCCGAACGTGATCCACTCACCGGGCTCTACAGCCGTCTCGGCTTCGAACTGCGCCTGACCCAGGCGATCGCCGACGCGCAGCGCAACGAGAGCCCGCTGGCCGTAGTGGTGATGGATCTCGACGACTTCAAGTCGGTGAACGACCTCGCCGGGCACAGCGAGGGTGACCGCTTACTGAGCGCGCTCGCCGCGATCTGGAAGCCGATGGTCTCCCGCTCGAAGGTGCTCTGCCGGCAGGGCGGCGACGAGTTCGCGCTCATCCTCCCCGGCTACACAGCCAATCGGGCGGCGGGTCTGGCCGATTCGCTTCGCGCCGCGGTGCTACATGAGGCGTCGTTCTCGGCCGGCGTGGCGGAACTTCGCCCGGACGACTCCCAGTCGAAGCTGCTCGGCCGCGCCGACGTGGCGCTGTACAACGCCAAGAGTGGCGGCGGTGGCCAGACCTCCCAGTTCGGCGTCGTCGACGACGCCTCGGCCGCGGCGCAGCTGTACCGCGCCCTGCAGGACGGGCAGTTCGAGGTCTACTTCCAGCCGATCGTCGACCTCAAGCGCGGGGCGGTCACCGGCGACGAGGCGCTGATCCGGTGGAACCACCCGGAACGCGGGATGGTCGCCCCGGGCGAGTTCATCCAGCTGGCCGAGACCAGCGGGGCGATTCATGTCCTCGGGCGTTGGATGCTGCGTGAGGCGTGCGCCCGCACCGCGGCGCACATCCGCGAGACCGGTGTGCCGCGATCGATCTCGGTGAACGCCTCCGGCCACGAACTGACCAACCCCGAATACGGGGACTACGTCGCCCAGGCCCTCGCCGAAGCCGACCTGGACCCGTCCGCGCTGATCATCGAGGTCACCGAGTCGACCTTCGACGCCGACCACCTGCGGGTTCTCGCCGTGCTGCGTGACCTGCGCGAACTCGGCGTACGGATCGCCATCGACGACTTCGGCACCGGCTACTCGTCGTTGAACCGCCTGGAGAACCTGCCGGCGAACGTGCTGAAGGTCGACCAGTCCTTCGTCGCGGCGATACCGGAGCAGGGCGGTGAGATGCCAGTGCTGCGGGCGATCGTTGCGATGGCGATGGCGCTGGACCTGAAGATCGTGGCCGAGGGTGTGGAGACCGCACGCCAGGCGCGGGTGCTGACCGAGCTCGGCTGCTCGCATGCGCAGGGCTACTTCTTCGGACGCCCGGCACCACAGCATCAGGACGCTCCGCTCAATCCGGTGCCGAGCACGTCGATGAAGCAGGTCAGCAGCGAGGCCTGGCTCATCAGCCAGATCGTCGCCTGATCCCGCTCGGACGCGCCCCCGCTCGGCGGACGCTTCTCACTGTGGCGGGGCTAGCCACTCCTCGTCCAGGATCGACACCAGCACCTCGTCGTACCACGCGCCGTCATGGAAGACGGCCTCTCGCCGCCGACCCTCCTCGATCAACCCGGCTCGTGCGCAGGCGTACAGACTGGCGACATTGAAGGCGGCCACGGTCGCCTGCACGCGATGCAGCCCGACCTCCCGGAAGAGGTAGCTGATGATGAGGCGGATGGCATCGGTGCCGTAACCGTGCCGGGCGTGCTCAGGGCCGATGAGGAGACCGAGCGTCGCGCAGCGCCCCTGTGGGCGGATCCCAAAGGCGCCGACGTGGCCGATCAGCTCCGGCTCGGCGTCGGGGGTGGGCCGCGTCTCGACCGAGAAGCCGATGTCGTTGCCCTGATTGGCACTCCACTCGGCGAACCTCTCCCGGGCGGCGGCCTCGGACACCGGTATCACCCAGTCAGTCAGCGTCGCCAGCACGCGGGGGTTGGTCTGCCAGACGACCAGCGTGGCCAGGTCATCCTCGCGCGTGCCTCGGAACCGGACCCGCTCGCCCACCAGCACCGATTCGGCGTACTCGCGGGCGGAGTCGGAGTTGGTCAGCTCGCTCATGACGACGCGCCTCCAACGGGACCGGTGCCGCCCTGACTCGCACCCGGCGCCCACTCAGGGCTGAGGATCGCCAGCTGGATCTCGTCATGCCAGCCGCCGTCATGGAAGATGGCCTTCCGGCGGCACCCCTCCTCGACGAAGCCGGCCTTGCGATAGGCCTGTCGGCCGGCCGTGTTGAAGTCGGCCACCGCGAGCTGGACCCGATGCAGCCCCACCTCGCGGAAGAGGTAACCCACCATCGTGCGTAACGCGTCCGTGCCGTAACCATGGCCGCTGAACTCTGGCCCGAGAAAGACGCCGACGCTCGCCGAGCGACCCTGGGGGCGGATGTCGAAGGCGTTGATCTGGCCGATGAGCGTCGGCTCCACGGCGGCGCTCCATCGTGTCTCGATCGCGAACCCAACCTTGCCGTCCCCGTCGTTGGCGGTTCGCTCGGCCGTGGACGCCTTGGCCGCCGCCTCCGACGGCGGCCTGAGCCACCCCTGCAGGGTGACGAGCACGCTCGGGTCCTGCTGCCATCGGGCGAGCAGGTCGAGATCTTCGGAGCGGGTGGCTCGAAGCCGTACGAGCTCGCCGGTGAGCACCGCCTGGCCGTAGTTCGCCGCGTCCTTGTTTCCGCCTATCAGCACTGGACCCACCGTCGCTCTTGCCCCTCACTCGCCTGATTACTCGCCCGGCCTCAGCGGCTCGGGAACTGTTCGAGCAGAAAGGGCAGGAGCGCCCGAAGCGCCGCCGACCGGTGGCTGATCGCGTCCTTCTCGGCGGGGTCGAGCTCAGCACTGGTGCGATCTGCGGGCACTCCCGAGGCTGTCGGCTGCCCCTCAGGCACGAAGATCGGGTCATAGCCGAAGCCGTTGGCGCCCACCGGTTCACGGATCAGCCGGCCGGGCATCGTTCCCAGCTCGACGTGTTCGACCCCGGACGGGGAGGCCAGCGCAGCGGCGCAGACGAAGCGTCCGCCGCGGCGATCGTCGGGCGTGTCACCCAGTTGGGCCAGCACCAGCTTCAGGTTCGCTTCGTCGTCGCCGTGCCGCCCGGCCCAGCGAGCCGAGAGCACCCCCGGCATGCCGTTGAGGGCATCCACCTCCAGGCCGGAGTCGTCGGCGACGGTGACGAGGCCGGTGTGCTTGGCCCCTTCCCGAGCCTTGAGCAGCGCATTCTCGGCGAAGGTCGCCCCGGTCTCCGGGACTTCTTCGTACTCCGCGACGTCATCGAGGCCGAGCACGGTAACACTCACCAGCGGCTCGAGAATCCGCCGGAGCTCACCGAGCTTCTTGGCGTTGCGAGTGGCCAGTAGCACCTTCGCCGGGTCGCTCACCGGGCCAGTGCCTGCCTCTGCAGCGCGTCGAGCTGTGCGCAGCCGGAGACGGCCAGATCCAGTAGCGCGTCGAGCTCGTCACGACGGAACGGCGCACCTTCGGCGGTGCCCTGCACCTCGATGAACTCACCGGAACCGGTGACGACGACGTTCATGTCGGTCTCGGCCCGGACGTCCTCCTCGTACATCAGGTCCAGGCGGGGCTGCCCGTCGATGACTCCGACCGAGACCGCCGAGACCGGGTTGATGATCGGGTTGGCGCTGGCCAGCGCCCCCTTCGCATCGAGCCAGCTCACCGCGTCAGCCAGTGCCACGTAGGCCCCGGTGATCGCGGCGGTGCGGGTGCCGCCGTCAGCCTGGATGACGTCACAGTCGAGCGAGATCGAGTTCTCCCCGAGGGCCTTGAGGTCGATCGCCGCGCGCAGGCTTCGGCCGATGAGGCGGGAGATCTCGTGGGTGCGGCCGCCGAGCTTGCCCCGTACCGACTCCCGGTCGTTGCGGGTCAGGGTGGCTCGCGGCAGCATCGAGTACTCCGCGGTGACCCAGCCCAGGCCGCTGCCCTTGCGCCAGCGCGGCACGCCCTGCACGACCGAGGCCGCGCAGAGCACCTTGGTCTCGCCGAATTCGATGAGCGCGGAGCCCTCGGCGTAGGCCTGCCAGTTGCGGGTGATGGTGATCGGGCGGAGCTGGTCGACCGCGCGACCGTCCGGGCGCTGAGTGCTAGACATGATTTGCACTGTACGGGGAAGCTCCGACACTGATTCGAGGACGCGGCGGGGTCGCCGCCGCCGCCGCTCTGCGCGCGTTCACCGTAGCTGTTTCGTAGCTGTCGGCCGCCGATGATGGCCGGATGATGCTGTCAGCCGCCGATCATGGGCCGGCTCATGCTGTCAGCGAACTGTGCGCGGAGTGTCAGGGGCGTGCCGCAGTATCAGTGTCATGACTTATGCAATCGAGGCCGTGGGCCTCACCAAACGATTCGGCAAGGGTGCCGGCAGCACGCTGGCCCTGGACGGGGTCAGCCTCGCTGCCCGTCCGGGCACGGTGCTCGGCGTGCTCGGCCCGAACGGTGCCGGCAAGACGACTGCCGTCCGGATTCTCGCCACCCTGCTGCGCGCCGACGCCGGCCGCGCGCAGGTGGCCGGCTTCGACGTCGCCAAGAATCCGTTCGAGGTCCGGCAGAGCATCGGCCTCACCGGCCAGTACGCGTCGGTCGACGAGGATCTCACCGGCACCCAGAACCTGGTGCTCATCGGGCAACTGCTCGACCTGCCGGCCCGCGCCGCGCGGGCCCGGGCGGCCGAGCTGCTGGAGTGGTTCGATCTGCGGGACTCCGCGAACCGGATGGCTAAGACCTATAGCGGCGGAATGCGCCGCCGCCTGGACCTGGCCGCCTCGCTGGTCGGACGACCGTCCGTCATCTTCCTGGACGAACCCACCACCGGCCTCGACCCGGCCAAGCGGGAGGACATGTGGGACGTGGTACGCAACCTGGTCACCGACGGCTCGACGGTGCTGCTGACCACGCAGTATCTCGAGGAGGCCGACGCCCTGGCCGATGAGATCACGGTCATCGACCACGGTCACGTCATCGCCCACGACACCCCGGACGGCCTGAAGCGGGTCGTCGGCGGGCAGACGCTGACCGTGCGGCCGGTGGATGTGACGCGCGTCGACGAGGTTTCGAGCATCCTGGCCGAGGTGGCCCAGGCCCGCCCCGAGTCGCCGGCCCGTGGCATCGTCAGCGTCTCGGTCCCCGACGACGGCGCGCTGGCTGCGACGGTCAGCCGGCTGAGCAGCGCCGGGATCGCCGTCACCGAACTCTCCCTGCACCTGCCGAGTCTGGACGAGGTCTTCTTCTCCCTCACCGGCACCCGAAACTCCACCCAGTCGGCCGGTCCGGCGCACCACACCGCGACCGACACCGCGCCCGACTCCGCGACCAACTCCGCCCAACTGAGTGAAGGGGCCGTCGCATGACCGTCACCATCTCCGACCCAGCACCCCAGCCGGGGCGCCTCTCCACGCCGGAGCGTCCGAACGCTCCGATGCCGGCGGCCGCCACCGCAGCCGCCCCCCGCCGCTTCGCGGTGCTTCGCCATTCGATGGCGCTGGCCAAGCGCAGCCTGATCAAGACGCTACGCACGCCGGAGGCCCTGGTCGATGTGACGCTGCAGCCGGTGATCTTCCTGCTGCTCTTCACCTACATCTTCGGCGGGGCCATCGGCCAGGGGTCGCAGCACCAGTACCTGCAGTTCCTGCTGCCGGGTCTGCTCGGCCAGTCGATCGCCATGGCCGGTGTGGCCCTCGGCCAGAACCTCAATGCCGACATCGAGAAGGGCGTCTTCGACCGGTTCCGGTCACTCCCGATTGCCCGTTCGGCTCCCCTGGTCGGCGCCGTGCTGGCCGACGTGGTGCGCTACCTGCTGCTCTTCGCCATATTTCTCGGCTTCGGGTACATCATCGGATTCCGCATCGAGACCAATCCGTACGCACTGGCCTCCGCTCTCGGCCTGTCGATGGCCTTCGCGCTCTGCTTCTGCTGGATCTCCGTCTTCGTCGGCATGAAGGCACGCACGCCGGGAGCGGTGCAGGGTTTCATGTTCCTGCTGGTGTTGCCGCTCTCCTTCGGCAGCAGCACCTTCGTCGACACCGCCACGATGCCGGGCTGGCTGCAGGCCTTCGTCAAGGCCAACCCGATCACCCACCTGGTGAACGCCGACCGCGGGTTGCTGATCGGTGGTCCGGTCGCCGTCGATCTGGCCTGGACGTTTCTGTGGATGGCGATCCTGCTGGTGGTCTTCGTCCCGCTCGCGTTGCGGGCCTACAAGCGTCGCGCCTAAAGCAGTTAGCTACACCGAGGACTAGTCAAGCAGCCCCGGATCGAGCCGGGCAATCGCCGCATCGCGGTCGGTTGCCCGGCCTTTCTGGTAGGTCTCGTCAAACTGCTGCTGGCCGAGGGCGCCCACCAGTCCTTCGGTGAGTCGTCGGATGTCGAGCTGTGTGCTGTCGGGCGATCCGCGCAGCCGGGCCGCTGCGCCGAGGATCTCAGCCGCGTCGCCGTACTTCTCCAGCTGGTAGGCCAGCTCAGCGGTCCCGACGCCGACGATCGCCACAATCGGCATGTCGGTCGTGCCGACGCCGGCGCGGAAGGCCCGGGCCAGCATTTCCCGGGCCAGCTCGATATTGCCGAGTCCGAGTTCGGCCTTGGCCCCCATCGCGACGATCATCGCCTCCCCGTGCCCCTGGATCGGGTGCGAATGCGGCACCAGCTCCATCCGGCGCAGCGCCTCGGCCTGCCGCTCGCTCGCCTCGACCAGGTCGCCGTTGATGCGGGCCACGTCAGCCAGTACGGAGTCGACGAGGATCTGCTCCATCCCGAAACCGGATTTGTCGCTCGTCTCCTGGGCCTGCATCACCGCTGCGCGCGCAGCCTCCGGCTCTCCCAGCCGCATTCGGACGTCGGCCAGCCGGATCCAAAGCATGGCCCGGTCCTCACTCGAACCCAGTTCAGCGGCCAGGGCGAGGGCCTCCTCATACGCTTCCGCGGCGAGGAGGAGATCACCGTCGAGGGTGTGCACCAGCCCCATCACCTGCAGGCAGTTGGCCAGACCCCAGCGCTCACCGAGTCGACGGAACTCGGCAAGCGCGATACCGGCGTCGCTACGCATCGTCTCCAGATCACCCTGGTTCTCGGCCAGATTGGTACGGAAAACCCGGACCGCGGCCCGTACCCAGGGGTCCGGGTTCTGCAGCGCCTCCTCGAGCAGACCCTCCAACTTGTCGTCGTCGCCTCCGAACATCGCCAGCACCGGCCGCAGCATGATGGCCATCGGCTCCTCGGAGAGGTCGATCTCACCAAGCCGGTGGCCCACGTCAGCCAACCGGGCCAGACCCTGCTCAACCCCGTTGAAATCGAGCTCGGCGTCGATCGAGAGGGTGCCGATGGCGTTGAGTGCGTCGGCGAGCGCTCGCGCGGCGTCGTCCACCTCCCCCGGTATTGAAAGCGCGTAACCGATCCAGGTGGCGACCTCCCGGTTCTTGCCGACGAGCATCCAGTACCAGCCGATGTCGATGGCCAACCGCACCGCCTCTTGCGCCTGTTCCTGGGCGCCGAAACTGCGCAGAGCGGTGAGGATGTTGTCGCGCTCGGCCTCGAGCAGCGCGATCCAACGCAACTGGCCCGCCTCATGCAGGTGAGGCTGCGCCCGGTGCACCAGGGCGGCGAAGTAGCGGGCGTGCCGGGCGAACATCGCCGGCGTCTCGCCACGATTGGCCAGCCGCTCGACTCCGAACTCGCGGATCGTCTCCAGCATTCGGTAGCGGGTGCCGTCGGCTCCGCTGCGCTGCAGCAGTGACTTGTCGACCAGCGACGAGAGGAGGTCGAGCATGTCGGCCCGCTCAACCCCATCCCCGCTGCAGACCGCCTCGGCGCTGTCCAGAGTCGCGCCGGCCGGGAAAATCGCCAGGCGTTCGCAGAGCAGCCGCTCCGGGTCGCTCAGCAGGTCCCAACTCCACTCGACCACCGCTCGCAGCGTGCGATGGCGGGGAAGCGCGGTCCGGCTGCCGCCGGTGAGAAGCCGGAAGCGGTCAGAGAGACGGGCGGCCACCTCGCGTACGGAGAGGGTGCGCAGTCGGGCCGCGGCCAGCTCGATCGCGAGCGGCAGGCCGTCGAGGCGACGCACGATCTCGATGACATCAGCCACGGTGGATTCGTCGACCCGGAAGTCGGGCTGGACGGCGGTCGCCCGGTCGACCAGCAACTGGACGGCGTGGAACTGCAACGCCTGCTCCGGCGTCGCGTCCGGGGCCGGCTGCCCGAGCGGCGGTACCGCAACCAGCGACTCACCGACGATGCCGAGCGGTTCCCGGCTGGTCGCGAGAATCCGCAGCCCCGGGCAGTGGGCCAGCAGCTGGTCGGCGACCTCGGCCGCCGCCTCGACGACGTGCTCGCAGTTGTCGAGCACGATGATCAGCTCCTTGGTGCGCAGGTCTTCCAGCAGCCGGCTCATCGCATCACGACGAGTGATCGGCTTGCCGCCCCGCTCGACCAGGATCGATTCGCGAATCCCCAGAGAATCCAGGACCGTCTGCGGCACGTCGGCTCCGTCGCTGACCGACGCCAGTTCGGCCAGCCAGATTCCGTCCGGCACCTCGTCGATGAGCCCGGCCGCGGCCTCCGTGGCCAACCGGGTCTTTCCGGCCCCGCCCGGCCCGACCACACTCACCAGCCGGGACTCCCCCAGCAGTTCGCCGATCCGGGCCACTTCGACGTCACGGCCGAAGAAGCTGCTCACCTGGGAGCGCAGGTTGGTGTGCCGCGGGTCGGATGCCTGTTCTGGAGCCGGCGTCGGAGTGGGAGTTGGAGGTGTCGGCGTCGGCAGCGGCGCCTCGTCGGCCCGCAGGATCCGCAGGTGCACCGCGGTCAAGGCCGGAGACGGGTCGATCCCGAGCTCGTCGGCCAGGGTGGTGCGCACTCGGTCGAAGACGGCCAGCGCCTCGGCCGGGCGTCCGGAGCGGGCCAGGGCGGTCATCAGCTGAGCGGCGAACTGTTCTCGCAACGGATAGTGGGCAACCAACCCGTCCAGCTCGCTGACCACCTCGGCGTGCCGTCCGAGGGCGAGGTCGGCGTCGATTCGCAAACTCAACGCCTCGGCCCGCAGTTCGCGCAGCCGGTGCGCCTCCTGAGCGAAGGAGTCGGCCTCGGCCAGGTTCTCACCCCGCCATAGATCGAGCGCTTCGCGCAGCAGTTCATCGGCCGCCGTCGGGTCGCCGCGTCGCAGCGCTTCGCGCCCGCGGCTGGTCAGCTCGGCGAACTGGGCCGCGTCCACGTATTCGGCGATCAGCCGATAGCCACCGGGCTGCTGCTGGATCAGGGAACCATCGCCGAGCGTGCGGCGCAGCCGCGAGACCAGGGATTGCAGAGCATTGGTGACGTCGGTGGGCTGTTCATCGCCCCAGAGAGCATCGGCCAGGGCGGCCGCCGAGACACTGCGCCCAGCGCGCAGGGCGAGTGCGACGAGCAGCACCCGTAGTCGGGCACCGGAGATCCCGTGGGTCTGCCCGGCGACGCGCACTTCGAGCGTTCCCAACACGGCGACCTGCATGGGACAAGTCTGCCTCACCGCCATCTGGTGGTTGGCCGGCGACGGACGAAACACCGACCACGGCAGGATGGAGGGATGTTGAGTGAAACCATTCAGGTTCGTACCGGGTCCCGGGCGCAGGTCCACGATCTCACCGGCGAATGCAGCCATTTCGTCGCCGGCCACGGCGACGGGCTGCTCAATGTCTTCGTCCCGCACGCGACCGCCGGCGTGGCGATTCTGGAGACGGGGGCCGGGTCGGACGAGGATCTGCTCTCGATCCTGCGTGAGCTACTGCCGACCGATGATCGCTGGTCACATCGGCACGGTTCACCCGGACACGGGCGTGATCACGTCCTGCCCGCGTTCATCAGCCCGTCAACTGTGGTGCCGGTCGTCGGCGGGCGGCTGCAGCTCGGCACCTGGCAATCGATCTGCCTGGTGGACACGAACGTCGACAACGCCGTGCGCCAAGTGCGCCTCTCGCTGCTCAGCTGAGCCCGGCGGGTCAGAGTTCGTAGCCGGCGTCGGGCTGAGCGGCGGTTACCGGACCATCGAACGTCTGCTGCGCTTCGTCGGCCGCCTGGGTGCGGGAGACCCACGGCGGCACATGCGTCACGATCAACCGCCCGACTCCGGCGGCGGCCGCATGCTCGCCCGCCTCGCGACCGGTCAGGTGCAGCTCCGGCAGCACCTGACCGGGCTCCAGGGCCGCTTCGCAGAGCAGCAGGTCGGCGTCCCGGGCCAACGTCACCAGGGCCTTGGTCGGGCCGGTATCGCCGCTGTAGACCAGGCTGCGTCCGCCGGCCGAGATACGGACGCCGTCGCAGGCGATCGGATGACGCATTCGTGCGAAATCAAGCTGGAACGGGCCGAGTTCCCCATCCGTCGGCGTTCGGAAATCGAAGATCTCGCTGAGATCGTTGGGGTGACCCGGGTCGCCGCAGGCCGCAGAGAGGCGGGCCTCGGTATCAACCGGGCCGATCACCGGCAGGCGCCGGTACAGCCGGGCGGGACCCCACCGCAGATAGGTGGCCAGTCCGGTCATATCGATGAAGTGATCGGGGTGCAGGTGCGACACCAACAACGCGTCGATCTGCTCGGGCCGGGCGAAGCGCTGCAGCGCGCCCAACGCCCCCTGCCCGAGATCGAGGAGCAGCCGGAAGCCCTCGTGCTCGACGAGGTACCCCGAGGCCGGTGAGTCGGGGCCGGGTACGGTGCCCGAGCAGCCGAGGATGGTCAGCTTCATCGCGAACCGTCGCTCCCCGGTACCAGCGCTACGCGCGCACCGACGGCAACGGCAGGCCGGCGGTCGCGGCCGCCGCGTCGACATCGATGATGTCCGGGCCGAGGAATCGGTGACTGAGCTTGGTGAACATCTCGCCCGAGCCGGTGGCCCGGAAGATGTGTTGCGGTGGCGGCGCATCGTCTGGGCGCAGGAGGTCGTCGCTCAGCAGCACGCGGTAAATGTCCTTCGCCGTCTCCTCGGCGCTGGAGACGAGCGTGACCTGATCGCCGAGAACCACCGAGAGGAGCCCGGTGAGCAGCGGGTAGTGCGTGCAGCCGAGCACCACGGTGTCGACGCCCGCATGGTTGAGCGGCGCCAGATAAGCCTCGGCCAGTCCGAGTAGCTGCCGGCCACTGGTCACCCCCCGCTCGACGAACTCGGCGAAGCGCGGGCAGGCGGCGGCCGAGACCTCGACGCCGGGGGCGGCCGCGAAGAGGTCCTGATACGCCCCGCTGGTGATCGTCGCGACGGTTCCGATGACCCCGATCTTGCCGTTGCGGGTGGCGGCCACGGCCCGGCGGACGGCGGGGAGAATTACCTCGACCACGGGCACGTCGTAACGCTCCCGGGCGTCGCGCAGGCAGGCGGCACTGGCGCTGTTGCAGGCGATCACGAGCGCCTTCACACCGGTCGCGACCAGCTCGTCCATCACCTCGAGGGAGTAGCGCCGAACGTCGGCCAGCGGCTTCGGCCCGTACGGCGAGTGTGCGGTGTCGCCGACGTAGAGGAGCGTCTCGTTCGGCAGCTGATCGAGGATCGAGCGGGCGACGGTGAGGCCACCGACGCCGGAGTCGAAGATCCCGATCGGTGATTCGGCCGTGATGGGGGCGCTCATGAGGTCGGCGCCGGGGCAGTGCCTTCGGCCGGCCCGGAGCTGCGCAGCTTGCCCTTGGCGGGCAGCGGCAGTCGCTTCTGCTTGCGCGGGTGAAGCAGCCAGCCGACGAAGAGACCGGCGACGAACCCGCAGAGGTGGGCCTGCCAGGAACTGTTGCTGTTCACCGACGGGATGAGGCCGGCGAAGAGGCCGCTGAACATGAAGGCCGCGACGACGGCCCCGATGATCCAGAGGAGCCTGCGGGAGAAGAAGGCGCGGGCCAGCAGGTAGCCCAGCCACCCGAAGACGAGCGAGCTGACCCCGATGATCAGGCCGCTCGGGGCGACGAACCAGGTCAGCAGCCCACCGAGCACGACGATGAGGCTCGTGGATACCGCCCAGACGCGCAGGCCGGAGATGAGTACGGCCCAGCCGAGGACGATGAAGGCCGGGGTGTTCGACAGCAGCGGCCACAGGCCGGAGTGCAGGAACGGCATCGTGACGACACCCTCGAGCCCCGCGAGTTCGCGAGGGCGAAGGCCGAAGCGATCCAGTCGCTGATCGAGCGTCCAGTTCACGATCTCGATGACCCAGAGCACGCCGGCGGCGATGCCCATCAGCAGCAGAGCGCGGGCCCAGTTCATCGGCTCCGCGTCCTCGGTGCTCTCCAGCAGACGCCGGCGGTGCGGAACGAAGGTCACGTCAATTAGGGTAGCCAACTCCCGGCGCCGTCAGAGCCGAGATCCCAGATCTGCGGCGGACGCCTCAGCCGTGATCAGCCCGTGCCCGATCCGCTCACCGCTGAGGCCACGGTCGGGGGCCTAGGGGCGCTAGGCCCAGAGCTGCCCCTCGAGCTTCTCAGCCGCCTGCTGCAATGAGCCGTCGTAGGCGCCGGTGGAGAGGTACTTCCAGCCGCCGTCGGCCACGACGAAGGCGATGTCGGCCGCCTTCTCGGTACCGGCGACCCGGTCGGCGATGGAGAGCGCGGCGTGCAGGATCGCACCGGTTGAGATTCCGGCGAAGATTCCCTCGTGCTCGATGAGGTCGCGGGTGCGGCGCAGGGCGTCGTAGGAGGTGACCGAGAATCGGGTGGTGAGCACCGAGTCGTCGTAGAGCTCCGGCACGAAGCCCTCATCGATGTTCCGCAGCCCGTAGACGAGCTCGCCGTACCGCGGCTCGGCGGCGACGATCTGGACGCCCGGCACGTTCTCGCGCAGGAAGCGGCCGGTGCCCATCAGGGTGCCGGTGGTCCCGAGACCGGCCACGAAATGCGTGATCGTCGGCAGGTCGCGCAGCACCTCGGGACCGGTGGTGTCGTAGTGCGCCTGCGCATTGGCCGGGTTGCCGTACTGGTAGAGCATCACCCAGTCGGGATTCTCGGCGGCGATCCGCTTCGCGGTGGCCACCGCCTCGTTCGACCCACCGGCGGCCGGCGAGGAGACGATGCGGGCGCCGAACATCTCCAGCAACTGCCGACGCTCGACCGAGGTGTTCTCCGGCATCACGCAGACCAGCCCGTATCCGCGCAGCTTCGCCGCCATCGCCAGCGAGATGCCGGTATTTCCGGACGTCGGCTCCAGAATCGTGCAGCCCGGCGTCAAACGGCCGTCAGCCTCGGCGGCGCGGATCATCGCCAGGGCAGCCCGATCCTTGATCGATCCGGTCGGGTTGCGATCCTCCAGCTTGGCCCAGAGGCGCACTGGATGCTCCCCCTCCCAGCGTGGCGAGAGGTGTGGCAGACCAACCAGCGGGGTGTTGCCCAGCGAGTCGAGAAGCGAGTCGTAACGGGTCACAGCGTCAGCGGTCTTCGGCTGGTCAGCCGCCGGCGACGGCCGGGAGAATGGTGACGGCGTCGCCGTCCTTCAGCACGGTCTCCAGCGAGCCGGTGAAGCGGACGTCCTCGTCGTTGACGTAGACGTTCACGAAACGGTGCAGCGATCCGTCGTCGGTGATCAGCCGTCCCTTGAGCCCGGCGTAGTTGCTGTCCAGGTCGTCGAAGAGCGCGGAGAGCGTCTCCCCCTTCGCCTCGACGTTCTTGGCGCCTCCGGTGTAGGTGCGCAGGATGGTCGGGATCTTGACCTCAATGGCCATGTCTTGGGTAACTCCTTGTTTGCACAGCCGGACTGGCTGTTGGTGGGACAGCCGGAGGCTGACGGGCAGTGTGGTGACGTCCTTGTAACGCGTGTGGCTGCTCATATCGTCCCATCCCGGCCTAGGAGCGCGTTGGGGTGGGCGAAGTCACCTCATCCATAGGACTCGACCACCGTGATCGGCTCCTCGGTGACCACCCCGTCGACGATCCGGTAGGAGCGGAACTCGACCTCCTCGCCGAGCTCCTCGCGGGTGGAGACGAGCACGTAGTGGGCGTTGGGCTCGGAGGCGTAGGAGATGTCGGTGCGCGACGGGTACGCCTCGGTGGAGGTGTGCGAGTGATAGATGATCACCGGCTCCTCATCGAGCTTCGCCATCTCCTGGTAGAGGTGCAGCAGGTCCACCGAGTCGAACTCGTAGAACGTGGGCGAACGGGCTGCGTTCAGCATCGGGATGTAGCGGGTGGGGCGGTCGGAGTCTTCGCGGCCGGCTACCACGCCGCAGGCTTCGTCGGGGTGATCGCGACGGGCATGCGCGACGATGGCGTCGCGGGTGGCGACGTCAATCGTCAGCATGACGACGCTCCGTTCTGTGACACGTAGCCAAGGTTAGTCGCTCAGCCCATCACCGAGTCGACGAGGGCATCCTGCAGAGCGGAGAGCCAGTGGTAGATCGCCCAGGCCTGCGCGTCCGGTGAGTCGGGGTCGATGACAATGCTCTCCTCGGTGACTCCGAGCCGGGTGCCGATGGCCAGGCGCAGGTCGTTGGTGACCTGCAGCCACCGCCGCACCTCGTCCTCCCCGAGCTCCAGCGGGGCCACACCCAGCTCCACCTCGGCCCGGCACTGGCCTAGGCGCAGGGTCCGCTCCTCGTGCAGGCTCGACTCGGTGAGGTCACGGAACTCGCCGGCGATGGTGGCGTCGTCGCGGTGGCCGTCCGGGTAGAGGCGACGGCGCACCGGGTCGTCCGGGCTCAGTTCCTCGAGTGCCTCGGCCAGGTCGTCCAGGAGTCCGACGAGCAGCGCGCTCTCCACCGGTTCCAGCTTCAGACGTACGACCCCGCGGCGCCGACTGACCTTCACGTGTCCTGCTGCAGGGTGGCCCACAGTCCGTAGCCGTGCAGGGTGTTCACGTCGAGCTCCATCCGCTCCCGGGTTCCGTTGGAGACCACGGCCCGCCCCTTCTGGTGGACGTCCATCATGAGCCTCTCGGCCTTGGACTTCGGGTAGCCGAAGACCTCCATGAAGACGTGCGTCACATACGACATCAAGTTGATCGGGTCGTTCCAGACGATCGTGATCCAGGGCCGATCAGGGCTGGACACCGCCTGGGCATCGAGGTCAAGATCCGGCAGCGCCGTGCCCGTCTCGGTCGCCGAACCGCTGATCATCGTCCCCGCCATGCCTACATCGTAGGTGGGGCTGGCACCATCAAGGAATGTCGAGTGCGCTCTTAACTGACCGATACGAACTCACCATGTTGGCCGCGGCACTGGCCGACGGCTCGGCCCAGCGGCGCTGCGTCTTCGAGGTCTTCACCCGAAGGCTCCCCGACGGGCGGCGCTTCGGCGTGGTGGCCGGTACCCAGCGGGTGCTGCAGGCGATCACCGACTTCACCTTCGACGCGGCGATGATCGCCGGCCTCCAGGAGTCGTCGGTGATCGATCCGCGGACCGCCGAGTTCCTGAGCCAGTACCGCTTCAGCGGCGACGTCGACGGTTACCCCGAGGGCGAGCTCTACTTCCCTTACTCCCCGCTGTTGACGGTCAGCGGCACCTTCGCCGAGGCGGTCGTGCTGGAGACCGTGGTGCTGTCGATCCTCAACCATGACAGTGCGATCGCCGCGGCCGCCGCCCGCATGGTGAGTGCGGCCCAGGGACGTCCGGTGATCGAGATGGGGTCGCGCCGGGCCCACGAGATCGCGGCCGTCGCCTCAGCCCGAGCGGCTTACCTCGGCGGCTTCGCCTCGACCTCGAACCTGGCCGCGGGAGCTGAGTTCGGCGTCCCCACGGCCGGCACCGCGGCGCACGCCTTCACCTTGCTGCACGACGACGAACTGGCGGCCTTCCGCTCCCAGGTGGCCGCGCTCGGCCCGGGGACGACGCTGCTGGTCGACACCTACGACATCACCCAGGGCATCACCAACGCCGTGGCCGCCGCCGGAACGGCACTCGGCGCGGTGCGAATCGACTCCGGCGACCTCGGACCGATCGCCCGGCAGGCCCGCGCACAGCTGGACGAGCTCGGAAACACTGACACCCGCATCGTGGTCAGCGGCGACCTGGATGAGTTCGCGATCGCCTCGCTGGCGGCGCTGCCGGTGGATGCCTACGGCGCCGGGACGGCCGTGGTAACTGGGTCAGGCGCACCCACCGCCGGTCTCGTCTACAAGCTGGTGAGCGTCGACGGGCGGCCGGTGGCGAAGCGCTCGGAGCACAAGGCCAGCCAAGGCGGTCGAAAGACGGCGTACCGGAGCTACAAACCCACCGGAACCGCGGTCGAGGAGATCGTCGTGGCCGCATCGTCGGGGGTTGATCCCTCCCCGGCGGCGGAGACATCCGAACTGCAGGTACGCCCGCTCCAGGTGCCGCTCATGCGGACGGGCCAGGTGGTGGACGGGCTGGCGACGTTGGACGAGTCGCGAGCCCACCTGCTGTCGGCGATGGTTACCCTGCCGTGGGACGGGCTGAAACTCTCCCGGGGCGAGCCGGCGATCGCGACCCGGGTGGAGGTGCGGTGACCCATGACGTCCTTGGCGATACTGGTGATCGACGTACAGAACGACTTCTGCGAGGGCGGCTCGCTAGCGGTGGCCGGCGGGAGTGCGGTCGCCACTGCGATCAGTGCCCGCCTGCGGTCGGCCGACTTTGCACTCGCCGTCGCGACCCGCGACCATCACATTGATCCGGGGGCGCACTTCAGCGAACACCCTGATTTTGTCGACTCATGGCCCGCTCACTGCGTGGTCGGGACTGGTGGCGTGCAACTGCACCCGAACCTGGAGACGGCGGCGATCGCGGCCGTCTTCGACAAGGGTGAGTTTGCCGCCGCCTACTCCGGTTTTGAGGCCAGACACGACGGAGTTGGCCTTGCGGAGTGGCTGAGGGAGCGAGACATCACCGAGGTCGAGGTGGTCGGTATCGCGACCGACCACTGCGTACGGGCCACCGCGCTGGATGCTGTGGCCAACGGCTTCACGACGACGGTCCGCCTCGACCTCACCGCCGGAGTCGCACCGGCGACGGTCGAGTCAGCGTTGGAGCAGCTCGAATCGGCCGGGGTGCACTTGGTCGGGACGCCCTACCAAGCCTGAGGCGAGGTCAGCCGGCTTGACCGGGGGTCTTAGCCTCGGCGGGTTTAGCGGGCCTCGGCCGCCGCTTCCTCGATCTCCTCGCGCGAAATGCCGAGGACGAAGAGCACCGAGTCGAGGAAGGGCTGGTTAACCGAGGTATCCGCCGCCGCCCGCAGCGCCGCCTTCGCGTTGAAGGCGATCCCGAGGCCAGCCGCTTCGAGCATGTCGATGTCGTTCGCCCCGTCGCCCACGGCCACCGTCTGAGACAGCGGGACATCGAACCTCTCCGCGAAGTCCCGCAGTGCACTGGCCTTCCCCGCCCGGTCCACGATCGCTCCGACGAGGCGTCCGGTGACCCGTCCGTCAACAATCTCCAGCTCATTCGCGGCCGCGAAGTCGAGTCCGAGCTCTGCTACGAAGCGGTCGGTGAACTGCGTGAAGCCACCGCTGACCACTCCGACGTGATAGCCCAATCGCTTCAGGGTGCGGACGAAGGTGCGGGCACCAGGGGTGAGGCGAAGTGAATCCCGCGCCTCGGCCACGGCACTGGCCGGCAGCCCGGCCAGCAGGCCGACTCGGGCCCGCAGCGACTGCTCGAAGTCCAGCTCACCAGCCATCGCCCTTTCGGTCAGATCGGCAACCTGGTCGGCCACCCCGGCGTGGGCGGCCAGCACGTCGATCCCCTCGTCACGGATGAGCGTCGAGTCCACGTCGAGCACGACGAGTCGCTTCGCGCGTCGGCGCAGGCCCGCGGGCTCCACCGCGATGTCGAGGCCGGTGTCATCGGCCGCCTGAACGAGCGTGGCCCGCAATTGGTGCTGGTCGGGCGCTCCCACGACGAGCTCGATGCTCGGCGCGGGGTCATTGGAGAGCTGGGTGATCGACTCGATGTTCCCGCCGATCTCGGCGATCCGGGATGCCACGTCGCTGATCGCCCCGGCGCGGAGCGGTTTGCCGAGCACCATGACGTGGCTGCGACTCAGCCGCGGGCTGCGCAGCGCCACCATGGCCCGCTCATCGGCCACCTCGAGCTCGCACTCCATGCCCAGCGCGGAGGCCGTCTGCGAGCAGGACCGGCGTAGCGCGCTCGTCTCACCGTGGAGGTCGAAAAGGATGGCCAGGATGAGCCGGTCGCGGATCACGACCTGCTCCACGTCCCGAACGTCGACGTCATGGCCGGCCAGTGCGCCGAAGAACGCGGCCGTGACGCCGGGGCGGTCGCGACCAGTGATCGTGCACAGGAATGAGGTTGGCTGCATTTCGTTCAGTCCCCCTTCCGCTGGTCGCCGACGATCGGCAAGGTCTGCCGACGGTCTGTCTGCCGACGCTCGCTCTGCTGACCGCTCTGCCGCCGGCGGCTGCGCTCACCGCTGGCTCGGATGCCGACCAATTCCGACCGACTCACTCTCAATCGTGCCAACGGAACCCGCGAGGCTCAGATGCCGTTCGAAGGATCGGTATGGCTGTCGGTACCGGTGCTCGTCCCAGCGCCCACGGGCACCTTGTGGCTCTTGTGGCCGGCATGCGCTTCGGATTCGAGCCGGTCGAGCAGGTGCGGATAGTGGTACTCAAACGCCGGACGCTCGGAGCGAATCCGCGGGATAGAGACGAAGTTGTGCCGCGGCGGCGGGCAGGAAGTGGCCCACTCGAGGGAGTTGCCGTGGCCCCACGGGTCTTCGGCCGTGACAACCTCGCCGTAGCGATAGGACTTGTACATGTTGTAGATGAACGGCAGCAGCGACAGGCCGAGAACGAAGGAACTCACCGTCGAGATGGTGTTAAGCGTGGTGAAACCGTCGCTGGCCAGGTAGTCGGCGTAGCGGCGCGGCATGCCCTCCGCACCCAGCCAGTGCTGGACCAGGAACGTGCCGTGGAAGCCGAAGAACGTCAACCAGAAGTGGACCTTGCCCAGACGCTCGTCGAGGTAGCGGCCGGTGAACTTCGGGAACCAGAAGTATGCGCCGCTGTATGCCGCGAAGACGATGGTGCCGAAGAGGACGTAGTGGAAATGGGCCACCACAAAGTAGGTGTCAGCGACGTGGAAGTCGACCGGCGGGCTGGCCAGCAGCACTCCGGTGAGACCACCGAAGAGGAACGTCACCATGAATCCGATGGCGAAGAGCATCGGGGTCTCGTATGTGATCGAGCCCCGCCACATCGTGCCGATCCATGCGAAGAACTTCAGCCCCGTCGGCACGGCGATCAGGAACGTCATGAGCGAGAAGAAGGGCAGCAGGACGGCGCCGGTGGTGAACATGTGGTGAGCCCACACCGTTAGCGAGAGCGCCGCGATGCTCAGGGTCGCGAGCACCAGACCCTTGTAGCCGAAGAGCGGCTTGCGGCTGAAGACGGGGAAGACTTCGGTGACGATGCCGAAGAACGGCAGGGCGATGATGTACACCTCGGGGTGCCCGAAGAACCAGAACAAGTGCTGGTACAGAACGGCCCCACCGTTGGACGGGTCATAGACGAGTGCGCCCATGTGGCGGTCTACCCAGAGCACCAACAGCGCGGCGGTGAGGATCGGGAACGCGAGAAGGACCAACATCGAGGTCACCAGGATGTTCCAGGTGAAGATCGGCATCCGGAACATCGTCATGCCCGGCGCGCGCAGCGTGATCACGGTGGTGATCATGTTGACCGCACCCAGGATCGTGCCGAGGCCCGAGATGGCGAGGCCGATGATCCACAGGTCGGTGCCGGCGCCAGGAGAGTTGAGTTCGTTGTTGAGCGGCGAGTAGAGCGTCCAACCGGCATCAGCCGCGCCGCCGGGAGTGAAAAAGCCGGAGCAGGCGGTGATTGCACCGAAGAGGTACAGCCAGTACGAGAAGGCATTCAGACGCGGGAAGGCGACGTCCGGCGAGCCGATCTGCAGTGGGAGCACCAGGTTGGCGAAGGCGAAGACCAGCGGCGTGGCAAAGAAGAGCAGCATGATCGTGCCGTGCATCGTGAAGAGCTGGTTGTACTGCTCGGGAGAGAGGAACTGCATGCCGGGACGGGCCAGCTCGGCCCGCATCATCAGGGCCATGACGCCGCCGATGGCGAAGAAGACGAAGGACGTCACGAAGTACATCCGACCGATCACCTTGTGATCGGTGGTGCGCAGCAGCATGCCGAAGACCGAGCCCTTGGCCGACTCGTGCGTCGGGAACGGACGCGCGACGATCGTGGTCGGAAGTACCTCGACGGCGTCCGTCGACGTACTCGGCTCTGCGGTCGTGGTCAACGTGCCTCCAGCGTGCATGATCGGCTCTGGCAAGAGCGCTAGCAGTAGACGGGACGCTGTTCGGCGCTCCTTCCACGAAGAATAGTCACTGGTTCCGACATGAGGCCCACCGGGGGAAGATCGCCGCGCCTCGGAGCGTCCGTTCCCGCCGATTGACTCAGCAGTCACACTGCTACTTCATAGAAAAGTCGGCGTGGCATCGTGCATCCATGTCATTCCTCTCTTTGCGCCCCTCTTTGCGCCCCTCTTCGCGCTCCCTTTCGCGATGCTCCGCCCTCTCCGATCTTCCATCCTCGCTTCCATCGTCGCTTCCATCCTCGCTTCCGATGTCCGGGTACCTCAGGCCGGAGCTATCGCCTTCTCGGTCGCGCTCGGCCTTGGGCTTGGCCGGACTGCTGGTCGGTGCCGCAATCACCCACTTCGCGGCTCCGAAGTTCTACGACCAGATGGTTCCGACTCAACTTCCCGGAGCCCCCCGGCAGTGGACCTACGGATCCGGCGTGATCGAACTGGGGGTCGGCGCACTGGTGGCGGCGCCCCGATCGCGTCGTCTCGGCGCGCTCGCGGCGGCCGCGCTCTTCGTAGCGGTCTTCCCGGCGAACGTGAAGATGGCCGCCGACGCTCATCGACGCGACCGGCCGGCGCCGGCGAAGGCGGCGCTGGTGGCCCGGCTTCCACTGCAGGCTCCCCTGGTGGTGTGGGCGCTACGGGTCGCTCGGCGCTCCTGATATCCCATCCGCGGATGAATTGGTGAACTCGCGGTTGATATGTGGACAGCCGTACCTCTTGTGGATGACCGACTCCGAACTGTCGGCGGGTTGATGTAGGTTCGCGGCGGGACCCCCCCGCCAACGCCTGCTCGGCAGAATGTGCTTGTTTTTATTGATGATTCTTATTGCTCAGTCCTCGTTGTTCGACTAATATCGAACACGGGGGGTGAGAGCTGTGACTGCTCTAGCGATGGCACGCACGACGTCGATATTGACGGCAGGTGTGGATGCCTTGCTCAACGCTGAGCTAGCCACGCTTCCGTCGGAGGACTTGTTGGATGTCGTTCGATCCGTGGAGGCGCAGCGGCGGCGACTGGTCGCGGTCGATCACCTGCTCATCACCGAGCTGGCGACGCGCGGGGTCGCTTCGGAGTTGAACTTCGGTTCGGTGCCAGCCCTGCTCGCTCATGTCCTGCGCCTCGACGCCGGCGAGGCAAGAGCGCGTGTCCGGGCCGCAGAGGACCTCGGCCCGCGCGTCGGGCTGGCCGGCGAGAGGCTGGACCCGCTATTCGCTGAAGTGACCGCGCTACAGCGTGATGGCCACATCGGCGCCAGCCACGCGAAGGTGATCCGCGAGACAGTAGAGGCCGTCCCCAGTCACCTTCCGGTCACTGACCACGAGGCTGCCTACACAGCGCTGCTATCGGCCGCCGTACAACTGCCGCCACGTCAACTGACACAGCTGGGGACCCGAATTCTGGCTCATCTGAATCCCGATGGAGTTCCGCCGCGAGACGAAGAGGTGCAACGCAGACGCGGCATCGAGCTGATCCGGCACCGCCACGGGGGCGCCACGATTAGCGGATTCCTCACGCCCGCCTGCTTGGCGATGGTTGACGCCGTTCTGGACAGCCTTTCCGCCCCAGCGGCCACCGTCGATGGCGCACCTGACGACCGGAGCGCGCCACAGCGCCGACACGACGCGCTCCAAGACGCGTGCACTCGTTTAGTGGCCGATGGCGGACTCCCCTCAGCCGGCGGGGTCCCGGTCACCGTGCTGGTGACAATGACCGACGAACAACTCGCCACGCGTCGGGGCTATGCCACCACTGGGCGGGGCGATCTGATCTCGGTTGTCGAGGCGTTGGAGTTGGCGGATCAATCCGAGATCGTCGCCACCACGCTGAGCCGATCCGGCGGTGTACTGGACGTGGGGCGAACGAAACGCTGCGCAACCCCGACGATGCGACTGGCTCTATTCGCCCGCGATCGCGGTTGTTCCTTTCCTGGCTGCTCGATGCCCGCATTGTGGACGGAGGCCCATCACGTACGCCCCTGGCAGGATGGTGGGATCACCGCGGTCGGCCACATGTGCCTGCTCTGCGGCTTCCATCACCGCTCCTTCCAGAAGATGGGTTGGGAGGTGGTCATGGAGGACGGGGTTCCGTGGTGGCGGCCGCCAACGTGGGTCGACCCAGAACGCCGCGCGATCCGCAACACCCGTCACCACACCGACCAGCACGATCCGATCATCCGCGGCAGATCCAAAGGACGAGGGGAACCACCACCCACCGGCCCACCGGTATAAGAACTCAATAGTCCGCGGTTATCGGCGTCAGGCACCTGAGAAAACCGACGGCATGTTCAGCGGCGTGATGACCTGGATCGTCGATGGCAGAACCGCCGGGGCAGCGGGCAGCGCGTGCTGCGCCCGAATGATGGCCAGTCCGGCGTTCCTCATGTCCTGGCCCAGGTCGTGATGCAGCACGGCCGAGATCCGCCGCTGCTGCAGCAGACGAACGTTGTCCCGATCGAGGTCGTGGGCTACGAAGGCCAGACATTTGCGCCCGCTGCTGGCGAAGGCTTCGATCGTCGCGTTGTTGCCGCCTCCGATCGAATAGACACCCTTGATGTCTGGGTTGCGCCTGAGCGCGTCGACCACCATGTCACGCAGCACCTCGTCCAGGCCGTGACTCTCTGTGATGTCAATGAGGGTTCGACTCGACGGGCTCGCTCTCATCGCAGCCCGAAACCCCATCTCGCGCTCCTCCTCCCCGCGGAAGGCGCTGCTGCTGAGAGTGAGCAACACATCGCCGGGACGATCACCTAGCCATTGGTCGATCAGGTACGCCGCAGTGGCTCCCGCCGCTCGATTGTCGATACCGATGTAGGCGATCCGGGAGCTATGGGGAAGGTCGGTAGTCAGCGTCACAACCGGGATTCCGCGGGCGCTCAGACGCTGCACGGCGTCGTTCACCGCAGCGACATCAGGCGCCTTGAGGATCACACCATGCGAACCGCGGCCGGCTATCGACTCCAAAGTCGCCACCAGATCCTCGACCGACCATGTCTCGCGAAAGTGGAATCGTCCGCGCATCACGGCCGGCCGAAGCGACGGCATCTCGGCCTCGAACGCGTCCCGCACAGCAGTGGAGAAGCGCTGCGGAGTCTCGGCTACTACGTCGACCAGGAATGTACGACCGCCTAAGCGCAACTGCGCGCGCTGCCGGTCCAGTTCCTCGATCGCCTGCTGCACCTGCGCCACGGTGCTACCGCGAACTCCGCCGCGCTGATTCAGGACCCGATCCACGGTGGCCTCGCTCAAGCCGGCCTGCACCGCGATCTCACGCAATCGGAACGGATGCTTCAAGACTGCTCCAAATGATGGGTTTTTGATGGCTTTCAGGCGTTGACTGATGTATTTCCCGCCCTAGGCTAGCAACTGACCCGAAGCCACCCCGACGCGAGAGAAGGTTTGCCGATGACGGCGACCAATGTGCGCCCGGAGCCCGTCGCCGGGCTCTTCGAGACGACGGATTCCTTGGCGGAGCTGCGGATTCTGGCGACCACGACGACCGAACTGGCGGACTATCCGCTCGCGGAGAGCGTCGAGCAGAACGTCCTCATCTACGCCGCCACGGCTCAATTGGCGGCCACCTCGGCTGAGGGCCGCCGCGCCTTGCAGCTGGAACTGGCGCAAGCCCTGCTGGAAGGGCCCGGCATAGTCGTCTTCCGGGCGGCCATCGCCGACCGCGCGATCCTGGATCGGACCAGCGCGCTCTTCGAGTCGATGATTCGTGAGCAGCACGCGGCCGGCCTCGCGACCGGCGATCACTTCGCCAAGCCGGGAGCCAACGACCGCATCTGGGGCGCTCTCGACAAGTTCGCCCTGCGCGACCCCGAACTCTTCGCCGAGTACTACGCCAACGACGTCGTCGCGCTGGCCGCCGAGGCCTGGCTGGGTCCCAACTACCAGGTGGTCTCCCAGGTAAACGTGGTCAATCCGGGTGGAGCGGCGCAGGTGGCCCACCGTGACTACCACCTGGGATTCATGTCCAGTGAGCAGAGTCGGGCCTATCCGGCGCACACTCATCAGCTCACGCCTGCGCTCACGCTGCAGGGCGCGATCGCCCACTGCGACATGCCTGTCGTCTCCGGGCCGACGATGTACCTGCCGCATTCCCAGAAGCTGGCCGATGGCTACCTGGCTTTTCACCGCCCGGAAGTTACCCAGTATTTCAACGAGAACTACGTCCAGCTGCCGCTGCAGGCGGGCGACGCGGTCTTCTTCAATCCGGCCCTCTTTCACGGTGCGGGCAGTAACCACTCGACCAACGTGAAGCGAATGGCGAACCTGCTACAGATCTCCTCAGCCTTCGGACGGGCGATGGAGACGGTGAACCGTCCCGCGATGTGCCGGGCCCTGCTGCCAATTCTGCAGCGAATGCAGAGCGCCGGCGTGGAACAGCGGGCGATCGACAACATCGTCGCCGCCACCGCTGAGGGATACGCCTTCCCGACGAACCTGGACCGGGATCGCCCGATCAATGGACTCGCGCCGCTCACCCAGGCCGAACTTCTGAGCCAGGCCGTCCGCGATAGCTGGGGTTCCGGCCGCTTCAGCGATGCGCTGGCCACTCACGGACGCCACCGCGAATCCGGCGTCTGACCCAACTCCCCCAGTCACAGCAAAGCGAAAGGTCTCTCATGCGTCTCGGACTCGTCGGTCTCGGCAGAATCGGCGGATTTCACGCCGACACACTCAGTGCACTGTCCAGCGTCGACTCCCTCGTCATCACCGACTTCCAGCCCGCGCTCGCCCAGTCGGTAGCCGCGCGCATCGGAGCGGAGGCCGTCGACTCGGTCGCGACGCTCCTCCGCTCGGGCATCGACGGGCTGGTGATCGCGGCCGGCACCGGCGCCCACGCCGAGTTGCTGACCGCGGCCGTCGAGGCCGAGATTCCCGTCTTCTGCGAGAAGCCGATCAGCGGCAGCCTGGCCGAGAGTACCGGCCTGCTCAGTCGCGTTGCCGGATCATCTACGCCGGTGCACATCGGCTACCAGCGTCGCTTCGACGCCGGTTTCCGGGCGGCCCGAGATGCGGTATTGACCGGCGAGCTGGGGTGGTTGCACACGCTCCGCTCAACCACTCTGGACCCCTCCCCGCCGCCGGCCGAATACATCGCCGGCAGCGGTGGACTCTTCCGCGACTGCGCGGTGCACGACTTCGACATCATCCGCTGGGTCACCGGCCGGGAGGTCGTCGAGGTATACGCCGCCGGGAGCAACAAGGGGGCCGACTTCTTCGCCGAGGCCGATGACGTCGACACCGCGTCCGCGCTGCTGACCCTGGACGACGGCACGCTGGCTCTGGTCTCGAACACCCGGTACAACGCACGCGGCTACGACGTCCGTCTGGAGGTCCATGGCTCAGCCGACAGCATCAGCGCGGGGATGGACGACCGCCTTCCGCTGCGCTCGGTCGAGCCGGGAGTCGCCTTCCCCGCAGGGACCCCGTATCCGGCGTTCATGGAGCGCTTCCTGCCGGCCTACCGCGCCGAACTCGAGGCCTTCACCGAAGTCGTCGCCGGCCAGCGCCCGTCACCCTGCACGCTTGAGGACGCACTGTATGCGGAGCAGATCGCGGAGGCGGCGACACGTTCCTACCGCGAGCACCGACCCATCCGTATCGATGAAGTGGCCGCCGACGCGACCGCATTGCAGGGAGCATCGGCATGAATGACCAGACGCAGTCGAGCCGCAAGATCGCCGGCGCACCGATCTCCTGGGGAGTCTGCGAAGTGCCCGGGTGGGGCTATCAGCTCGGCACTGACCGGGTCCTCGGTGAGATGCGCGAGGTTGGACTCTCCGCCACTGAATTCGGCCCGGACGGCTTCCTGCCGGAGGACCCAGAAGCCATGGCGGGGTTGCTGAAGGCCCATGAATTACAGGCGATCGGTGGGTTTACCCCGGTGCTGCTGCACTCCGCGGAGCACGACCCACTGAGCGAGATCGAGCGCCTGTTGGCCAGCTACGCAGCCACCGGCGCGAAGGTGCTGGTGCTGTCGGCGGTGAGCGGTCTGGACGGCTACGACACTCGCCCGACCCTGGACGAGGACGGCTGGAACCGGCTCCTGGCAAACCTCGGACGCATCTCCGACCTGGCCGCCGAACGTGGAGTGCGCGCGGTGCTGCACCCGCACGTCGGCACGATGGTGGAGAACGGCGTCGAGGTGCAGCGAGTACTCGACGGCACGTCGATATCGCTCTGCCTGGATACCGGGCACCTGCTCATCGGCGGCACGGACCCGGCCGAGCTGACCCGCCAGGCTCCGGAGCGAATTGCCCACACCCACTTCAAGGACGTCGACGACACGATCGCAGCCAAGGTGCGTTCCGGGCGGTTGAGCTACACCGAGGGGGTACGGCACGGCATGTACCGCCCACTCGGGACCGGGGACGTCAACTTCGAATCCATCGTGGGCGACCTCACCGGCAGCGGGTACGACGGCTGGTACGTGCTCGAGCAGGACACCATCCTCACCGAGGAGCCAGCCGGCGAGGGTCCGGTGGCGGATGTCTGGAGCAGCGCCGAGCACCTGCGCAATCTCCTCGGGAAGGGTTCACTGACCGGCTAGCCGACCTGCAGTCAATGCAGGAGCCCTACGGAAAAACAATCAGGCGCGCTTGCTTGTTTCGGCTCAAGGTGTCAGCATGGCTGCATGAGCGACCTCCCCGGCATCGTCGGCGACCTCATCAATGAGGGCACCGAACTCGACGCAATAGTCGACGCCGCACCGGACTGGAGCGTCTTCACCCCGGCCGAGGGATGGACGATCTCCCACCAGATCGCCCACTTGGCCTGGACCGACCAGAAATCGCTACTCGCCACAACCGACCGGGACGCCTTCGCCCGAGATCTGCAGGCGGCGATCCCGCACGCCGCGACCTACGTCGACGATGCGGCCGCCGCCGGTGCGCAACGGCCCCGCGGCGAACTGCTCACCCAGTGGCGGACCGGACGGGCCGCGCTGGCCGACCGCCTACTGAGCTGCGACCCGACGGTGAAGCTGCCCTGGTACGGGCCGCCGATGAGCCCGACGTCGATGGCCACCGCCCGCATCATGGAGACCTGGGCCCACGGCCAGGACATTGCCGATGCGTTGGGGATCAGCCGAACTCCCACCGCCCGACTGCGCAACATCGCCCATCTGGGCGTTCGCACGCGCGACTTCGCCTACCTCGTCAACGACCGCACTCCACCGACGGCCCCCTTCCGGGTCGAACTCATCGCACCGGACGGCCACCTCTGGAGTTGGGGTCCGGACGATTCCAGCGATCGGATCAGCGGATCGGCGCTGGACTTCTGCCTCCTGGTGACCCAGCGTCGCCACCGCGACGACCTGGGCATCGTCGCCACCGGAGAGGCGGCGAACTGGCTGCCGATCGCCCAGGCCTTCGCCGGCCAGCCCGGCCTGGGGCGGGCCGCGGGCGCTGACCAGACACCCGCAGCAACTGGCGGCGGATCGTGAGAGAACCACTGCGCATCGGGAATGTGTCGGGTTTCTATGGGGATCGGTACTCCGCGATGCAGGAGATGCTCGAAGGCGGCGATGTTGATGTCATCACCGGGGACTACCTGGCCGAGTTGACCATGCTCATTCTCGGGAGAGACCGGCTGAAGGCCCCTCAGCTCGGATACGCCAAGACGTTCCTGCGCCAGGTCCGCGACTGCCTGAGCCTCGCGTTGGAGCGCAACGTGACCATCGTCGCCAACGCCGGCGGCCTCAACCCCAGCGGGCTGGCGCAGGCGCTGCGCGCGCTGAGCGACGAGCTCGGCCTGCACCCGCGCATCGGCTATGTGACGGGCGACGATCTACTCCCCCGGGCCGAGGAGCTCCAACTCGGCACACCCCTCACCGCCAACGCCTATCTCGGCGCCTGGGGCATCGCGGAGTGTCTGAAGAACAAGGCTGACATCGTCGTCACCGGTCGGGTCACCGACGCCTCGCTCGTCGTCGGGCCGGCCGCCGCGCACTACGGCTGGGGTCGCACTGACTACGACGCCCTGGCCGGCGCGGTCGTGGCCGGGCACGTCATCGAGTGCGGAACCCAGGCCACCGGCGGCAACTACTCCTTCTTCACCGAGATCGCCGACCTGCAGCATCCGGGCTTCCCGATCGCTGAGGTCTTCGCGGACGGCAGCAGCATCATCACCAAGCATCCTGGTACGGGCGGCGCCGTCAGCGTCGGAACCGTCACCGCGCAGTTGCTGTATGAGATCGCCGGCGCCCGCTACGCCGGGCCGGACGTCACCGCCCGATTCGACACCCTTGACCTTCGCCAGCTCGGCGAGGATCGGGTGCGGATCAGCGGCGCCAAGGGAGAACCACCGCCACCGACGCTGAAGGTCGGGCGCAACGTCATCGGCGGGTTCCGCAATGAGGTCACCTTCGTCCTCACCGGATTGCAGATCGAGGAGAAGGCCCGTCTGCTCCGCGAGCAACTGGAGAAGGTCATACCGGCCGACGCCAGCTGGACCCTGGCCCGCACCGATCAGGCCGACGCCGACACCGAGGAGACGGCCAGCGCCCAGCTGCGCTGCGTGGTCCGATCCTCCGATCCGAAGGCGATCGGCCGCCGTTTCGCCAACGCCGGTATCGAGCTGGCGCTGGCCAGCTACCCCGGCTTCCACGTCACCGCTCCGCCGGCCGATGCCTCGATCTACGGCGTCTTCGACCCGGCGTACGTGGACGCCCACGTCGTCTCGCAGGTCGCCCAGCTGGACCTCGGAGACGGCGGCGAACCGACTCCGTACCCCATCGCCCCGGCGGGTGAGACGCTGCCGCTGGCCGGCGTCGACGAGCCGCCGCTTCCGGCCCCGCTGCCCAGTGGAGCAACCCGCCGGGAGCCGCTCGGGACCGTGGTCGGGGCCCGCAGCGGCGACAAGGGCGGCAGCGCCAACGTCGGCGTGTGGGTCCGTAGCGACCCCGAGTGGCGCTGGCTGGCCCATGCGCTCACCGTCGAGAAGTTCAAGGAACTGCTCCCCGAGGCCCGTGATCTGGAGGTCACCCGGCACGTCTTCGGTTCCCTTCGGGCGCTGAACTTCGTGATCGACGGGATCCTCGGCGACGGCGTGGCCTCGCAGTACCGCTTCGATCCGCAGGCCAAGGCGATCGGTGAGTGGCTGCGGGCGCGCGTCGTTGAGATTCCGGAGGTACTGCTGTGACCGCCGCTGCGTCCCCGCTGAACCGGACGGAGTCACGGGAGGAGCGGACGCGACTGCTTCGGCAGAGCGTCTCGGGCTTCATGCGCCGCGATGTGCTGCCGTTCCAGGACGAATGGGAGCGGGCTGGTGAGCTGCCCCGATCACTGCACCGACGGGCCGCCGAGCTGGGTCTGCTCGGCATCGGTTTCGACGAGTCGGTCGGCGGCAGTGGCGGTGACGGCCTCGACGCACTGACACTCTGCGAGCAACTGCATTACGACGGGGCCGCCGGTGGTCTCTTCGCCTCACTCTTCACCAGCGGGATCGCGGTGCCGCACATCACCGCCGCCGGTGACCGGGGTCAGATCGCCCGCTGGGTCGCCCCGACTCTGGCCGGCGAGCTGATCGGAGCACTGGCGATCACCGAACCCGAGGGCGGCTCGGACGTGGCGAACATCCGCACCACCGCCCGTCGCGACGGCGATCACTTCGTCGTCAACGGGGCGAAGACCTATATAACGTCGGGGTGCCGGGCCGACTTTGTCACCACGGCCGTGCGCACCGGCGGCCCCGGCGCTCACGGGATCTCGTTGCTGGTGATCGAGAAGGGCACCGCCGGGTTCACCGTGAGCCGCAAGCTGGAGAAGATGGGGTGGCTCTGCTCGGACACCGCCGAGTTGAGCTTCGTCGACACATCGGTGCCGGCGGCCAACCTGATCGGCCCGGAGAACTCCGGCTTCATCCAGATCGCCCAGAACTTCGTGGCCGAACGTATCGGCCTCGCCGTGCAGGCCTACTCCAGTGCGCAGCGTTCACTCGATCTGACGCTGCAGTGGTGCCGGACGCGCCGCACCTTCGACCGCCCGCTCATCTCCCGGCAGAGCGTGCAGAACACACTGACCGAGATGGCGCAGCGCATCGACCTGGTCCGCGTCTACACCCGCGAACTGGCCCGGCGTTCGGCCGCCGGCGAGACCGATCTCATCGCCGAGGTCTGCTTCGCCAAGAACAGCGCGGTCGAGGCTGGAGAGTGGGTCGTGAACAAGGCGGTTCAGCTGCACGGCGGCCTGGGCTATATGCGCGAATGCGAGGTCGAGCGGCAGTATCGCGATATGCGCATCCTCGGCATCGGCGGCGGAACCACCGAGATTCTCATGGGATTGGCCGCGAAGAGATTGGGATTCACCGAATGAGCGCCAGCGAAGACCAGACGGATGCCATGAGTGAGGATCGCAGCGAGGTACGAGCGAGGACCGGAGCGAATCACGGGATGAGCGCCAGCGAAGACCAGAGGGATGCCATGAGTGAGGATCGCAGCGAGGTACGAGCGAGGACCGGAGCGAATCACGGGATGAGCGCCAGCGAAGACCAGGTTAATGCAGCATGACAGTTCTACCGTCGCGGCTGGACAATCGGTCGGCTGAGTTCAGCGCGAACCGCGAGTCGATGCTGGAGAAGCTCGCCGACCTGCAGGCCGAGCAGGCGAAGGCGGTCGCCGGGGGCGGGCCGAAGTACAGCGAACGCCACCACGCCCGTGGAAAGTTACTGGCCCGCGAGCGCATCGAGTTGCTCCTGGACCAGGATTCGCCCTTCCTGGAGCTCTCCCCGCTAGCCGCCTGGGGCAGTGATTTCGCCGTCGGTGCCAGCGTCGTCACCGGCATCGGCGTCGTCAGCGGGGTCGAATGCCTGATCAACGCCAATGACCCGACCGTCCGCGGTGGGGCCAGCAATCCGTGGACCCTGCAGAAGGCATTCCGGGCGGCCCAGATCGCCCGCGAGAACCGGCTGCCCACGATCAGCCTGGTCGAGTCCGGCGGCGCCGATCTGCCTACGCAGAAGGAGATCTTCGTCCCCGGCGGCCGCACTTTCCGCGACCTGACCCGAGCCTCGGCGGCCGGCGTCCCCACCGTCGCCCTGGTCTTCGGCAACTCGACCGCCGGCGGTGCCTACATCCCGGGCATGAGCGATCACGTCGTGATGGTCAAGGAGCGGGCCAAGGTCTTCCTGGCCGGGCCACCGCTGGTGAAGATGGCCACCGGCGAGGACTCCGACGACGAGTCGCTGGGCGGGGCGGAGATGCATGCCCGCGCCTCCGGGCTGGCCGACTACCTGGCCGTCGACGAGAGTGACGCCATCCGCCTCGGACGGCAGATCGTCGCCCGGTTGAACTGGCAGAAGCAGGGACCGGCGCCCTACCCGGAGGTGATCGCCCCGAAGTATGACGAGGAGGATCTCCTCGGCATCGTCGGAGCCGACCTGAAGGTTCCCTTCGACCCGCGCGAGGTGATCGCCCGGATCGTCGACGCCAGCGACTTCGACGAGTTCAAGCCGCTCTACGGGACGAGCCTGGTCACCGGCTGGGCCCGCCTGCACGGCTACCCGATCGGCATCCTGGCCAACGCTCGCGGAGTCCTCTTCAGCGAGGAGGCACAGAAGGCGACGCAGTTCATCCAGCTGGCCAATCAGAGCAACACACCCCTACTTTTCCTGCAGAACACCACTGGTTACATGGTCGGCAAGGAGTACGAGCAGGGTGGCATCATCAAGCATGGCGCGATGATGCTCAACGCGGTCTCCAACTCCACCGTCCCACACCTGACCGTGGTCATGGGCGCCTCCTACGGCGCCGGCAACTACGGCATGTGCGGACGGGCTTACGACCCCCGCTTCCTCTTCACCTGGCCCAGCGCAAAGTCGGCGGTGATGGGTCCGGCCCAGCTGGCCGGGGTGATCTCCATCGTGGCGAGGCAGGCGGCTGAGGGCCGCGGGCAGGTCTATGACGAGGCCGGCGACGCGCAGATGAAGGCCTACGTCGAGGCGCAGATCGAGAACGAATCACTGGCCAAATTCATGTCCGGGCGGCTACTGGACGACGGGATCATCGACCCCCGTGACACCCGCACCGTGCTCGGACTCTGCCTCTCCGCCATCCACACGGCGCCGGTTGAAGGTGCCCGTCACTACGGGGTGTTCCGCACATGATCACGCGAGTTCTGGTCGCGAACCGCAGCGAGATCGCGGCCCGAGTCTTCCGCACCTGCCGCACCCTCGGCATCTCCACCGCCGCCGTCTACTCCGACGCTGATGCCGACGCGGGGTACCTGCAGCAGGCCGATGTCGCGGCCCGTCTCCCCGGCTCCGCCCCGGCTGATACTTACCTGCGGGGTGAGCTCATCGTGGCCGCCGCGCGGCGGATGGGCGCCGACGCCATCCACCCCGGGTACGGTTTCCTCTCCGAGAACGCCGGCTTCGCGGCCGCCGTGATCGATGCCGGCCTCACCTGGATCGGACCACCGGTTGCGGCTATCGAGTCGATGGGGAGCAAGATCGAGGCCAAGCTTCTGATGGCCAAGGCCGGCGTTCCGACGCTGAGCCAACTCGAGCCGGAGAGCATCACCAGCGCCGATCTGCCCGTGCTTATCAAGGCATCGGCCGGGGGTGGCGGCCGGGGGATGCGGATCGTCCGGGACGTCGCCGCCCTGCCGGCGGAACTGGCGGCGGCCCAGGCTGAGGCCCGCTCGGCCTTCGGTGACGACACCGTCTTCTGCGAGCCCTACCTCGCTACCGGCCATCACATCGAGGTGCAGATTCTGGCTGATTCGCACGGCCGGGTCTGGACGGTCGGCGAGCGGGAGTGCTCCATCCAGCGGCGCCACCAGAAGGTGATCGAGGAGGCCCCCTCGCCCCTGGTCGAGCGCACCCCGGGGATGCGCGAACGCCTCTTCGAGGCTGCCCGGCTGGCGGCGGAGGCGATCGGCTACGTCGGGGCGGGGACGGTCGAGTTCCTGGCCGACGAGGAGGGCCGCTTCTACTTCCTGGAGATGAACACTCGCCTGCAGGTCGAGCACCCGGTCACCGAGTGCACCACCGGGCTGGATCTGGTCGCCTGGCAGATCCGCGTCGCCAACGGCGAACAGCTGCCGGCCGGGCCTCCCGCCGTCTCCGGCCACAGCATCGAGGCTCGCCTCTACGCCGAGGATCCGGCCGCCGGCTGGCAGCCGCAGAGTGGATCGGTGCAGCACTTCGAGGTACCCGACGTCGCCGCTCACTTCGAGGTCCCGCCCCGCCACGGGGTTCGGCTGGACTCGGGCATCGGCACCGGAGGCGTCCGCCGGCAGGTCGGGATTCACTACGACCCGATGCTGGCCAAGGTGATCAGCTGGGCCCCGAACCGCATCGAGGCGGCGACGATGCTCGCCGCCGCCCTCGCGCGTACCAGGCTGCACGGGCTCGTCACCAACCGGGACCTGCTGGTTAATGTGCTGCGGCATCCGGCCTTCCTGGCCGGCGATACCGACACCGCGTTCTTCGCCACCCACGGCGGGGCGAGCGACGCAACGGCGGGAACCCTGTCGACACCGCTGGCTGATCAACCGACGGTGGAGCTCAGCGCGCTGGCCGCGGCCCTGGCCGATGCCGCCGACCGCCGGGCGGCGGCCACGACCCAGCCCCGACTGCCCAGCGGCTGGCGCAACGTCGTCTCCCAGAGTCAGCGAAGCACCTTCCAGCACGGCGATCGGCAGTTGTCGGTCGAGTACCGGCTCGACCGAACGGGGCTGGTCTGCGAGCAGCACCCCGACGCTCGACTGCTCAGCCTCACCCCGACCGAGGTGGTGCTCGAGGTCGAGGACGTGCGGCGGCACTTCACGGTCGCCCGCTATGCGGAGGATCAGTCGATCTACGTGGAATCAGCGGCTGGATCGGTGGCGCTGCAGCGAGTCGAACGATTCGCCGACCCGAGCACACAGCTCGCGGCCGGGTCGCTACTCGCCCCGATGCCCGGATCGGTGATCCGGGTCGAGGCGGTGGTCGGCGCTGTGGTCAGCGCCGGAGAGCCGCTGCTGACGCTGGAGGCGATGAAGATGCAGCATCAGATCAGTGCGCCGATCGACGGCGTGATCAGCGAACTGCCGGTGGCCGTCGGCGATCAGGTCGAGGTCGGCGCCGTCCTGGCCGTAGTGAGCCCCAACAGCCCTATAAGCCCTGACACCCGCACAAGCCCCGACACCCCCATCACCCCTGACCCCGCTAGCAGCCCATCCACCGAAGGAGAGTCCGCGTGAACTTCACCGAGACCCAGGAGCAGTCAGCCCTCCGCGCCGCCGTCGCCGAGCTCGCAGCGAAGTACGGCCACGACTACACGCTGACCAAGGCCCGCGCCCACGAGCCGCTCACCGAACTCTGGAACGAGGCCGGAAAGCTCGGCTTTCTCGGGGTGAACCTCCCCGAGGAGTACGGCGGCGGTGGGGCCGGAATGTTCGAGCTGGCGCTGGTCCAGGAGGAGCTCGGCGCCGCCGGCAACGGCCTGCTGATGATGGTCGTCTCTCCGGCGATCTGTGGGACGGTGATCAGCCGCTTCGGAACCGCCGAGCAGAAGCAGCGCTTCCTGCCCGGACTCAGCGACGGATCGCAGATCATGGCCTTCGGGATCACCGAACCGGACGCCGGCTCCAACTCCCACCGGATCACGACGACGGCGCGCCGCGACGGTGACGACTGGTTGCTCACTGGTCGCAAGATCTACATCTCCGGAGTCGACCAGGCCGATCACGTGCTGGTGGTCAGCCGCACCGAGGATGCCAAGAGCGGCCGGCTCAAGCCCGTCCTCTTCGCGGTCCCGACCGACGCGCCGGGCTTTGAGTTCAACCCGATCGAGATGGATCTGGTGATGCCGGACCGGCAGTTCATGGTCTTCCTGGACGACGTTCGGGTGCCGTCGGACGCCCTTATCGGCGAGGAGGACGCGGCGCTGGCCCAGCTCTTCGCGGGCCTCAACCCGGAGCGAATCATGGCCGCCGCGCTCAGCGTCGGGACTGGGCGCTATGCGATGAACAAGGCGACCAAGTACGCCAATGAGCGTTCGGTGTGGGGGAAGCCGATCGGCTCGCACCAGGGCATCGCCCATCCGCTGGCCCAGGCCAAGATCGAGCTCGAACTGGCCCGGCTGATGATGCAGAAGGCGGCCTCGCTGTATGACAGCGGCGACGACATGGGGGCCGGGGAATCGGCCAACATGGCCAAGTACGCCGCCGCCGAAGCCACCGCGCACGTGGTGGATCAGGCCGTGCAGACGCTCGGCGGAAACGGCCTGGCCAGCGAATACGGCCTGGGCACGCTGCTAGCCACCTCGCGGGTGAGCCGGATCGCGCCGGTGAGCCGCGAGATGATCCTCAACTTCGTGGCCCAATTCAGCCTGAACCTGCCGAAGTCGTACTGACCCAGACCCGAACCGGCCCGTACCCACACCAAACCACTATCGACGGACGGACATGACGTGAGCGTCGACTACGCCCTGGCCCGGGGTATCGCAACGATCACCCTTAATTCGCCGGAGAATCGCAACGCCCTGAGCTCCTCCCTGGTCGCGGAGCTGACGGGCCACCTCGAGACCGCGGCGGCCGACCCGGCGGTACGGGCGATCCTGCTCACCCACACCGGCTCGACCTTCTGCGCCGGGGCTGACCTGGCCGAGAGCGCCGCCGAGGGCGGGCCGGCCAAGGGCACCCAGCGGATGGTCGAGCTGCTGCGCCGTATCCTCGAGGCGCCCAAGCCGGTGATCGCGGTCATCGACGGGAACGTGCGAGCGGGTGGGCTCGGGCTGGTCGGCGCCTGTGACCTCGCAGTGGCCGGGTTCGGTTCGAGTTTCGCGTTCACCGAAGCGCGGATCGGCGTCGCGGCGGCCATCATCTCGCTCACCACCCGGCCGGTGATGCAGCCGCGCGCGGCGGCGCGTTATTTGCTCACCGGTGAGAAGTTCGGTGCCCCGGTGGCGGCTGAGATCGGCCTGATCACCTTGGCCGCCCAGAACCTCGCGACTGAAGTCGACGAGCTCACCACGGCCCTTCGGCTGGCGTCACCCCAGGGGCTGGCTGAGACGAAACGCCTGCTCAACAAGGAACTTCTCGCCCGTTTCGACCAGGATGCGCAGGAGCTGGCGGCGCTTTCGGCTCGGCTCTTCGACTCCGACGACGCTCGCGAGGGCATCATGGCGTTCCTGCAGAAACGATCACCGAGCTGGGTCCTGTGACCGCCACCTCGGCGCCCGGCAGCCCCGCCGCAGGCGCGTCCGGGCTCAGTGCACGCTCACCCAGCCAGGACCGGAGCCGGTTGACCCGTCAGAACCTGCTGGAGGCGGCCGGAGACTGCCTCAGTGAAATCGGCTGGACGCGCACCACGGTGAGTCTGGTCGCCGAGCGCGCCGGCGTCTCCCGAGGCGCAGCACAGCATCACTTCCCGACCCGGGAGGAGCTCTTCACCGCGGTGGTCGAGTACCTCGCCGAACAGCGCACCGCTGAGATGGCCGAAGAGGTCACGCAGCTGCCACCCGGGGCTGAGCGGACCGAGGCGGTGGTCGAGATGCTGGTGCGAAGCTACACCGGTCGGACGTTCCGGGCCGCCCTGCAGATCTGGGTCGCGGCGGCCTCCGATGAGGTGCTCCGCGCGCAGATCGTCCCGCTGGAGGCCCGGATGGGCGCGGCGGCTCACCAGGCGACGATCGAGTTGCTCGGGGTCGATGAAAGCGTCCCCGGGGTGCGGGAGACCGTCCAGGGAATCCTCGACATGGCGCGCGGGCTGGCACTGGCCAACCTGCTCACCGACGACTCCCGCCGCCGAGCGCGGGTGGTGCGTCAGTGGTCAAGGCTGCTCGAAGCGGCCCTTACTCAACCGGCTCAGGTGGCGGACTAGGCGGAGTTGGCCGACTAGGCGGAGCCGGTTGACTAGGCGTGGCTGCGTAGGAACTGCCGGAGCACCGGCGCCACCGCGTCGATGACCGGGTAGGCCACGACCGCGATCACCAGCACCGTCGTGCCGACGTAGGGGACGAAGTTGCGCCGACGTGTCCTGCGCTTCTGGTTGACCGCCGCCCCGATGCCGTAGCGGCGCATCAACATCGCCCGGCGCAGCCCGAGGGCGATCAGGGTGAGGCCGAACATCGCGGCGGCCTCGTCGATCAGATAGGCGTTGATCGGCGCCAGACGCGGATACGTGGGCAGGGCGTAGTCGGAGGTCTCGGCCGCGGCCGACGGAACCGGCTGCAGGCAGCGTGCCTCCGGGCGGAAGACGGCTGGCACCGAGTGATCACTCGGAACGCGCAGCACGGATACCGCGCTGCCCACGCTCGCCCCTGACGCAGGCAGGCATGACGCCGCCGCCAGCACGTTGACCCGGGAACCGTCCGACAGCATCACGTCAACCAGGTCCCGCCCGTCAGCCTCGACGACCTGGGAGACGACGCTGCCGGAGTAGGAGTGCTGGCCCGCCGAAACCTGGGTGAACCAGGTCGCCATCTGGGCGTCATAGCTGGCGCGGAGCGCGTTGTTACTGCTGTGGTAGGCCGCGGCCTGCTGCACCGAGAAGAGCGTCAGGCCGAGCATGAGCAATGAATAGCTGAGAGTTAGCGCGGACGGAAGCACGAAGCGGTAGATGACTCGACGGGGAATGCGCAGACCGTGCAGGCTGATCGCGTAGCGCCGTCCGTCCGCGAAGTGACGGGCTTCCCGCTCCACATAGGCCAGCCGCACATCGCCGGTCGGGGCATGGAGCGAACGCGGCGGGGCGTCAACGGTAAGCGCCATTCACTCAGCCGATCTGATACGACCCCAGGTCCGTCAGGGAACCGGCCGAGCCCACTCGGATCCCCATCCGTGGTACCAGTGCGTGTGAACGACCGGGTGAAGCGTAAGTCAATACTGTCCCGCCGTCATGTCGAAGTCGGGCGGCACCGACCGGACGTGCGTGGCCTCAGCCGACGGTGATGTTGGTGGCCGCGTTGAGGCCGCCGTAGCTCACCGAGATGCTGCTGGTGCCGTGGCAGATCAGGCTGGCCAGCAGACCCCCGACCAGCGGCCCGCTACCGACGATGGCGATAAACGGGCTGGAGGACCACCAGAGTGCCTTCGTGGTGATGTTCACGCTGGTTCCGTCGCTGTAGGTCGCCGACGCATGCAACGGCACGACCTGCAGCACGCGCACGTGGGCGTTCGCTGGAGTGATGGACAGCGATGTCAGTACGGCGGCCGTCACCGAAACCGAGCCGGAGCCGGTGGCGCCCCCGAAGGAGGCCGAGACGCTGCTCGTCCCGATCCCCGTCGCGGTCAGCAGGCCACCGGCGCTCACCCCGGCGACGGCCGGCTCGGACGACGACCAACTGGCCTGCGCGGTGACGTTGGCGGTCGTGCCGTCGGAGTAGCGCGCGGTTGCGGTGAGCTGCCGGGTGGCGCCCTTGGCCAGCGACGCCGGCACACCGGTGACGGTCACGCCGGTCACTGTCGGCCCCCGCACCGTCGTCGGGACGCTGCTGGTGACCCCGTCGAGCGTTGCGGTAACGGTTGTGGTGCCGGTGCCAACCGCGGAGACCAGACCGCCGCTGCTCACCGTCGCCACTGACGGGTCGGCCGAGCTCCAGGTGACCTGGCCGGTGAGGTCGGCCGTGCTCGCGTCGGAGTAGGTGCCGGTCGCGGTCAACTGGGCCGACTCGCCCTTCGTCCCGTTGAGTGACTGCGGCGAGATGCTCAGTGAACTCAGGGTCGGCGCCGGTGCTGCACCGTCGGCGACGACGTCGACCCAATAGTTGGTGCTGTTGTAGGAGCCGGTCGGAAAGGCTGGTTGTGGGGTGTAGACGAAGACCCCGTTCGGAGTGGTCGGATCGCCTCCGGGGGCGTGCAGGATGCCACTGTCGTGGCTGGCGCTGCCGAAGTAGCTGTGGGTGAAGGAGTAGTGCCCGTCGGGCGCGAAGTAGGAGGCGACGTAGACGTTGCCGGGTGTTGCGAGCACCGGCGTCGAGAAGTTCGCCTGCTGCCAGCCGTCGGAGGATTCGTTACTGAAGGTGACCTGGGCCAGCAGCGTCCCGGTGGCGGTCCAGAGGCTACCGACGTGGGTACCCGTGTTTCCGGCGGCCTTGAAGAAGCGGACCGCGGTGATCGGCTCCGGCGCGGTGACCGTGAACTGGACACCCAGTTCGACCGACGAATCGTCTCCGCTGTCGACGTCGCCGCCCAGCGGACCGTCGGCCGGGGTGAAGAGGGTGCAGGGGCAATTGTTCGCATCGGCGACCGCCGGAACGGCGAGCCCGGTCAGCACGAGGGCTGAAGCGCTCAGGATGCTGCTCAGCATCAACCACGGACGGAGTGCTCTCGCTGCCTTCATCGGTCAGTCCCCCTGCTATGCGTTATAGGCACGTCACGAAGTCGCATCGACACAGAGCGTTCGCGCACCCGCAGACACCGTATCGACGCGCTCCGTAGATCACAAGATCCTCAACTGCAGTCGGGCCTGTCGCTGCTTGCTAACATCCGCCGGTGACGTCAACGACTGGCCCGCGAGAGCCGATGGTGCTGCTGCACGGTGTGATGGGGTCCGCTGCGATGTGGCGGGAGGTGACGCCGCTGCTGAGCGATGACTTCGACCTGTTGATCCCGAACGCGCTGGGCCACGCCGGCGGGCGCCCTCGCTCGGGGTCGAGCAGCACGACGATCCTCGACATCGTCGACGACTTCGAGCGCAGCCTCGATGAATCGGGCGTGGAGAAGGCTCACCTGGTCGGAAATTCGATGGGTGGCTGGGCCGCCCTGGAGCTGGCCCGCCGGGGTCGGGCCCTCAGCGTCTGCGCCCTCTCGCCGGCCGGCATGTGGGACGGCGACGCGATCAGCAGTACCTCCACCGACAGCGAGACCCGCCGCAAGCTGCGCTCAGCGCGGCGCCGCGGCCGGCTGTTCCGTCCGGCCCTGCCGGTGGCGCTCAAGATCGCCAAGATCCGCCGCTTCGCGCTGGCCGACCAGTCGGTTCATGGCGATCGGGTGGCCGCCAAAGCGATAGTCCAGGTGGTCGACGACATGCTGGCCTGCACCGTCGCCGAGGATCTGCTGGCCACCGACGAGAGCTTCCCCTTGCTCGATCCACTCCCCTGCCCGGTGCTGGTCGCCTGGTCGGCTCGGGACCGGATCTTCCCGGTGAAACACTTCGAGCCGCGGGCCCGTCTGATGCTGCCGGCGGCGCAGTTCCGCCGCCTCGATGACTGCGGCCACGTCCCTATGTTCGACAACCCGACCCTGGTCGCCGACACGATCCGTGCCGCCGTCCTGCTCTGCCCCGACCCGACAAAGGGAGATTCCCCATGAGCGTTCTCGACAGCTTCCGTCTCGATGGCCAAGTCGCCATCGTCACCGGCGCCTCATCCGGGTTGGGGGTTGCCTTCGCGCAGGCGCTGGCCGAAGCCGGGGCGAACCTCGTGCTGGCCGCGCGGCGGGCCGATCGGCTCGAGGAGACGGCCGAGATGGTGCGGGCACTCGGAAGCAAGACGATCACCGTCTCGACCGACGTCGCCGACCCGGCGCAGTGCCAGGCCATGGTCGACGCGGCGATGGCCGAGTTCGGGAAGGTCGACCTGCTGGTGAACAACGCCGGCGTCGGTACCGCGGTGCCGGCGACCCGCGAGACCCCGGAGCAGTTCCGTGCGGTCATCGACATCAACCTCAACGGCTCCTACTGGGCGGCCCAGGCCTGCGGGCGCATCATGCGGCCGGGCAGCTCGATCATCAACATCTCGAGCGTCCTGGGCATCACCACCGGCGGCCTTCCGCAGGCGGCCTACGCCTCCAGCAAGGCCGCAATCATCGGCCTGACCCGTGACCTGGCTCAGCAGTGGGGCGCCCGCAAGGGAATCCGGGTTAATGCCATCGCACCTGGCTTCTTCGCCTCCGAGATGACTCACCAGTACCCGGACGGGTATCTGGAGAGTGAGGGGAAGCGGGTCGTACTCGGTCGCACCGGCGACCCGGCCGAACTCGCTGCGACGCTGGTCTGGCTGGCGTCGGCCGCCGGTGGTTACGTCACCGGCCAGACCATTGTCGTCGACGGTGGGCTCACCATTACCTGAGCAATCAGGTGATGGCCAAGGTGGTCGCTTAGCTGTTCGCGGCGTAGAACTCGGCGATCTCGGACGCCAACGGGCCGGCTTCGATGGCGATGTCACCGGTGCGCCCCATCAGCTCCAGCAACGCCTCGACCCGGTAGTCACCCAACGGCGGCTCGCCGAGCACGCGCCGGCCGCCAATGACCAACCGGGTGATGCCTGACTCCGCGATTGCCCCCAGGCACATCGGGCAGGGCTCAAAGCTGGTGAACATGGTGGCACCGTGTGTGCTGGTCAGCCCCCACTGCGCGGCGGCGGTACGGATCGCCATCGTCTCACTGTGGGCGGTCGGGTCGGTGGTGGTGACCACCCGATTCCGCTCGGCCAGCGTCCCGGCGGCGCTGACGATGACGGCACCGTAGGGATGATCGCCGGCGGCCAGCGCCTCACGAGCCTGCTCCAGGGCCTGACCCATCAACTCGGTCTCATTCACAACCTGCATTCTCGTACTGCCTTTCCTTCTGCGTCTCTGGGCTTCTTCTGGCTTCGTTCTGGCTTCGTTCGGGCTTCTTCGGGATGAGGTAGTTGGGCGCGCTACTTGAGCGGCAGCACTGAGCGGAGTACGTCGATGGTCGGCTTCCGCCCACGCTCGATGTGGGAGTAGGAGATGGCGGCGGCGAAGTCCGGGTTCCCAGCGTAGATCGCGTCGCAGAGTTCGACATGCTCCTGGCAGGCGGCGGCCGGTCGGGATACCGAATTGGTCATCCGGAAGATCCAGCGATCACGTCCGGAGACCGAGCGCATCATCGTGGTCAACAGCGAGTTGTCGGCCAGATGGACGATCTCCTCGTGTAGTTCGGCATTCGACTCGGCGATGCTGTTCACGTTGCCGGTGGCCACGGCCCGCTCCGACTGGCGCATGGCCGCCTGCAGTTCACTGACCGAGGCCCCGTCCGCTACCCGCTGGGCGGCCAGCCGAGTCGCGTAGACCTCCACACAGAGGCGGACGTTGAAGAGTTCCTCGACGTCGCGCAGCGTCAGTTCGGTGACGATGGCTCCGCGCCGAATCGCCGATTGGATGAAGCCGTCGGACTCCAACTGCTGCATCGCTTCACGCAACGGGATGCGGGAGACCCCTAGTTCATCGGCCAGTTCCCGCTCCCGCAGGCGCGCTCCGGGAGCCAGCTCGCCGGTGATGATCTTGTTGCGCAGTTGCTGAACGATGCGGTCCGACAGCGACTCGTCGTGCTGCTCGGCCTCACTCAGGGAATTGCTCATAAAGCCATCTTGGCATACCAACGCTGATCTTGGATACCAAAGCTCCCAGCCTTTTCGGTTGTGAGCCTTATGTTACAAGCTGTTTACACAAGAATCATTGCCACGTCATGACCTGCTCCCTACTCTTGGTATACCAAGACGGCAACGGCTGCGGCCCACAGACCGCAGCAGCTCGCACATCGCCCGTGCCAGCCCAGGCCGCACTACATATGAAGGAACGAACTATGAAGTCTTCCCGATACCGGCCGGCCCGACGGGCCTTGCCGTTGGTATCCGCGGCCCTCGCAGTCACCCTGACGGCGGCCGCCTGCTCCTCCTCGGACAGCTCGAACTCCTCGGGAGGCGGTTCAACCGACATCACTGTCGTGCACGCCAACTCGATCGACACGATCGACCCGATCCAGGCCGAGCAGGCGGAGACGGACACGGTGGCCAACGTGGTCTACGACCCGGCCGTCACCTACGACTCGAACAACAACATCGTCGGCGTGCTGGCCGACAAGTTCACCGTCGCCCCAGACGCCAAGTCGGTGAGCATCACCATGAAGTCGGGTCCGACCTTCCACGACGGAACCTCGGTTACCGCGACCGATGTCAAGTACACCCTTGACCGCGACGTCGCCGTCGGCACCGGCGTAGCCAGCTACCTCTCCGACTACGCCTCCTCCACCGTTGACAGCCCGACCACCCTCACCATCACCCTGAAGGACGCCAACGCCTTCTTCCTCGGAATGCTGAGCAAGATCTACATCCTCAACTCCAAGGTGGTGCAGGCGCACGCCGGCACCGACCACGGCCAGGCGTGGCTGCAGTCCCACGACGCCGGCAGCGGCCCGTTCACCGTCGGCGAGCAGAAGTCGCTCAACGACATCACCGTGAACCGCTACGACAAGTACTGGAATTACGACAAGACGCGCCCGACCAGCATGCGCATCCTGCGGGTCGACCAGAGCGCCACCCAGGCGGCCGACCTGCGGGCCGGCACGGCGGACGTAGCGCTGAAGCTCTCCTCCGCCGACGCCCTGGCGATCGGTGACACCGGCAATCTGAAGACGGCCTGGATCAACTCCGGCCTCTCCGAGTACATCTTCTTCAACACCAACACCGGCCCCACCGCCAACCCGATCGTCCGCCAGGCGCTGCAGTACGCCTACGACTACGAGGGTGGCCTGGAGAAGGTGTGGAACGGCAAGGGCGCACTACTGGACGGGCCGCTTCCACCGACGCTCTCCTGCGAGCCGAAGCTGGGCGGCTACAAGCAGGACCTGGATAAGGCGAAGGCCCTGCTGGCCGGAGCCGGGGTCAGCAACCTGCACCTGACCATGCGCTACCAGCCCGCGTTGGCCGAATTCACCCAGGAGGCGACGCTCTTCCAGTCGAACCTGAAGCAGATCGGGGTCACTCTCGACCTCGTCCCGATCACCTTCTCCGATTACCTGGCCAGCCTCAGCGACACCAGCAAGATCCCGCAGGTAATGCTGCTCGGCGACGTGCCCCGCTTCCCGGACACCGGTATCTACCTGAACTACGTCTACAACTCGAAGTCGGTCGGCACCAACTACTCCGGCTTCAGCAACCCGCAGGTCGACGCCCTGCTGGACAAGGCGAAGGTCACCTCCGATCCGGCCGCGCGGTGCCCGCTGTACGAGCAGGCGCAGAAGATCATCTACGACCAGGCGGTTGCGGTGAACATGTACACCTACCAGCAGCCGGTAAGTCACCGGGCCGACATCACTGGAGTGGTGGCCAGCCCGAACGCCAACCCGATCACCCTCTCCACCCTCCGCATTAGTTAGGTCTGGCGCCGTGAATCAGGTACTGGGGTATCTCGCCCGGCGGCTGGTCACGTCGGTCATCACGCTCCTGGTGTTGACCTTGATCATCTTCACGATGGTCAAGGTCATCCCCGGGGATGAGGCCCACGTGGCGGCCGGAGTCTCGGCCACACCCGAGCAGGTGGCCGCTATGCGCACCCATCTCGGGCTGGACCGGTCACTTCCGGTGCAGTACTTCGAGTTCCTCGACCGCCTGATTCACGGCGACCTCGGCACTTCGATCAGCTCGCACAGCTCAATCGCCGCCGGCATCTGGGAGGTTCTCCCGCAGACGATCGAACTGGTTCTGATGGCGATGCTGATCATGATCCTGGTCGCCGTCCCCGCGGCCGTCTTCTCGGCGCTGCGCAGTGATCGTGGCTCCGACACGGCGGTGCGGGCGGCGGTGATCATGAGCGCCGGCCTGCCGACGTTCTGGCTGGCGCTGGTCGCCCAGTACGTTCTGTCAACAAAACTGGGTTGGTTCCCCATCTCCGGGGCTCTCGCCCCTCATGTCCGGATACCGCGGGTCACCGGGTTCACCCTGATCGACACCCTCCTGAACAGCAACCCGAATGCCTTCATCGACGGCCTGCATCACCTGCTGCTGCCGGCCATCGTGCTGGCGCTCCCCTTCACCGGCCAGCTGTATCGCACACTGCGCACCGACATGATCGGGGTGCTGGACAGCGAGTACATCGACGCGGCTCGGGCCAAGGGGGTTCCGGCGGCGGCCCTGGTTCGTCGACATCTGCTGCCGAACTCGGCCGGCGCCGCACTGACGGTCATCGGCGCGACCTTCTCGATGATGGTCGGGGCCGCGGTGCTGGTCGAATCGGTCTTCGGTCTCAACGGCATCGGCGCCTACCTCACCAACGCGGTCGCCAACTCCGACCGGCTGGCCGTCGTCGGCGCGGTGCTGGTGATCGGTGTCCTCGTCGTGGCCAGCAGCTTCGCGATCGACGTCATCCAACTCATCCGTGACCCGCGCATCCGCGCCGGACAGCTAGCGAGTGTGACATGACCTCCCTCTCCCTGCGCCAGCCGGCGCGCCTGCGGGCGCTGCGCGGCGGGATGGCCGGGCACCGGCTCTTCAACCGGCTGGTGATCTCCGCGGTGCTCCTGCTGCTGCTCATGGCGATCTTCGGCCCGCTCATCGCACCCGACTCGATCACCACCTCCAACATCCGCGACGCACTCCTCCCGCCGAGCGCTCAGCACTGGTTCGGCACCGACGACCAGGGGCGAGACGTCTTCTGGCGCGTCGTTGCCGGAGCCCGGGAATCGGTGCTCTCGGCGGTGATCGTGGTCGCGGTCTACTCGATGATCGGCACCCTCATCGCAGCGCTCGCAGCGGTCGGAGGCCGCGTCGTCGACGAGACGCTGATGCGCTTCACCGACGCGGCGATGGCCATCCCGACTGTGATCTTCGGCCTGGGCTTCGCGGCGGCCCTGGGACCGAGCCTGAAGTCGGCCGTCATCGCCCTCAGCGTCACCGCCTGGCCGGTGACCGCCCGACTGCTCCGTTCGATCATCCGGGAGACGGCCGCGATGCCCTATGTGGAGGGTGCGCAGGTCCTTGGGGTCTCCCGAATTCGCCTGCTGCGCCGGCACATTCTCCCGAACTCCCTCGACGTGCTCATCGTGAAGTGGGCGGCTGACATCGGCAGCACCATCCTGGTGATCAGCTCGCTGTCCTTCGTCGGAGTCGGGCCCCAGCCACCGAGCCCGGAGTGGGGGGCGATGGTCAGCGAAGGTCAGGGTTACATCGCCACCGCCTGGTGGGCCACCTTCTGGCCGGGCATGGCGATCGCGCTCTCCACGATGGCCTTCGCACTCTTCGGCGATGTCGTCCAGGCCCGTCTGAGTGAAGGCAGGAAGTGATGATGACCGACCTCTCCCCCAGTGATTACCGCGAGCCGGAGCAGGCTCCGATCACGGTGACCTCAGAGACGGCGCGGCCCGGAAAGGCTGATCCGGTACTGGCGCTACAGAACCTCGCCATCTCCGCCCGGCGCCCGGACGGCACGTCCGTGCGCATCGTCGAGCAGGTCGACCTGAACCTCTTCCAGGGCGAACGGGTCGCGATGGTCGGTGAGTCCGGGTCGGGAAAGTCGGCGACGGCCCGGGCCATCCTCCGGCTGGACCCCGAGCTTTCGGTCTCCGGGCAGATCCTGCTCCGCGGACGGGATCTCACCGGTCTCTCCGACCGGGCCATGACCAAGGTACGCGGTCGCGAAGTGGCGATGGTATTCCAGAACCCGATGGGGGCGCTGGACCCGTTGATGACGATCGGCGCCCAGGTCGCCGAGCCGCTGCGGCTGGCCGGCGCCGGTCGGGTCGAGGCCCGCCGACAGGCCCAGGAGCTTCTCTCCGAGCTCGGCGTTCCCGATGCGTCCCGGCGGATGCGGGCCTATCCGCACGAGTTCTCCGGCGGCATGCGACAGCGGGTCGTGCTAGCCATGGCGTTGGCCGGCAACCCGTCGGTGCTGCTGGCCGACGAACCGACCACCGCCCTGGATGTCCGGGCCCAGGAGCAGGTGCTCACGGTCATCGACCAGGTGGCCCAGGAGCGGCGGCTGGCCGTGCTGCTGATCACCCACGACCTGGCCACAGTGGCCGGCTTCGCCGACCGGGTGGTCGTCATGTACGCCGGCCGGGTAGTGCACGCCGACCCGGTGGACGCGATCTTCGCCGAGCCGGCGCACCCCTACACCCGCGGGCTGCTGCGGGCCCTTCCCCGTATCGACCAGCCAGCCGCGCGTCTGCCCGGCATCGAAGGCTCGGCGCCACACCCGGCCGATCGCCCGACGGGCTGCGTCTTCCACCCCCGCTGCCCGCAGCGGATGGCGCGCTGCGAGAGCGAGGTGCCGCGCTTCATACCCACACCGTCGGGCGGCAGCGTGGCCTGCCACCTCTTCGATCCCGAACCTGACGCAGTTGCTGAAGTGGAGGCTCGGTCATGATCCTGCTCGATGTGCGCGGCGTCCGTAAGAGCTACCGCAGCTTCGGACAGGCGCCGGTGAATGCCCTCAACGACGTCTATCTGCGGGTGCCGGCCGGCGAGATCACCGGCCTGGTCGGCGAGTCGGGCTCCGGCAAATCAACCACGATTCGCTGCATCCTCGGCCTCGAGAAGCCCGACGACGGGTGGATCGAATTCGACGGAATACGCATCGACGGCGCCGGCAAGGAGCAGCGACGCCGACTGCAACGCGAGATCCAGGTCGTCTTCCAGGACCCGACCGGCAGCCTCAACCCGCGAATGACCGCGGGCGAGCTGATCGGCGAGGGGATCAGGGTGCACCGGCTGCGCCCGAACCGGGCCGCCGAGCGCGTCCGGGTGCTGGAGCTGCTGCGGCTGGTCGGCCTGGACGAGCGCGACATCGACCGCTACCCACGCTCCTTCTCCGGCGGTCAGCGGCAGCGCATCGCCATTGCCCGGGCGTTGGCCGTCGAGCCTCGGTTGCTCATCTGTGACGAGGCGGTGTCGGCCCTGGACGTCTCGGTGCAGGCTCAGATCCTCAACCTTCTCCAGGACATGCGCGACGATCTGGGGTTGACCGTTCTCTTCGTCGCCCACGACCTGGCCGTGGTGCGCCAACTCTGCTCCCGCGTCGCCATCCTCAGTGACGGCCACATCGTCGAGGAGGGGCTCAGCGGCGAGGTCTTCGCCGATCCGCGGGCCGAATACACCCGCCAGCTGCTGGCGGCCGTACCGATTCCCGATCCACCGGTGGCGCGGGCCCGCGCACGTGAGCGTCTGCTCGCACTGGCCCAACCGCTCTCCCTCGAAGTTTCCAGTTAATTCACCCTCAGTCATAGGAGAAGTTATGCGTATCGGAGTAGACGGCTCGAAGATTCCCGAGGCGGTGAAGCGGGGCCCGATCGGCAGCCTCGAACACGGCCAGGAGCTCGGCCTCTCCGGCCTGTTCTTCCGCACCGTGCTGGACCTCAGCCCGACCCTTGACGCCGGCGAACTGCGGGCGATCCGGCAGCGGGCCGACGAGCTGGGAATGTACATGGAGGCCGGCCTCGGCAAGGTGAACCCCTATGCAAACCCGGAGGTTCCGGAGTTGCGGGCCATCGGCGACGGCGACATCGTGCTCGGTTTCCGACGGATGATGGAGGCCTGCGCCGCGATCGACTGCCGCGAGCTGTGGGTCGCATTGGCCAGTTACAAATGGATGTTCCGCGGCCGGCTGGCCTACGACCGGTTCCGCACCGACGTCGACTGGAGTGATCAGCTCGCAGCCTCGACGAAGTTCCTGAAGCGGCTGGCGCCGATCGCCCGCGATCTCGGGATTCACCTGAACCTGGAGACGCATGAGGAGGTCACCTCCTTCGAGCTGGTGCGGATGGTCGAAGAGGTCGGCCCGGACGTCACCGGCATCGTCTTCGACACCAGCAACGTCCTTCAGCGCATCGAGCATCCGGTCTGGGCCGCTCGCCGGGTCGCCCCCTATGTGCGCCAGACCCATCTGAAGGACGGGCTCCTCTCCTTCGGCGACGGCGGTTTGGACTATCAGCACCGTCCGTGCGGGGACGGGGTAATCGACTTCGGCGAGATCCTGCCGATCCTGGCCGACGTGAACCCGACACTGAACCTCACCATCGAGAATCCGCAGGCCCGGGAGGATGCGCTGCGCCCGGCCTCGGTGATCTTCATCGAGCTCTTCGACCCCGAGTTCCTGGCCGGCCATCCGGATCTCACCGTCGGCGAGTACGCCGCCTTCATCCAACTGGCTCACGACTACGCCGAGCGGCTGGCCGCCGGGGAGATCCCCGACCGCCTCACCTACGGTGCTCGCCCCTACGACTTCGAGGCGGCGATCGCGCTGATCAAGAAGGGGGCGGCGCACCTGCGCTCGGTCTGCATCGAGAAGGGGCTCCCGCTCAGTGACTGAGACGAGCCCGGCGCCGGATCGGATCGCCACCGCCCACCGGCGCTGGCAGGAGGTCCGTTGGACGAACGCACTGCTGGCCACAGTGTCGGAGGAGGCCTCCCTGCTCGGTGGTGACGGCGAGCTGGGTGGGCTGGCCTTCACCGTGAAGGACACCTTCGCCACCACCGGCCTCGTCTCCACCGGCGGTTCGCTGCTGCTGAAGGATCACCTCCCGACCCGGGACACCGTCTTTGTCAGCCGCTTGCGGGCGGCCGGGGCGACCCTCTTCGGGAAGGGAAACTGCGCCGAGTTCGGCAACGGAATCCACACCGAGACCAGGGTCGGCGGTCGGGTGCTGCACCCGACCGACCCGGAGGTCTCCCCGGGGGGCTCCAGCGGGGGCGACGCGGTCGCCGTGGCCACCGGAATCGTCGACTTCTCGATCGGCGGCGACTACGGCGGGTCGGTGCGCTGGCCGGCCCAGTGCGTCGGGGTCTATGGTCTGCGCACCAGCGCCGGCCTGGTTCCGCGCACCGGCCGGATGCCGAGCGGCGGTGGCACCCGGGCCACTCCGGTGATCGGCGCCCCGGCACCACGCGGCCTGCTGAGCCGGGTTGAGGTGCCGGGGGTCTACGCCACCACTCCAGCGATGATCTCCCGTGTTCTCAAGGTGATCTCCGGGTCCGACGGCGACGACTGGTTCGGCCTGGACGCGCCCCGGCCGCCGGCGCAGCGGCATCGGCGGATCGCGATCACGTCCGGGCGGGAGTGCGGGCCAGTGAGCGAGGAGTCCCTCGACGCGCTGAGCGCGGCTCGGGCCGCGGCCGTCGCGGCCGGGTACGAGATCATCGAGGTCGAGGGGCTACTTTCCGACGCCTTTGAGATCTACAACGCTCTGCGCGACGACCTCGACGTGCTCGACGACCTTCGAGCACTGGTCGGTACGGAGACCGACCTGCTCTGCCCGGGGACCCGCAACGTGCTGGCCTCCCGGCCGGGGCGCGGTTGGGGCAGCGCCGAGGTTCGTGCGAACTGGGCGTATTCGCGGGAGATCGTGGCCCGGATTCGGGGCATCTTCGGCGACGTGGACGCCCTGCTGGTGCCGGTGGCCGGGGTATCGGCGGTGGCGCACGACGGTGGAGTGGAGATCGACGGCCGCTGGATCGAGGGGCCGGACCTGATGGCGCAGTGCCGGGCGATCTCGCTCACCGGGCTCCCCTCGCTCACCGTCCCGACGATGCCCACGTCGGGCGGGCGAAGCGTAGCGGTGCAGCTGGTCGGACCGCCCGGTGGCGATCAGCAGTGCTGCGACATCGCCACCGAACTGACGGCCCAGATCTAGAGCGCTTTTGGCACACCTGCAGGGATTATCCCGGTCCGTGTGCCAAAACCGGAGTGGTTAGGCGGCGTGGACGTGCCAGGACTTGGTGTTGGCCTGCTGCACCGGGTTCGGACGGCCGAAGTGGTAGCCCTGCGCGTGCGAGCAGCCGAGGTCGGCCAGTACCTGCGCCTGATGCACGGTCTCCACACCCTCGGCGATGATCCGCAGCCCGAGCGCCTCGGCCAGCGCGACGATCGAGCGCAGCACCGGTACTTCGGCCCCGTCCTCGGGGATCGCGGAGACGAAAGACCGGTCAATCTTCAGCACATTCGCCGGGATGTTGTGCAGCCGGCTCAGCGACGAATACCCCGTACCGAAGTCGTCGATGGCGATGTCGATGCCCTGTTCGCGCAGCTCGGCGAGCATCGCGATGACGTTCGGGTGGTCGGCGTCGAAGGTGGATTCGGTCACCTCGATGACGAGTGAGGAGGGGTCGAGGCCGGTCTCGGCGAGAACGTCAGCTACCCGCTGCGCGTAGTCCAGCCGCTTCAGCTCGTGCCCGGACGCGTTCACCGAGATCCGACGCGGGACCCCGGTCGCCTTGATGTATTCGGCCGTCCCGCGGCAGGCCTCCCGCAGAATCCAGGCACCGAGTGCGTGAATCGCCCCGTTCGCCTCGGCCAGCGGGATGAAGTCGTTGGGCGGCACCAGACCCCGGGTCGGGTCGTTCCACCGGATCAGCGCCTCGTCGCCGGTGACCAGGCCGAATCGCAGGTCGATGATCGGCTGGTAGTAGACCTCGAACTCGCCCGCGGCCAGGCCGGCGTGAATGGCCTCGGCCCCCTCCGTGTTCACCACACCGTGCTGGCAGGTCAGGTTGCCGCCGCGGCTCTTCGCCTCGTAGAGCGCGACGTCGGCCCGGGCCATCAGCATCGCCTTGGAGTCGTCCAGTCGCAGTTCGGCCACTCCGGCCGAGCAGGTCGTCTCGTGCAGGATCGACTCGCGCATCACGTCGGCGATCTCGGCCGCCCGATTCGCTGAATACCCCGGCAGGATCATGGCAAACTCATCGCCGCCCGGACGGGCCAGCAGGCAGCCGGGCGGGACGATCTTGGTCCAGGCATCCGCAGCCGCCATGAGCACCCGATCGCCCTCGGCGTGGCCGATGGTGTCATTGATCTGCTTGAAGCGGTCAAAGTCCATGAAAACGATGGACATCGGCGGGTCGCCGGCTTTGGCGTCGCCGATGAGGTCGCGCAGTCGCTCGTCGAACCAGCGGCGGTTGGCCAGGCCGGTCAGCGAGTCCTTCTTGCTGGCCGCCGCGGCTCGGGTGAGCCACCCCACCGCGAGACCGACCCCGAGCATCGCGCCCTGCAGGATCAGCACGTCGCTGTCCGGGCGCCCCTGGGCGATGAAGGCGGTCGCCGCACAGAACTCGATGAAGACCATATGGCAGAGGGCAGTCGCCCAGGAGAAGGAGAAGAACGCTCCGACCATCGGAAACATCAGCAACGTGGCCACATTGACGGCCTGGTTGCTGGGGCCGACGAGATAGACCGAGGAGGCGATGATCACGGTTCCGGCCGCGACCAGGATCGAGTACGCCCGAATCGTCAGCAGGCGTACTCGCAGATAGAGGAACGCGCCGATGATCATGCAGCCCAGCGAGATGAGCGCCATCAGAATCGGGTGCGGCAGGTCGTTGCGGACCAGCGTCACCCCGACCAGGGCAAGCGTCCCGCCGGCGAAGTACGCGGTACCGGTCATGAAGACCAGGACTAGTCGAGTCGCAACTACCGGACGGATGCGGGCGAGTCGCCAAATCCTCCGCAGCTCCGCTTTTGTGGGTAGACGACCAGACCCGGCGCGGCGAGCGCGGGGCCGATAGTCCTCCAGCGGTCTGACGGTCAACCTGGTACTCCGAGTAGTCGTTTGTGTCGTACGTCGCGTACAACGCAGGGCATCGAAGTGTTGCATCGTTCCCGACTCGTCGCATGTTAAGAGAAAATAAAGACAATCTGGATTGCACATATGCGGCGAGCGTCGGATTGCCCCTCGCCCGGGTCCTGGCGGTGAACGTGATCTGCCGAAGATCGCTGGCTCAAGTTGACGGTGACTCGGTCGATTGGACTTCGGTGAAGTACGCGACGCGGGCCACCCCGCGCACCGCGCCCCGAGCGGGTTCGGTGCGCCGACTCTTCGCGATCTATGCCGCCGTCTCGCTGGTTCCCGTACTGCTGCTCGGAGTGGTGCTGATGGTGCAGCTACGGTCCGAGGGCAACTCGCGAGGTCTGGCCGAGGGCCGCGCCAAGGCCGATCTCATCGCCCGTACCGGCATCGCTCCTGTGCTCGATGCCCGCGACCTGCGGCGCGGCCTGACCTCCGCCGAACGCGACGACCTGGCCCGAAGCGTGCGATCAGCCGTCGCCGACCAATCGGTGCTGCGGGTTCGACTGCGGGACCTGGATGGGAAGGTTGTCTTCGCCGACGACCAGACCGGGGAGCCATCGGATCTGGGCGCCGACGACGAGGCCAAGGAAGCGGCGGACGGGCGCACCATCTCCGAGTTGAGCTGGCTCAATGCCGACGACAACGACGGTGGCCCGCTCGGTCCCCGCGTAGTCGAGGTGTACCAGCCGCTGCTCGCGGCCCAGTCGGGCAACCGCATCGGGGTGCTGGAGATGTACGTCCCGTACGCCCCGATCGAATCGGATATCGCCGGCGGCCAACGCAGCATCGCGTTGGTGTTGAGCCTGGGCCTGCTACTGCTGTGGTTCTGCCTGCTCGGCGTCTCGGCTTCGGTCATCCGGCGACTGCGCAGCCAGTTCAGAGCCACCGCCTATCTGGCCTCTCACGACACCCTGACCGGGCTGCCGAATCGGACCCGTTTCACCCGGGCCATCGCGCGGGACAGCGAGGAGTCGTCGACGCCGTTGGCGGTCGCGCTGGTCAATCTCGATCGGTTCCGCAACGTCAACGACGCCCTCGGTCACACCAACGGCGACGAGCTGATCCGGATAGTCGCCCAGCGACTGAGTTCCCGGGTCCAGCCCGGTGACACGGTGGCGCGACTGGCCGGCGACGAGTTCGGCATCGTCCTGCGCGGCATCGCCGATCCCCTCGCCGTCGCGGCGGCCCTCGAAGAGCTGCGGACCGCTACCTTCGGACAGCACATCGAGATCGACGGCCTACCGCTCAGCATCGAGGCGAGCATCGGCTTCACCGTCGACACCGCCGATAATGTCGGCCAATTCGCCCCAGCCGGCCGTCCGGAGCCGGAGTCGCTGCTGCGGGAGGCGGACATCGCCCTCTCCGTCGCGAAGCGGGAGCACCGCCGCGTGGTGCGCTACACCCGCACCCAGGACACGTTCGACTCGGTTGCCCTCACCCTGCTCGCCGAGTTACCGGCAGCGATCACCACCGGCCAGCTCGAGCTGCACTACCAGCCGAAGTACGACCTGCGCGCCCGGACGGTGGATGCGGTCGAAGCGCTCGTTCGCTGGCGTCACCCCACGCTCGGACTGCTCACACCGCAGGCCTTCCTGCTCGCAGTCGAGCAGACCGACCTCATCGACGACCTGACTCGTTGGCTGCTGCGCACGGTCGGCGCCGCGCTCCCCGATCTCGACCCGGCGGGGCACCTTTCGGTGGCGGTGAATATCTCGGCGCGCAACCTTCTCCGGGCGGACTTCGCCGACGAGGTGCTGCAGATCCTGCACACGGCCGGCGCCGATCCGCGCCGCATCATCCTGGAGATCACCGAGACCGCCGTCCTCGCCGATCCGCCGCGGGCCGTCAGCACGCTCGGACGCCTGGCGGAGGCCGGCCTGCGCATCTCCATCGACGATTTCGGCGTCGGGCAGACCAGCCTGGCCTACCTCTCCTCGATGCCGATCGCCGAGTTGAAGATCGACCAGGCCTTCGTCTTCTCGATGTCCACCAACGCCGGGAACGCCTCCATCGTCAGTTCCGTCATCGAGCTCGGGCACAGCCTCGGGCTGTCGGTCACCGCGGAGGGCGTCGAGACGCTGGAGCACCTGCAGCGGCTGCAACGCCTGGGCTGCGACACGATCCAGGGCTTCTACATTTCCCGTCCGGTGCCGGCCGGCGAGATCGTCGCCCAGCTGGCAGCGATCAACACGACCGTCTACGCATTGGCCGAGTCGGCCAGCCGTTAATAGCTCGGGCCGCTCGAACCGTAGGCCCGCTTCTTACCGGTCAGCCGAACTCGGCGTAGATGCGCGGAAGGAAGCCGGCCAGGTGTGTGAACTCGATCTGGTCGTGCAGCAACTGCTCGTAGCCAACCCGGGCCCCGGCCATCCGGCGCTTGATCCCGAGCGCCTTCCCCGGCCGGTCGAGGACGATCTCCCGCCCAAGGACCGAGATCGTGCTCCGGTCGGCCAGCCAGTAGCGGGACCGCAGCTCGAAACCGTCATCGGTGTCGCGGGCCAGGTGCACCATCGTGCCGGCCCGCAACCGCGGCCGTCGCAGGTACACGTCCCCGCAGGCGTGCGCCTGCACCCCGGCGCCGGCGAAGCGACCGGTGTCGAAGCCCCAGTCAGCCGGGTCGATGAAGTGGATCTCGATATCCATACGATCGGGGCCGATGTACTCGGTGATGATGTGGGTCGAGCCGATGTAACGCTGCTCGTCAGTGAGCCCGGGGCGGTGTTCGGTCGCCGGATCGTCACGCCGGACGCTGACGTGGTTCCACGGATACCAGAGTGAGTAGCGCTCCGGCTCGAAGGAGTGCCACCACATCCACCAACGGAGCATCTGCGCGGTGCAGCCCGGAAATTTCGTCAGACTGGTGACGTAGGCACTCCCGTCGGGGAGTTCGCAGTAGCCGCTCTCGACCTCGTGGTAACCGGGATCGAGTAGTGAATTGAGGTCAGCCGGTGACGTTGAGATCGCGTGCCGCGCGTCCATTGGCCCTCGTAGCGCCGCCAGCACCTCTTCGCGCAGATACATCGCGCCGTCGAAGTAATGCGCGTACGGCTTGGCCCGAATCCGTTCGAGATTGTCCTGGTAAGCGCGCTGGGTCGGCACCGGAAAGTAGCTGACCGGGATCATGCAAGTTCCTTCCTCATTGCTAGAGCTCTTCGGTCGAACGCACAGCTTGAGTGAGTCGTTGCAGCACTGACCGCACAGCAGCAAGGTCGAGATTCGGGTCGAGCTTCTCCAGTTGTCGCAGCTGCGCACGGTGGGCGAGCGACGCCGCATGGGTTAGACGCTTGAGGACCGTACGCCCGGACGGGAGCAATGTCACGATCGGCGATCCCTTGTGGGCGGGATTGTCAGAGAAGATCACCAGGCCCTCTCGTTGCAGGTCATTGGCGACGCGCTGCACGTTCTGCCGGCTCACCCCGAGTCGGCGCGCGGCCTGGGCAACCGTGGTGGGTTCGGCCGAGACAACCGAGAGCGTCTGCCAGCGAGATTGGGTCTGCCCCTGGGCGGCGGCGATCAGCTCACCGCTGCGTCGAAACGCCCCAGCGGCCTCGTAGAGGTCAGCCACCAGCAGGGCGAAGTCGTCGTTCACCCCTCGTTTGTTTGACATCATGTTGTCAGTTTTCTAGAGTGACAACCTGTTGTCAATTCAGCGTTCGGAGCACTCATGAACCTCACCCAGACCATTGAAGCGGCCCAGCAGCGAGCGCAGCAGCTGCGGCCGAAGATCGGCGGATTCCCTTATCTGGCCGAGGTTCTGCGGCAGGCCGGCGTAATCCGTTTCCAGTTCACCGTCGCCTCGATGACTGCGCTCTTCATCACCGACGCCGGGAGCGTCCTGCAGCCCGGGCCCGCGCTCATCAGCGGAGTGACTCAGGTTCCCGGCAATGACGAGGCTCGGTTGATCACGGCGATCCGCACCGACCAAGCCGGCGAAAGCACCTTCGGCGAGTTCGTTCAGTCGAGTTGGGAGGCCGGCGTCGTCTGGTACGAGGTCGACCTCCAGGCCCGCACCTGCACGTACTACGCCCCGAGCGGGGAGCACTACGTTGAGGCCTACCCGGCAGTCGACCTACCTACGGGCGCGGCACGGTGAGGTCGGGGACCGGGATATACGTGCCGATGTAGACCGCTCCGTCCGAGCTGCCGCCACCATCGATCTGAAGAACGGTGCTGCGGCCGCTGGACTCGGCTCCCGGCAGCGACAGCATCACGAGCAGGCCGAGCAGCGACGTGAGCCCGACCGCACCTCGCTTGCTGAAGAACGACTTCAAGCCGGTGCCTCCTGCCCTGAGACCACCGGTCTCCTCTCGCCGGCCGCGAATCCGTCCGCGAATCCGTCCGCAAACCCGGCCACTCGCCGACGAGCATATGTCGGGGTCGCGATCGCTCAAACTCCAAACGAACCCCGGCCGAGACCGCCGGACCGGGGCGGAATCTCAGCTCAGCTGGAGGCGACACCATTGCGTAGCGCGTCGAAGAGCTGCTCCAGGCGGACCCGATGCTCGTCGACCACCGAACCCGGAGCCGCGCCGGCCAGCAGGTGACGTGCGGTCTGCAGCATCACCGCTGTGTAGCCGGCTATGAATAGCGCGGCGAACAGCGTCCCATCACCGGTGTAGGTCGGATCTGCGTCCAGTTCGCCGGCGAGCGTGCGCTGGAGTTCGGAGGCGATCTCACGGGCTCGGGCGACCAGCGCGGACGACTCGGCCACCGTGCGAAAGAAAGGCGCGGATCGTTCATCGACCCCGGAGAGCGGCTGGCGGTCATCGAAGAGACGCATGCTGGTTTCGCGCAGTGAGGCCAGCACGTCAACACCCGCACCTCGCTCACGCACGGCTGAACGGAGCAGCTCGATCGCGTCCTCGGTGCGATCCAGGAAGAGGTCCTCTTTACGCGGGAAATGGTTGAAGACCGTCACGCTGGAGACACCGGCCTCGCGGGCCACCTCGGCAACCGTCACCGCGTCGTAGCCGCGCTCGAGGAAGAGGCGGTTGGCAACCTCCCGAATCCGGGCTCGGGTCTGGGGGCCGCCGCGCTCTCCGGTCCTGGGCACTGAATCTCTCACTTTCTTGTGTAACTAAACTTAGTGACTTAACATAGTGGCATGACCACCGATCAGACTGACCTTAAGTCCCCGCACTCCCCCCGATCGCTGCGGGAGGCGTGGGTCGCGCTGGCCGGGCTCTCCGCCGTCTTTCTCTTCGAGATGCTGGACAACTCGATCCTGAACGTTGCCTTGCCGACCATCGGTCGCGAACTGCGGGCCTCGACAACCACGCTGCAGTGGGTGACCGGCGCCTATGCGGTCGTCTTCGGCGGGCTGATGCTCGCCTTCGGTGCGATTGCCGACCGTTTCGGCCGCCGCCGGGTCATGCTCATCGGGCTGGTTCTGCTCGGTCTCGCGAGTCTGGCGACCGCCTTCGTCACCACGGCCGAGCAGCTCATCGCGGTGCGGGTGGCGATGGGCGTAGCGGCGGCGATGACGACTCCCGGATCGATGGCGCTGGCCTTCAGGCTCTTCGACTCCGACACCCTTCGGGTCCGGGCGATCACCCTGATCTCGACGGTCGGACTCGTCGGACTGGCGATCGGGCCGACGGTCGGCGGGCTGGTGCTCTCGATCGCCCCGTGGCAGGTGCTGCTGCTGGTGAACGTGCCGATCGCACTGCTCGCGATCGTCGGCGTGCGAACCGGAATCGCGGCCGACGCCCCGGCCGATCTGCACCGCGATCCGGTTGATGTGCTCGGCGCTGTGCTGGGCACCGCGACCATCGTGCTCGCCCTCCTCGCCCCGACGCTCTTCGTCAATGAGGGTCTCCGCGGGTGGCTGCCCTGGACGGCGACCGCCGCCGTCGCCGTGAGCGCGACTCTCTTCATCGCTCGCCTCCGCTCAGCTCGCCACCCGCTCCTGGATCTGAAACTGGTGGCCCGCCCGCTGGTGTCGAGTGGTCTGGCCTTCAAAGCCGCAGCCGGCCTGGCCACTGCCGGGCTCGGCTATCTGGTGACGCTGCAGTTGCAGCTGGACTGGGGCTGGTCGCCGGCGTTGGCCTCCATCGGCATGCTGCCGCAGGTGATCGTCCTGATCGCGGGTGGGGCGTTGGTGAATCCGTTCGTGCAGCGCGTCGGGCTGGAGCGGGCCGCCTGGATGAGTGCCACGGCCGTCGTCGTCGGCCTCGCTGTCTTCGGTCTGCTGAGCCGTTTCGGGTACGTCTGGGTCGCCATCGCTCTCGCGCTGGTCGCGGCCGGGCTGCGAGTGGTCGGCGTCGTCGCTGCGACCAACGTGCTGCGTGGTCTTCCGAAGAGCCGGACGACCATCGGGGCCGCGCTCACCGACACCTCGACCGAGGTCGCCTCCGCCGTCGGTATCGCCATCGCCGGTACGATCCTCGCCGCGCGCTTCAGCGGCGACATCGCCAGTGCCAACTGGAGCACCGGGCAGGCTGCGCAGTTCACCAGCGCCGTAACCATCGCCGGCATCACGCTCACGATTGTCTCAGCGGCGCTGGTCGGCTGGGGCATCCTCCGTTCGCGCCGCGGCGCGCCGGAGCAGCTCATCGACGAGCACTCCGGTGACGAGGTGCCGGCCGCGCTGAGCGAGCCGATCTCTGCCTGACGCGCCTCCTCTTCTGACTGGGGTGCTGACGCCCGGTTCAGATTGATCAGGATCAAAGAAGCGTCTCCTCCGGCGGCTCTTCTAGGCTGACCAGATAACAGCCACCGCAACGAGAGGAACCGCAGAAATATGAAGACCATGACCTGTAAGCAGCTGGGCGGACCATGCGATCTCGCGCTCCACGGCGAGACCGCCGACGAGGTCATCAAAGCGCAGGACGCCCACCTCAAGGAATCGGTCGCCCAGGGCGATACCGCGCACGAGCCGGCCCTGAGTGACATGAAGGGCCGCTGGAAGCACCCCATCTCCGGGATGGGCTGGTACCGCTCGACCAAGAAGGCTTTCGCCGCCCTGCCTAGCGACTAGCCGACGATGGCGCCGGACGCGGTATGGATGTCGGTCTTCGCCGACGGTCTGGGCGGGGGGAACCCCTGCCCGGTGGTGCTGGGTGCAGACGTCCTCACGGGGGAAGACATGCAGGCCAGCACCGCCGAGTTCGGAGCGGAGACGGCATTCGTCCTCCAGCCTCGCGCCGGTGGCGATATCCGGCTGCGGTACTTCGTGCCCAATCACGAGATGCAGATGTGCGTCCATGCCACGATCGCCGCGACCGTACTACTCGGGCGAGCCGGACGGCTTCCGGCTCATCGCGTCGTTGTCGAGTCCCCGCTTGGGCCGTTGGGCGTTACCTGGGACCGCGACTCAGCCGTCGTCGACCAGTTCGCGCCCGTGGTCGGCGCCGAAATCAGCGACTTGGCCGCCTTGACGAGGGTGGCTGAGGCGCTACGGACAAAGGTGGACGACGTCGCGGGACCGGTCCGATCGGTGTCGACGGCCCGAGCGAAGCTGATGATTCCGTTGCCGGCGGAGTCCGCGCTGGATGCGCTGGAGCCGGACTATGAGCTGCTCTGGCAGGTCTGTGACGAGCTCGACGTCACCGGCTTCTATGCCTTTGCGCCCGGGACGGAGAACGTCGACATCACGGCCCGGCAATTTCCGCGCCGCGCCGGCTATGTGGAGGATCCGGCCACCGGAGTCGCGGCTGCGGCATTGGCCGCGCACCTGGCGGCCGGTCTTCACGCCCCGGGGTGGCACACCTGGCGCATTGCACAGGGTCGGCGGATGGGGCGGCCGTCCATCCTCCGCGCCGAGGCCGAGCGAGACGTTTCCGGGGCGGTGATCGCAACCCGGGTCGGCGGGGGTGCCCACGTCCAGAGCCGCGACAGCAGAGGACTGTAGCGCCGACCGGTGCACCCTTGTGTGGTCTTGTTTGAGTTGAATCTCCTTACTTTTCCTGTGCCTTGTGTTCGGAACCAGCGGCTGACCGAACTTTTGTCGTACCTCACCGCTACGGTTCTGGGTATGGGAGGAACACCGTACGACGAGACGGATGATGGGGCTGCTGTGCGGGTTCCGTCGTTTGCCGATGCGGTGATGTTTCCCGATGGTGTGGCTTCGTGGTTGGCGGCGCATGAGCCGGGTCCTGAGACGGGGGCGTTGTTGGGGGTGCTGGACCCGGAGCGGTTGACCCATGCTGGGCGGGTGGATCTGTTGGTCGCGGTCCGTCGTCAGCAGGCCTGGTTCGCCGCGACCGAAGCGGGGTTGTTGGCGTCGATCAGTGCTCATGCGGCGGAGCTGTCCCCGGTGCCGGAGTTGGCGTTCGAAGCCGCGGAGGCGGACGTGTCGTGTGCGCTGCAGATCCCGCCGCGGACAGCCGGGTTCGCGTTGGACCACGCCGTGACCCTGGTCAACCGGATCCCGACCACGCATCGGTTGCTGTTGGAGGGTCGGACGACGCAGCGGCACGCGATGACCCTCGTCGGTGCCATCACCAACATCAGCGACCCCGACACCGTCCGACGGGTCGAGGACGCGGTGCTGGGCAAGGTGGGGCATCAGACTCCGACCCAGTTCACCGGCACCGTCCGCCGCGCCGTCGCCAAGTTCAACCCGAAAACCGATGCCCAGGCCCACGAAGATGCGGTGAAGGAGCGTCGGGTCGCCCGGTTCGCTCATGACGACGGGATGGCCGCGGTCTGGGCCTACCTCCCCGCCGATGCCGCGGACGCGGTGATGGTCGCCGTGAACGCCGTCGCCGACCAGTCGAAAGCTCAGGCCCCCGGGGATGGGCGGACCGCCGACCAGCGGCGGGCTGATGCGTTCCTGAACATCGCCCTGCGGGCGTTGAACGATCCGGGGTTGCCGAAAGCCCACGGCCTGCGCCCCAGCGTTCACGTCACCGTCGCCGCAACCACCCTGTTGGGCTTGGATGAGTTGCCGGGTGACCTCGACGGGTACGGCCCGATCCCCGCCGCCCTGGCCCGCCGCATCGCCGCCGACCCCACCGGCACCTGGCGCCGCCTGATCACCGACCCCCTGTCCGGCACCCTGCTCGACCGCGGCCGCAGCACCTACACACCACCCCGCGACCTCGCCGAACACGTCATCACCCGAGACCGGACCTGCGCCTTCCCGACCTGCACCCGACCGGCTCGCCGCTGCGATCTCGACCACCGCATCCCGTATCCCACCGGCTGCACAAGCGCCTGCAACCTCAACGCCCTCTGCCGCCGACACCACCGCCTCAAACACCAACTCGGCTGGACCATCACCCACCGCGACACCCACGGCAACTACCACTGGAGCACCCCAACCGGCCACCACTACCAATCCATCACCCCACCCCTCAGCGACCCCGACCCACCACCGGAAGGCACGGCAGACGACCCACCACGTGAGAAACCACCGGATATCGAGGCAGCCTGACCGGAGTACCGGCCGGCCAGCACCGGCTAGGGGCTACCAGGTGCTCGACTCAACGTTGACGATCGGCACCAGGCTCGACTCGTCCCGCAGCGCCTCGAGGAACGTGACGGCCTCGGCCGCCACCGAGCGGTGCTGCAGGTCGTTGAGGACATCATGGTGAGCGCCACGCACCACGCTCAGACGAGCCTGCGGCAGTGCCTTAGCCGCGCGGGCCAGAGCATCGCGATCGGCGTATTCGTCGCTGTCGCCGACCAGCAGCAGGTGCGGGAGCTCGACGGTGCTGCCATAGACCGCATCGAGCAGCGCCGTCGGCAGAGGGTCGTCCAGCGTGCCGCGCTGCACCTGGCTGTCGTCACTCAGCACGGCCCGATGCGCCGGGCAACTGGTGCGGGCGGCGAGCTCCTCGTCCCAGCCGGCAACCACGTGCGCACCGTAGCCCGGCAAGCCGGCCAGCACGACCGCCTGCGGCCACCACGCCACTTCGCGCTGCGCGCCGGCCGCAACCGCGCCGCGCAAAGCCGCCCCGGCCACCGCCGCACCAGTCACAGCCGCACCAGTCACAGCCACACCAGTTGCCGCTGCCGCAGTTTCCGCTGCGCCAGCAACGAGCGCGCCGACTGCCGCCGCACCGCTGTCCGAACCGACCAGCACCAACGGCTGCGCGATCGGTCCCGCTGAGGCCAGATCGGCGACCGCGGCACCCAACTGATCGGCGAGCTGACGAAGTGACCCGTCGACATCGCCCGGGTCGATCTCGGGTCGCCGCAGGACGCGCACCCGGTAGGCGTCCGCCGCGAGGCGCGAGGCGAAACGTCCATAGGATTGCGGGGTTTCACCACGCCCCGGAATAACCAGGATCGTTCCCCGCACGCGCAGTGCGGGCGGCCCGAAGTAGTCGTTCTGCTCGTTACTCGGCATCCTCAGACTCCAGCCAGTTCGGCGCTGCGCGCGGACGAATGAACCTCGGGCCGCCACCCGAGCGCGGGTGCGACCTCGGTGGCGATGAGCTCGAGAGCCCGGATCGCCGCGTCGTGATCGGGGATGGCCGGATTGAATTGGGCAATCAGGTCGGTCGCCACCGGTAACACCTTCTCCTGCTGCAACTCGGCGACGATCTCATCGGGATGCCCGTAGAACGAGTGGAATCGCCGCAGCGCCTCCTCCACGCTCAGCCCAACCGGGAAGGCGCCCTTCGCGCCGAATTTCTGCGCCGCGCGATGCACGTCGGCGCCGATCTGCTCGAGCGCGCTGCGCTTGTCGGCCGCCGGGAAGATGAACCGGGAGAGTCCGATCCGCGGCGCCCGGGGCTGGTCCCAGGCTCCCAGGAAGGAGTCGGCCCACGGCCGCTGCACCTCGTCGGTCGGCGCGTCGTAACCGTAGGCCGCACGGTTGAGCAGCAGGTTCGACCCGCCCGCGGCGGCGTACTCCGCCCCCGGCTGGCTGAAGACGCCCTGCCAGATCCGCTCGGTGAAGTCGGCCACCGGCGGCTGGATGGTGAACCCGGCGGCCCCAACCTCCTTATTGGACAAGGCAGTTCGCAGAATGGCCAACCCTTCGCTGGTCAGCTCCCGCTTCCGCGCGGCGTCGCGTCCGAAGGCGGCGTACTCCAGTTCGCTGGCCCCACTGCCGACGCCGATCTCCACCCGGCCGCCACTGAGGGTGTCCACCACTGCTACGTCCTCGGCCAGCCGGACCGGGTGCTCCAGCGGGAGGATGGTGATGGCGGTGCCGAGCCGGATCCGCGTCGTCCGGGCAGCGGCATGGGCGAGAAACGTCCACGGCGAGGAGAGCCCACCGCCACCGAGGCTGACGTGATGCTGGGCGACCCAGCCGACGTCGAAGCCGAGCTCGTCGGCAGCGACGAAGAGTTCCTGGGCATTGCGGTAGGTCTGAGCCAGTTCCGCCGGTCCGCTCCCCCGACCCTGGACGTGGGTGAGAAAGCCGAGTCGAAATCGCGGCTGGGCAAGTGAATCAGTCATGATGTCCGTCTTCCTGTCGCCCATTAGGCGACGGTGATGAGTGCAGCACCGAGGATGAGATCGAGAACAGCCGCGGCTCCGCCGTTCGGCAGCTCCGCACCACGCCAGGCGACGTGCTGATCCGGCCGGACCAGGACGTTCTCCGCTCCGTAGAGCTCACGTACCTGCGGATCGTCCAAGTGCACAACGGTGAACGGCACACCGCGCTCGGCGGCCGCGCGGATGAACTCGGCCTCGACGCTGCGGTCGGCCGAGAGCACCAGCAGGGCGAAGTTGCTGCCGATCCGGTCATAGAGCGTCCCACCGTAGGGATCGATCACGCCGTCCGGAGCCCGATGCCCCGGACGTGGATCGTCGTCGTACCGGTCGGGCCGCCAGCCGGGCTCCGACTCCAGCTGACCCTCCTCGTACCAGAGCACGGTCGATGCGTCGTAGCGCTCGTCGAAGGTCACACCGCTCGCGTTAACCCGGTCGGCCGCCAGCCGGTCGGCTATCTGGGCCCGTCGGCGGACGGCATCGGCGGTGAGGTCGTCGTCGTCCGGCACACCGATCCGGCGGATGTCAGCCAGCGCCAGCTGCGATCGCTGGGCCCGGGCCAGAGCGAAGTCGCCGACCCGCCAGTTGTGCGGCCGCCGCTCCTGATCGTAGGAGTCCAGCAGTGCCTCCGGCGCGCGGCCGGCGAGTACCGCGGCAAGTTTCCAGCCGAGGTTCACCACGTCCCCGAATCCCTCACCGAGGTTCCCGCCCGGGGTGCGGACGTGCGCCGCGTCGCCCGCCAACAACACCCGATCGGATCGGAAGGTCCGGGCTATCCGGGTTGCCTGATAGAACGTCGTAGCCGAGGCGATCTCGAGGTCGACGTCGAAGCCGAAGGCGGCCTGGGCCACTTCGACCAGTTCGGCGTCGGTCGGTTCGTAATCCAGCGGGTACGGCCCCGCGTAGACGCGCCATTCACGGGTACTCACAGCGGCGAGGAAGCCGGAGGCCCGGTTGTTGAAGACGATGTTGGTGCCACTCGGCGCGGGCCCGACCCGGTCGGAGATGTCCCCGGTGCGCACGATGAGTCGCAGTCGCTTCTCGGTCGCATATTCGCCGTCGCGCTCGATGCCGGCCAGCCGCCGTACGCTGCTGCTGCCACCGTCGGCTCCGATGACGTAGCGGGCCCGCACGGTGCGCGTCGCCGCATGATCGCCCTCATCCAATTCGGCCTCGATCCCGCCACCATCGATCCCGCCACCATCGATCCCGCCACCATCGGCCCCGCCATCCTGGCGCAGCGCGGTCAGCCGCCAGCCGCCGGAGACGCTGACACTGTGCCGCTCCAAGTGCTCCAGGAACACCTGCTGCAGCGCGGACTGCGGACGGCGCAGCGCCTCCTCCGAGGAGTGCCGCCCGCTCCCCCGGCCGCTGAAGGACGGGGTTTCGGTCGGCAACAGCTCATGCCCGACCAGCGAGGTGACGAGGCGAATACCGCGGTTCCACTCCGGCGGGAAGGTCCACTCGTCGCGAATCTGCTGCAGCACCCCCCAGCGCCGGAAATGCTCCACGACCCGCGGGGTGTGCCCCATCGCCCCGGCCCGGATCAGGGTGGCGGTCCGGGCCTGGTCGACGACGGCCACCAGCACTCCCCGGGCGGTCAACTCGATGGCGGCGGCCAGGCCGACCGGGCCGGCGCCGACGATCAGGACATCGACTTCGGCCGGTGGTGTGGCATGCGGGAAATACACGGTGTGCACGTCCCGGCCGCTGGTGGCGGAGTAGTCGCTCATCTGCCCGCCTCAGCCCTGGGATCCGACGAGTTCACGGCTGTAGCGGTTGGCCGGGATGGGCAGGCCGAGGTGCCCGCGCAGGGTCTCCGCCTCGTACTCGGTGCGGAAGAGCCCCCGCTGCTGCAGGATCGGCACCACCCCGTCCACGAAGAGGTTGAGCTCGTCGTTGGTGCGGAAGGCGAGGTTGATTCCGTCAAAGGTGCCGGCGTTGAACCAGGTCTCGATCGTGTCGGCCACCGTCTGCGGCGACCCGACGAAGGGCGAGCGCTTGAAATCGGAGGCGGTCTCCACCACCTGGCGCAGCGTCAGGTTCTCCCGCCGCGCCCGCTCGATGATCTTCGCCGCCCCCGTCCGCCCGCCCCGCTCAGCCAGGTGGGCCACATCCGGGAACGGCCCGTCCGGGTCGTACTGGCTGAAGTCGTGCGCGCCGAAGCCGCGGCCGAGCAGCGCCAGGTTGCTCGCGAAGTCGTTGTCCTCCTCGAAGATCTCCCGCTCCCGGCTACGGGCCGCGTCGTCGGTGGCGGCGACGATCGGGCCGCCGTGGATGAAGATCTTGATGTGCTCCGGGTCCCGTCCGGCCTCGGCCGTGCGCCGCTTGATGTCCGAGTAGTACTCGCGGGCCTGCTCCAGCGATCCGCCCGGGGCGTAGATCCCCTCGGCGACCTGGGCCGCGAGGTTACGCCCTTCTTCGGAGACGCCGGCCTGGAAGATCACCGGCTGCCCCTGCGGCGAGCGGGAGAGGTTCAGCGGCCCGGCCACGCTGAAGTGCTCCCCGACGTGCTCGAGCGCGTGAAGCTTCGACGGGTCGAGGAAGACTCCGCGCTCGACATCGGCCGGGAAGGCGTCGTCCTCGTAAGAGTCCCAGAGCCCGCGGATGACCTGCACGGACTCCAGCGCCCGGCCGTACCGGCTGGCGTAGTCGAGGTGCTCGTCGAGGCCATAGTTGCGCGACGTTCCGGTGTCGAAGCTGGTGACGACGTTCCACCCGGCCCGGCCCCCGCTGATGTGATCGAGCGAGGCGAAGCGCCGGGCCAGGTTGAACGGCGAGTTGTAGGTCGAGCTGGCGGTGCCGACCAGCCCGATGCGGTTGGTGTGCACGGCGACGGCCGAGAGCAGCGTCAACGGCTCCAACCGGTTGAGGTAGTGCGATGGGTAGGTGCTGTTGATGAACTGGCTGTCGACGATGAAGAGGGCGTCGAACAGTGCGTGCTCGGCGGCCTGGGCCTGCTGGATGTAGTAACGAATGTCGATGCTGGCGTTCTTGGCCACCCGCGGGTCCTTCCAGAGTCCGTGCTGGCCGGGGCCGCCCACGCCGTAGGGATGCAGAGCGAGATGAAGTTTGCGAGTCATGGTTTCTTCCTTCGGATTGATCTAGATGGTCGGGAAAATCAGGCGTTCAGGAGGGCCCGGAGAGCGTCGCGTTCGGCCCGGCTGGCCGCGCCGGCCCGCAGTGTCGGTGCGGAGCCGACCAGCAGTCGGGTGTAGACGTGCTCGGGGGCGGTGATGATGCGGCGGGTCGGTCCGGTCTCGACGAGTTGGCCCCGGTACATCACCGCGATCCGGTCGGCCACCCCGGCGACCGAGCCCAGGTCGTGGGAGATGAAGACGAGGGCAACCCCGGCGGCTCGCAGCTCCTTGAGGATCTCCAGCACCTCGACGCGGTTGGCCGAGTCCAGCGCGCTCACCGGCTCGTCGAGGATGATCAACTCGGGCTCGGTGACCAGCGCTCGGGCGACGGCGACGCGCTGCCGCTGGCCACCGGAGAGCTCCCCCGGCAGTCGCGTCACCAGTTCGGCCTCCAGGTGTACCCGGTCCAGCATCAGCTGAACCCGGCTGGTTGCCTCAGCCCGGGCAACGCCCTGGATCAGCAACGGTTCCAGCAGCGAATCGCCGACACTGACGTCCGGGTCCAGGCTGCGCAGCGGATCCTGGAAGACGTACTGGATGACGCCCCGGCGCCGCAGCGAGCGCCAGTTGCGCCGCGAGTAGCCGCTGACGTCCTCCCCGTCGATGAGGATCCGGCCGGCCGACGACGGCACCAGACCGAGGACGGAGCGGGCGAAGGTCGACTTGCCCGACCCCGTCTCACCGATGAGCCCGATCGTCTCGCCGGCCCGGACCTCCAATGAAACACAGCTCAGAGCCTGCTGGCGACGCCGCCGCTTGCCGTAATGGACGTCGAGGCCGGTGACCTCCAGGACCGGGCGGCTCATTGCGCCTCGCCTGCTTCGGCGGAGAGGTAGCGGTCCAGGCCGTAGAGTTCGTGCTCGGCGATGAGCAGCTTCGTGTACTCGTGCTGGGGACGGTGCAGCACCTCGGCCGTCGGCCCCTGCTCCACCACTTCGCCCTGACGCATCACCAGTACCTCGTCGCAGAGTTGCGCGACGACGGCCAGATCGTGGGAGACGACGAGCAGAGCGAGCCCGGTCCGTTCCCTCAGGTCGGCCAACAGGTCCAGAATCTCAGCCTGAACCGTGACGTCCAGCGCTGTGGTCGCCTCGTCGGCGATCAGCACCGTGGGATCCGCCGCGATCGCCGTCGCGATGAGAACTCGCTGCAGCATCCCGCCGGAGAGCTCGTAGGGGTACTGCTCGTAGACCAGCGCGGTGTTGCGCAACTGAACCGCCGCGAGCAGCTCCATCGCTCGCTGACGGGCTTGCCGCCGGGAGAGTCCCAGCTTCACCCGGATCACCTCCGCGACCTGGGCCCCCACTCGAATCGAGGGGTTGAGGTAGGAGGCTGGGTCCTGGAAGACCGCGCTGATCGTGGAGCCCCGCAGGTTCGTCCACTGCTTCGGAGTGAGGCCGGCGATGTCCTGCCCGGTGATCTCGATGGTCCCGCCGGAGATGCTGAAGTGCTCGGGGAGAATCCCGAGCGCGGCCCGGCAGGTCAGCGTCTTCCCGCTTCCGGACTCGCCGACGATGCCGATGACCCGTCCCCGTGTCAGTTCGAAGGAGACGCCGTGCACGATCTCGCGGTCGTTGACGTTGTCATGCACACGCACGTCCCGAACCGCCAGCACAGTCTGATCGGGCGAGGTGGGCGCAGGCTCGGTAGGGGTGACCGGCGCTGAAACGGTGCGCTCGGAGAGGATGGTCATCAAGCCCTACTTTCCACGGGAAGCGGTTGTTTTCCACGGTCTCGGTTGATGTCTTGGTTAGCCCTCGCCTTGCCGGCGTTGACCAGCGCGCGGCCGGACTCGCCGGAGACGTCACGGATGGCGTCAGCCAGCAGGTTGCAGCCCCAGACCGTCAACACGATCAGCGCGGCCGGCGCGACCGGCGCCCACGGCTGATAGTGCAGATAGTTCAGGTCGGAGGCGAGCATGCCGCCCCAGGTCGGGGCCGGCGGCTGCACGCCGATGCCCAGGAAACTCAGGCTCGAGACGACGATGAAGCCGACGCCGATCGTCTGGGCCAGCGCGACGGCGATGGCCGGCAGCACCTTGACCCAGACGTGTCGACGCACGATCCAGCCGACCGACGCGCCCGAGATCAGCGCCGCCTCGACGTACTGCGAGCGGGCGACGGCCAGCGTCGCGGCCCGCGAAACGCGGTAGAAGACCGGCGAGACGAGGACTCCGACGACGAGCATGGCCTGGGTGATGCCGTTGCCGAGCAGTGCGGTCACCGCGACGGCGAAGACCAGGAACGGCAGCGCGATCAGCGTGTCGGCCAGGCGCAGGCTGGTCCATTCGAAGACGCGTCCGAGGTAGACCGAGAGCAGCCCCGGGATCACCCCGACGGCCAGCGCCACCAGGGCCACCTCGACCGAGCCGAGCACGCTGATTCGCGACCCCGCGAGCAGGCGGCTGAAGGTGTCGCGGCCGAGGTAGTCGGTCCCCAGCCAGTACTGCGCCGACGGCGGGGCGAGCGTCTTCGAGGTGGTGGCTAGCGGATCGTGCGGAGCCAGGAGCGGGCCGAGGATGGCCAGCAAGCCGATGAAGAAGAGGATGCCGAAGGCCAGCCGGCCGGCCCGCAGGGAGAGGATGCGGCGAACCATGTCAGACTCCTCGCTGCGATGCCGGCGTGACCTTGCCGAGCACGATGTTGATGATCAGGTTGAAGGTGACGACCAGCACGATCGAGACGACCAGAACCCCTTGTACCGACGGCACATCACCGGCCTGGGCGGAGTCACTGGCGAAGCGTCCGAAGCCCTGCAGTCCGAAGATCCACTCGGTGACCACAGCACCGCCGATCAGGGCCGGGAAGCGCAGACCGAGCACCGTCAGCGCCGGGCCGGCGCCGTTGCGCAGGACGTGCCGATAGAAGATCGGTCTTGGACTGAGGCCGCGGACGATCGCCCCGGTGACGTAGTTCTCCTGGTAGGCGCCGATCAGCCCGGCCCGCAGCTGCCGGGCGACATCGGCCACCGCGTCGAAGCTCAGTGCCAGCGCCGGCAACAGGAGGTGGGCGAACCAGGGCGAGGCGCCGGCGGCGAACGGAACGTACCCGCCGGATGGGAACCACCGCAGAGCGACGGCGAAGACCTCGACCAGCACGATGCCGACAACGAATGGCGGCATCACCGAGAAGACGGTCAACACGCCAGTGATACCCCGGTCGATCCAGGTGGTGCGACGCAGCGCCGCGATCGTACCCAGGGCGAAGCCGAAGACGATCCCGATGAGCAGCGCGATGCTGGCGACCGAGAGGCTGATGGTGAGGCCGTCGCCGATGAGCTGCGAGACGCTCACCCCGTTGGACCAGCTGCGGCCGAGGTCGCCGTGCAGGACGTGGTCGAACCACGTCCAGTACTGCACCAGGAATGGCTTGTCCAGTCCCCACTGCTGCTCGATACGGTGCACCGCCTCTGGGGTCGCGTCCTCCCCCAGCTGGATGCGGGCCGGGCTCAGGCCGCTCAACGATCGCAGCCCGAAGGTTATGAAGGTGGCCACCAGGAAGACCGGCACGAAGATCGCGACGGAGCGGAGGAGGGTGATCAGGGTGCGGCTACTTGCCCGCCGCACCCTGATCAATGTGCTCGCGCGACGGCTGGATACCAGAGTGGGTGCGTATGCAGCTGTGCTGGCCATGCGCGATTGCTCCTGTCGTGGGTAGAGATGTGGCGGCTAGCTGATGGTGACGCCGGTCCAGTCGACGTGCCCGGGAATGGCCGGCAGCTTCGAGATCGCCTTGTTCTTCGCGAAGAGATTCGGAGCGGAGTAGGTGAAGACCAATGCCTGGCTCTGCAGCCCGGCCCGGGTGGCCGCCTGCAGCGTCGTCGCGTAGTCCGGCGACTCGAGCGGAGTCTGACGCACCTTCGACACCGCCGCCTCGAACCCGGCCGGCTCGTACGGCGTGCTCAGGTTGAGCGGGCCGTTCGGGCCGAAGTGGGCGGTCAGCGTCTGCACCGCCGAGTCACGGCCGGTGGTGCCGTAGAGGGAGAAGGCCAGGTCCTTGGCGAAGAACGGAGTGGCCCAGTTCTTGTCGATCTTGATGTCGACGGTGATACCGACCGCCGCCAGCTGCGACTGGACGATCTCGGCGTCGGCCTGCTCCTTGGGGATCACCAGCGTCACCTTGATCTGTCCCGACTTGAATCCGGCGTCGGTCAGCAACTGCTTGGACTTGGCCGGGTCATAGGCGTACAGGTCCGCCGACTGCGGGTCGTAGGCGACATACCCCGGTGGGAAGGGCTGGGTGGTCGCCGCGCCGTAGCCGAAGGTCAGCTTGTCGACGAACTCCTGGCGGTTGATCGCGTAGCGCACCGCGTCGACGACCTTCGGGTTGTTGAACGGCGCCTTGTTCACATTGATGCTGATGTTGCTGGCGTTGAAACCTGGCTGTACGAAGACGTCCTGTCCGGCCGACTTGGCGGCGGCGGCCTGGGTCGGCGGGATGTCAGCGAAGTTGTAGACGCCCGTCTGCAGCCCGGAGACCACCGTCGCCGGGTCCGGGGCGGAGATCAGCTGGACGGCGTCGATGTGGATGTCCTTGGCGTCCCAGTAGTTCGGGTTCTTCTTCAGGACCGCCTTCGTGCCGGGGACGAGATCGGTGACGATGAAGGGACCAGCACCGACCGGCTTCTGGTCCAGCGTCGTCGGGTCGGCCGCTGCCTTGGGGCTGGCGATCTGGAGGACGCGCTGCCCGAAGAGCAGCGGAATCTGATAGTCCGTCTGCGTCAGGTGAACAACGACGTCGAGGTCACCACTGGTCGTCACCGACTTGATCGAGGTCAGGTCGCCGAAGATCGCCGAGTTCTTCTGGGTCTTGGCCCGCTCGATGGCGTCCTTGACCGCCGCCGAATTGACTGGCGTGCCGTCGCTGAAGGTCAGCCCCGATCGGAGGTGAAAGGTGATCTCGTCGCCGGCCGTGTTGTACTTCCAGCTCTCGGCCAGCTCGGGGACGGCATCGCCCTTCTCGTCCGTCTTGGTCAGCGCGGAGTAGACCAGTGCCAGTTCCCGGAACTGCGCACCGCTGCCGGAGACCACCGGATCCCAGTGTGTCGGAAAGTAGGAAGACGCCCACTTCAGTGTGGGCGTGCCACCGGCGGTGGTGGCGGCGGACCCGCTACCGGTGCAGGCGCTGAGGGCGAGCGCCGGCACGGCCAGGGCGGCCGCGAGTACGACACTGCGCCGCAAGCGGCGAGCGGGTAGCGAGGGAATTGCGGACATTTTCGTGGTCTCTCTTTCGGATGGTGTTTCGGATTGATGTGACAGTTGAGCGGTGGGGCTCGACTAGGAGACGAGCTCCGCCGGTTCGGTAGCGGCGTTCAGATCGGCCTCGAGGCGGGCGACGGTGTGGCGGTTCGGCGGGATCGGCAGACCGAGATTGCCGCGCAGCGTGCTCGACTCGTATTCGCTGCGCACCACCCCGCGTTCGCGCAGGATCGGCAGCACCTGGTCGGTGAAACGGGCGAACTCGCTCGGGGCGTTGACGCTGATGCTGATGCCGTCGAAGCCACCGCCGTCGAACCAGCGCTGAATCTCGTTGGCCACGGTGAGCGGTGATCCGACGAAGGGCGAGCGCCACGCCGTCAGTTGCTCCGCGACGACCTGGCGCAGCGTCAGGTTCTTCTCCCGGGCATTGTGGGTGATTGACTCGGCCTGGGTGCGGAAGCTGCGTGCGCCCAGCGCGGCGACGTCGGGGAACGGTGCGTCCAGGTCGTACTGGCTGAAGTCGTGCCAACCGAAGGGGCGGCCGAGTTCGGCCAGCGCCCGGTCGAAACTCTTCGCCCCGGCGATCGCCGCCTCCTTGGCCAGCGCCTCCTCGTCGGTGTCGGCGATGATCGGGAAGATGCCCGGAACGATAAGGACATTCTCCGGGTCACGCCCCTTGGCGGCGGCCCGCGCGCGCAGCTCGGTGCGGAAGGCGGCCGCCTGCTCCAGCGTGGGGGCGTGGGTGAAGATGGCGTCGGCGATACTCGCACCGAGGTCGCGCCCCTCCTCCGAGTCACCGGCCTGGAAGATCACCGGCTGCCCCTGGGCCGAGCGCTCGAGATTGAGCGGGCCGACGACCGAGAAGTACTCACCCTCGTGGTTGAGCGCGTGCTGCTTGCTCCGGTCGAAGAAGACCCCGCGCTCCTTGTCCCGCGGGAAGGCGTCGGCCTCGTAGGAGTCCCAGAGACCCTGTGCGATCTGCACGTGCTCCTTGGCCCGGCCGTAGCGGGTGGGGTAGTCGTAGTGCTCGTCGCGGCTGTAGTTGCCCGAGGTGCCGGCGTCGCCGCTGGTCACCACGTTCCAGCCGGCGCGCCCACCACTGATGTGGTCGAGGGAGTAGAGGCGACGGGCAACGTTGAAGGGTTCGTTGTAGGAGGTGGTGAGCGTCCCGACCAGACCGATGTTCGTGGTGTGCACGGCGATCGCCGACAGCAGCGTCAGCGGCTCCAGGCGGCTCAGGTAGTGATTCGGTGAATCCGGGGTAATGAACTGGCTGTCCACGATGAAGACCAGGTCGAACTTCGCCGCCTCGGCCTCCTTGGCCCGGTTGATATACCAGTTGACGTCGACGCTGGCATCGGGCGCGATGTCGGGGTGCAGCCAGGCGTTGTGCTGGCCGGGGCCACCGACTCCGAGGAGGATGGCGCCGAGTTTGAGGGTGCGGGCAGACATGGGACTTGCCTTCCAGATCGACATTGTGAGTGAGCAGAGAGAGACCGCCGACCGGCGAAGCGGGCAGCGGCGATATCGGGACGTACTCGGATGGTTTGGCGCGCCGGTGCGCCAGCGGGCTGGTTCAGCCCGGATTCAGCGGCAGGTGCTGCGCTACCGCGACAGGGACGTAGCTGGCATCGGCGCGCTGAGCGCGCCGAGCGGTGACGGGTTCAGCGACACAGCGAGGCGCCCTGGCGGGCGTAGTCGAGCCAGCGACAACACGTGAGCATCACGTCGGTGGGCCGGGTCATGTCTAGCAGTCTGCTAGACAAGGTCTAGAAAGTCCAATGACGTTTCTGATCGTGACCGATCACATTCCCTGATCAATTCTCTAGTAGCCTGGTAGACATGCCCCGGACCCTGGACATCGCGCCGCTGCGCAGCTTCGTCGCCGTGGCCGACTGCGGCGGGTTCCAGCATGCGGCCCGCTCACTGCATCTCAGCCAGGCGGCGATCAGCCAGCACGTGCGCCGCCTCGAGGCCGCCGTCGGCCGTCCATTGGTGGCGCGACAGGGGCGCGGATCCCGCTTCACCGCCGACGGCGAACAGCTGCTGGTGCGGGCCCGACGCATCCTCACCCTGCACGACGAGAGCCTGCTCGCGTTCGGCGTGGAGACGGAGCAGACGATCGTGATCGGCTCGACCGAGCACGCCGCGGCCCAGTTACTTCCACACCTGGCTGCCACCCTGGAGCAGAGCCTGCCGGAGTATCGGGCGCGCTTCCGTATCGATCGGGGCACACAACTGCGGGACGGTCTCGCCGCCGGGCGGATCGACATGGCACTCCTTCTCGGAAGTACCGACGATCCCCGGGCCGTGCCGGTCGGAGAGTTGGAGCTGACCTGGTATGCCGCCCCCGACTGGCGGGCGCCGATCACCGGACCGATTCCGCTCGTCGCCTTCGACGACCCGTGCGCGCTGCGCACCCGCGCTCTCGAGACCCTGGCCGAGCATGCGATCGCGGCCGAGATCAGCGCCGAGGCGCCACAGCTGGCCGGCGTCCAGGCCGCGGTCGGAGCCCGGCAGGGGGTCGCCCTGATGGCGACTCTCGGGCAGCCGCCGGCCGGGTTGGCCGAGCACGACGACCTGCCGAAGCCACTGCCACTACCACTGGCTGTCTGGTCGCGGCCGGGGCTGGCCGCCGACGTCGTCCTTGCCACCACCGACGCGATCCGGCAACTGCTGGGTGGAGCTACGACACCGCCGCTGGCCCGGCCCCCGGCTACCGAAATCAACCACGAAATCACCCAAGTCGTTGGCATCGAGCCAACCGTCGAACTAGCCAGAGGTGCCTGATGCCCGCTCTTCACGTCCCCGCCGGATCGACCTCTGCGGAGTTCGTTCGCACGCCCAGCGGAGTGCTGCTCCCCGCTGACATCGATCCGTTTCACCGGCGGTTGCACCGCATCGCCCCGTCCGGGCTCATCGGCCAGACGACCCAGACCACCGGCATGAAGCGGCTGGAGGCGATCAGCGGAAAGACGGTGGGTGCCCAGAACCTCTGGATGGGACAGACACATGTCCCCGCCTCCACCAACTCCGGCAACCACCACCACGGCGCATCGGAGACCGCGATCTACATCGTCTCCGGCACTCCGGCGTTCGTCTTCGTCGATCTCGAGGGCGACGAACCGGTCGAGACCCGCATCCAGACAGGCCCCGGTGACTACATCTTCGTGCCGCCGTACATCCCCCATCGCGAGGAGAACCCGGACCCCGAGGTGGAAGCGATCGTGGTGATCGCCCGCACCACGCAGGACGCCATCGTGGTGAACCTGGACGCCCTCGACTGGGCCGAGGTCCGTACCGATGCCGAGGGCGCGTCCCTTTAGTCGGCGACCTTAAACCGGAGAGTGCCGGTCAGCGGCGACGAGAGCGCGGCGGGCTAGATCTTGGCGAGTATGTAGGTTGCCGCATCGGATGCGTTCAGGAAGTACGACAGGTGAGCCAGGATATTGATCTGGTTCGGGTTGCAGACCGGATCCCCGCTGGCGCACCACTCCTTGGTTACGCTGGCGTACGGCCCGGTGACCTTCTTCCCGATGGAACCCAACGGATTGCCGAACAGCACGACCGCGGCAACGTGGGACCGAGCCGATGCCGGGAGTACTGCGGTCGGCGGTCCGCCATTGATCGTGCCGGTCATGTCGATCCCAAACGCCTCATCGACGATCTGCGCGCCCTGGGAGTAGCCGGAGATGACGATCTTCTGGTTCGGGCAGGCGGCGATCGCCGCGGTCACGGCAGCCACCACCGCCACGTCTCCCTTCACCGGCGAGTCGGCGTCAGTCGTACCTGGGTAGTTCACTGCCTCCGAAGTGAAGACACCCGGCGCCTTGCTGGTCAACTGGTCGTTGATTCGGTCGCCGACGATGAACCCGAGCGTGCCGAACTCGCTGGTGCCCTTGGCCACGATGAATCTCGCCTTCGTGCAGGTCGCCGCCGCCGGAGCGGCACCGACAGCCTGGGAGCCGACTACCAGGGTGCTCACGATCAGCGCAGCCGCGCCGGCGACGGCGGCGATGGCCCGACGAGGGGTGGTTCTGGGCATGAGCTCTCCTTTTGGTTGGCACGCTGGTTGGTCGGCACGCTCGTTGATTGGGCACCGCTGGCAAAACTCTGGACGGTGCCTGACGCAGCCACGCTATGCGTGATAGCCAACAAAGGAATCGGCGTACCGCACCGACTTACGGTCGCTGACTGTGCGCCTGCACAGTGGCGACCGACGCTGCGCCCCGCTATTCGGTCAGCCGGCTGAGGGTGTTCGCGACGGCGCTGTGCTGACGCCAGGCGAGCCACAGCAGCGTCGATCCCTGCGGCGATTCGAGATCGATCCCGGTGACCGTGGCGATACGGCTCAGTCGATTGGTCAAGGTGTTTCGGTGCACCGGTAGGGCCAGCGCGGTGCGCGTCCGGTCGAAGTCGTTGCTGATCAGGGCGTCCAGCGTGCGGGCCATCTCCGAGTCCAGACGTCCGTACACGCGCGCGTGCAGGCGGGCGGCGACCTCGGGCGAGCGGTGCAACAGGATGTCGAGCAGGTAGTCGTCTGCGTCGACCTCGCCCCGGTCACCACGCCGAGCAGCGACCTCGACGAGCAGCCGCAGGTCCTCCAGCGATCGGGCGAGCTGAGCCGCCGTGACCAGATCGCCCTCGGCGAAGACGGTCGAAGCGTCGGTGGCCAAATCAGACCAGGGCACCCGGCACTGGGCCACGCCGCTGATCATGCGACCGCGGGCGACGGCCAGTACACCGAGATCTCGTAGACGCTGCGCAAGGCCGGTGTAGTAGCTCACCGGAAGGCCGGGCGACGCGAGCACGAAGGGCCGCGTCGGAGCGCTCACCTCGATACCGATTCGCTTGGCTAGCCGCTCGTCATCGAGGTCCAGCTCCTGGCTGGCGACGACACGATCGAAGAGGGCCTGCGCAGCCCGCTCCTGGGCCGAATATCCACCGGCGCGGGTTGCCTCGTCGTAGGCCGCGGTGAACGCCCGCGAGACCTGATCGACGAACTCGAAAAGCAGATCCGCCCCGGCCAGGAGCGCCTCCCGATCGGCGTCCTGGGTGGAGTTCAGCAGCGAATTCCAGGCGAAGCGAGCACCGCGCCGGTAGTTCGCGGGAACGGTGTCGATCGGGGTTCCGTTGGAGGCGGTGATCCGAGCCAGTTCGCGGAAGGCGTCAAGCTCGGCTTCGGTGGGCGGCACCCCCTCTACCGACCAGCGGACGACCAGACTGATGTTCCAGCGAACCCACCCCTTGAGTACTTCGTCGGGCGGGCGCATGGACGCGAACTCGGACTGATCGGCGAAACTCGCGAAGACACCGTCGACCATCTCGTCGAGGTTGGTCTGTTCGAGCACACGACGGAAGACGTTGCTCTCGCTCCTCGGCTCTACCATCAGCAGAGTATGAACTCCTGCTCGTGAAGTGCGCACATGACCAGCAGCCGGCCCGAGCGGATCAGGCCTCGGGCGCGGCGTCGACGACCTTGCGCATCAGGGCGAGAAGCTGCGCCTGCTCGGTGCGGCTCAACGCGGCCAGCAGACTCACCTGCGCCGCGGCGACGACCGGTTCGAGATCAGCCAGGCGGCGGATGCCGCGACGGGTCATCGTGATGACATTGCGGCGACGATCCTCGGCATCCGGGCTGCGTCGGACGTAGCCACCATCGGCCAGCTCGTTCAGCGCCGCCACGACGTCGCTGCGGTCCATCCCGGTCGCCCGACCGAGTTCCGCCTGGCTGGTCGGCCCCTGCTCTTCCAGCGCGGCCAGGAGGCGATAGTGGTAACCCCGCGATCCGGCGTCCGCGAAGCCGTCGGCCAGCAATCGGTGAGCGCGCAGGTAGAGCTGGCTGATCAACCAGGTCGGCTTCTGCTCCAGACGGTTAGGCATGGTCGAAGCATACGTCGATAATTCGTTGGCGTGTCCAACGGATGAGGTATATCGTTGGCCCCACCAACAATATTGGAGGAACGATGATCAGCTTCGGACCCGAACTGGTGGGGCGCACCGAGAAGACCTTGGGCGCGCTTCTACACCGCAACCTCGTCGACACCGGCCTGGACGAGCGGGAGTACGTGACGCTCAGAGTCGCGAGCACCCTTACCTCGACCGAGGATCTCAGCGACGCCGTATTCGCCCGCGCTCACTTCACCGAGGCCGCTGAGCTCGTCGCGACTCTCACCGAACGGGGATTGCTGAGCCACGGACGCCTCTCCCCCACCGGGTCGGCCCTGCTCGATCGAATTCTCTCCAGAGCGGCCGGCCAGTCGGCGGCGATCTGGAGCGGTCTCCCGGACGCCGACGTGGCGACCACAACCCGCGTACTCAACACCGTTCTGGCCCGGGCCGACGCGGTGCTCAGCGAGTAGGGACCGCTATCGGATGACCCGGTAGTCGACGAGCAGGTAGCCGCTGGGTGAAGTCTCGCTGCCGATCGATTCCAGGTTGACGGGTGGCACTCCGTCGAAGAGCCGTCGCCGATTGCCGGCGAGCGCCGGTGCGATGACGAGCCTGAGTTCGTCCACTACGCCGGCGGCGAGCAGGGCTTGGGTGACTGAGATGCTGGCGTGGATGCCGATGTCGCGGCCGGGCTGATCCCGTAGCGCCCGGACGAAGTCAATCAGGTCGCCGTCAACCACCACGCTGTTGTTCCAGTGCCGGGTGAGCGGGGTCGAGGTCGCGACGTATTTCACGACCCCGTTGATGAAGGTCGCAAAGGGCTCGACGTCGCTTCCCGGCCAGAAGTCGGCCCACTCGTCGTAGCTGCGCCGGCCGAGGATGACCGCATCCTGCGCCCCGATGACGGCGGCCAGGTTGGCGTCCATCGTCTCGTCCCATGACGTGAAGAACCGGTCCGGGGTCTCGGCGACCCCGTCGAGGGATAGCAGTTCGTAGGCGACAACCTTGCGCATCTCCAACACCTCCACCCTGAACCTAACGCACGGATGAGATCAGAGCGCGGGGCTCTTGTCCCCCGATCGGTGGACAGCAACGTCAACCGCCAGATGGCCCGATGGGTCGACAGGTGAGAGGCGACCCCGGCGGGAGAGTGGTTCTCGAAGGCGGGAAAGCCCGCAGCGACTAGAGAACGAGGATTACGAGATGAACGTCAACGTGAAGAGACTGGCCGTGCGGAGCGGAGCATTGACCGCGATCGCGGGAACGCTGCTGATGGTCGGCTGCGGGGTCAGCGAGGCGGCCACCCCGGCCGGGACGACCTCCGGCGGCGGGGTGCACGCGGTGCAGTCGACCCAGGGCTTCAACGTCTACAACTACAGCGCCGAGACCTACAAGTTCGACAAGGTCACCGGGTCGCTCCCGGCGCCGGACACGCACGATTTCATGCCCGGGCAGAAGCGAAACTTCGAGATGCCGGTGGAGGCGTTCAAGCACACCACGGGCGAGGCGTACTACACCGTCTACGGCCCCGACAACGGACCGCAGACCGGCACGATGACGATCAGCCTGAACAGCGATGACGCGTGGGACGTGGAGTTCTACAACATGGACGGCAGCCAGAACACCGCACTCACGGTGCCCGACAACCCGATGGGTACGACGATGCACCTGGAGGACGCACCCTGGAGCACCGCCGCGCAGCAGACATTCACGCCTGGCTCGTCGGACGAGCAGACCGTTCTGCAGCAGCTCTGCGAGAACGATTCGAGCGCCTGCACGTTCAAGGCCACCGGTGAGACGATCACTCGCTCCGCGGCCCGGTTGCTGGCCGAGGGGTACAACGGAGCGCCCTCCGGCGGGGGCGACTCGACGTTGACCGCCGACAACGGCTACACCGACACGACGACGGACGAGTGGGGCGGTTCGGTGAGCGCCGAGGCCAGCGTGCTCGGCATGGTGGACGTCCAAGTGCAGGCGACGTACAGCCACTCAGTCGAGAAGAGCACGGACTTCAGCACCAGTTGGAGCGTTCCGGTTCCGCCCGGGGAGACGGGCTACATCTGGGCGGAGATCCCGCAGTTCGAAGACACCGGGACATTCACCGTGCACCTCGGCAACGACAACTGGGTGCTGCCCGGCGTCACCTTCGACAACGCGGTCCCGAAGGGCGTGCTGATGTACAGCAACACGTTCGCCAGCGGCAACGTCCCCCAGCCGTTGGACCCCGGGGCTCACTGAGTGCCAACGCCTTAACGAGTAGAGCCGCCGACGGATCCCATCCGTCGGCGGCTCGTTCGTTTCTGATTTTGCAGGCCGAACTGCAGTTCCTGTTGTCCGTGCGCGGCGGTCCGGTCAGGCAGCCATCGCAGGGTGACTCCAGGCAAACGGCGTCAGCAGCTAGGTCGCAGCTGCCAACCGCATATCGCCGAATATGTGCGATCGCTCGTCCCGTCGCCTCAGGAGATATGTGCGGAGGGACGTCCTGGCGTCTCTCACCCCGACGACCTCCAGATATCCATGCGCAGCGACCGGCGCGCGGTCGCAGCTTGTCAACGCCGCCGCCTTCCACGTCGGCTGAAGCGTTCCTCTCCTGGGTATATGGCCCCGTGACCGGGGTAGACCGTGGGAGGATGCTCCGGTGGCTCGGCAGCGACTGGCGAGGAGGCATCACCTCGTTTCGAGGTTCTATCTGCGTTACTTCGCTGATGACAAGGAGCGGATCACCACTGTCATGCTTCCCGGCGATCGGGTCTTCACGCAGAGCGTGAGCCGGGCGTCGGTCGAGAATGACTTCTATACCGCTGTCGGACAGGACGGGCTGGAGACTGACGCCGCCGAGCGCGCTTTCAACGAGATCGAGGGGCCGGCGTCGCAGGTGTGGCGAGAGATCGCTGGCGGAGTGTGGCCGCTTATGTCAACCGAGCGCGGCGTCGTGGCCAGTTGGATCGCCCTGCACCTGATCCGGGGTTCCGGCACTCGAGCGATGATGAACGAGATCGGCACCGATCTGCTCAACCTCAACATTATTGTCGGTGGCACGGCCCGGCTACGCGAGACGTTGCGGGACATGGGCGAGCCCCATGACGACGAGTCAGTCGCTCGGGAATGGATATCCCTGTTCGAGGAGCCCCTGGCCGTTGAGGTCAACGCGAACCATCACCTGACTCAGATGGTTGAGATGCTGCCCAGGGTGACCGAGTCCCTGCTGGACCGTTGGTGGGTGCTGACGACGTTCGAGCGCAAGGGACTTGCGACCTGTGATCACCCGGTGCACGTAGTGCCGAACCAGCGGGACCTTGCCCTCGGAATCGGCACCGGGATCGAAACTGCCGATCAGATCCACGTCCCTCTGACTCGAAGGTTGTCTCTGGGGATGGCCTGGCGCGACGCGCTGCCCGCCGAACTCGCCGGGCAGACCGACGACATTCGTCAACCAGGCGTCGCTAAGGTTGCCCTGTTCAGTAACTCATGCACGGTCAACAACGCGAGGAGCGTGATCTTCCATCACCCCGACGACGATCCACTCAAGGGCCTTGAGTTGCACGCCCCGCGGACCCGCGAAGTCGGCGACGTCGACGGAGACCCGTGGCGATTCATGCCACCGGCCGATCGGCAAATACTGATCGATGCGGGTCTCATCCCGCCCCAGGTCGGGACACCACTCGACACGCCCCTCCCGTGAGCTGCGACGCTGTGCCAAGAGCTGCCTGTCCACCTCTGCCGTTCCGGACAGATCACCAAGACGCGCAAGCATCGCGGCCTGGGTGCGCTTGGCCACCGTCGAGAGCCGGACGAATTTTGACACACCGCTATTGGACTCGCACGTCGCGAAACCATGCCGGCTGTCGACCCAACGACCGTCGGGCCTAGTCGCACCGCGCAGAGGCCCTGTGTTAGCCCCTCGTACGGCAGTTGCTCCTACGCAAATGCACACTCGCCCGCCGTGCGGCATGATCGCGGGTTGGTTCGCTGTCCTCAGCAAGCGCCGTGTGACCTCGTTTGGGAGACTGGCGTCATGCGCCTGCACCGACCGCTCCGGTTTCGCGGCGAGGTCGTATGGCTGACGCCGGAGCAGGGCGGACGAAAGTCAGGTCCGCCGCCTACTCCGGCAGACCAGGACTACGCGGCTACGGCCTACGTCCCTCCTGCAACAGTTGAGGAGGGGCTCGCCTCGTTCGTGCTTCGCGTCGTCGACCGCTCCGCCTGGCGATCCGCCGCTGAAGGGGACTGGCTAGTTGTCCCCAGCGAAGGCGAGCAATGGGTTCAGCCGGGCAGCGTCGTCGTCGTAACTGAGGGCGCCCGGCCGGTTGCCTATTTCCACGTCCAGAACGTCGACGCCACGCATTAGTAGCGGCATCTCCGTGCATTCCGCTGCAGTTGCTCGGCGCGTGTGCGAGTCTTGGTGTAGAACGGCTTCATGATTGAGTGCCCCGTCTGCGGCGCGAGCAGTCTCGACTGTCCTCCGTATTAAATCTGGCCTCCGCCACCAGGGCTCAACATCAGCCCGCCGTACCAGGACTACTTGGGCAAGCCGTCCTACGCCGTGTGCACGACTTGCGGGTTCGAGTTCGGTTTCGATGACTGACCCCGGCGGCGACATGGTCGGCGACTCGTTCGAGACCTACCGGATCAGCTGGGAGGCCGAGGGCCGGCCGCCGCTCTAGGCACGGTAGTCGCCGATGTGGTGCAAGAATGCACTCTGGTGGCGGCAATTCCGGATGTTCAGACCTCAGGACGATTATCGTCGAGGATCTCAACACGGCCGCTCGCGGTGGAGAATTGGACGCTGCCTCGCCACCTCGGCAGCCGTCGCTGGAGGCCGCGGAGAATCTTGATCGCTTCCTCATCAGGGATGCCCGATGTGATTCGGAAGTCGAGGCCCGAGCCCACGACATCGCTGGCGAACACAATTTCGACTGCGAGCAGAACCTGTCGCCATTCCTGGATCGTGAGCGCGTCGCCAGCCTCGATCCGTCCCCACAGAGCCCATGCTTCGCGCGACAGGCTCTCCGCGCTTGTGAAGCCCATCGTGGTCGCTAGTTCATCCGTGGGCCGGGCCGGACCGCCCCAATCCAGTAGCGCGGCCCGGAGGAACCGTCGCTCGCGGTCATCGAGAACGACCTGCTCTGGCGATACGTCACTCATGGCCATCAGCTTGCCAGGTCCACTACTGCCGACTCGCGCTCATCGACATGACCGCGTGCCGAGCCGCAGATTCGTGCGCCAGCTACGGCCTCTTCGGTCCCTCAACTGCCCCGGGTGGTCGCTGGTATCCGCAAGTCACAACGTGGCCCGATTCCGTCGTCACCACGACTTCGTAGGGGTCCCCGCTGTTGACCCACGCCGATGCTCCTTCCTCGTACCAATGGGTCTGCTGCATGAATAGGTGACGACTTGAGCTGTGAACCAGACGGACCTCGAGCTGGGCCGCCGCCGGCAGTTCACGCCGGCACCCGAGCGATCGATCTGCGCAAGGTCACACACCTGCCCGCGTGCTCGCTAACGACGGCTGTGGTGCGTGAAACTTCGGCAATCCGAATGTCGAATTGCATAGGGTTTGCCGGGCGATTCTGACCGTCAGACCACGCGGGTCGGCGGTCTTAGAGGGCAGCGTCGAGTATGACTTCGGCGGCGGCGCGCGAGGAACTGGCGATGGAAGCGTCGTGGTCCACCCAAGCGGCGGTGATTCCGCCGTCGTAGATGACGTGGAGTTGCCGGGCCAGTTCGAGTGGGTCGGCGGCGCCGGCCTCGACGCACAGTGTGCTGAGAAGGTTGCGGACCCAGGCACGGAAGTTGTTGGCCGCAGTGGCTACCCGTCCACCGAGGGGGGCTTCGGCGAGGGCGGAGATGAAGGCGCAACCGCGGAAGCCGGGCTGGGCGAAAACTTGGGCTTGGACGTCGAATAGGGCGAGGATGCGTCGTCGCGGGTCCTTGTGTCGGTTTACTTCGGCCATGAGGCGTTCGGTGGTGCCGTCGTGGCGTGCCTGGAGGTAGGCGAGCACAAGTCCTTGCTTATTGCCGAACAGGTTGTACAGGGAAGCCTTAGCGACACCCGCCCGTTCGAGGACCCGTTCAACGCCGACCGATTGGACGCCTTCGGCGTAGAAAAGCTCGTCGGCCGCAGCGAGCAGACGTTCGCGGGCGGACACGCCGGAAACGTCGCTAGGGTGATCGACATCATTCGCCGTCGTAGTGGAGGTCTTCGTCATGGGTTCACCATAACGATCGGTCTAGCGAACCTCAAGGTGATGTGTCAGGTCGGTAGACCACTTTTCTAGACAACGCTACGCGGAATGCCGGGCAGTTAGGAGATTCTCTGCGTCTGCGTCGTGGGTCGCGACGCGGTTAGACCGTTGTTCACCGGTAGAACGAGCGGTACAGTCGCGACAGCTCGAGAGGAGCAGGGATGACGGATCGACAAGACGCACCACTGACAGTTGCGGTGGTGACAGGCGCGACCTCAGGGATAGGCAAGGCGGCAGCGCTGCGGTTGGCCGCAGACGGTTTCGCGGTGGTAGTGCATGGCCGTGACGCCAGGCGGGGGGCCGAGGTGGTCGCGGCGATCGCGGACGGTGGCGGGCAGGCGCGGTTCGTCGCCGCCGACCTGACTGACGCGAGCGAGATCGCCGGATTCGTCGAGCAGCTCGGTGATGTTGATGTGCTGGTGAACAACGCGGGCATCGCGTGGTTCGGCCCGACCTCGGATCTCGACGTGGCGACCTATGACGGGCTTTTCGATGCGAACGTCCGCTCGGCGTACTTCGTCGTCGCCGCTCTCGCCCCGAAGATGGTCACCCGGGGCAGCGGCAGCATCATCAACCTCGGCAGCATGGCCGGTCAGATCGGCATGGCCGGCGGCGCCGCCTACAGCGCGACCAAGGCGGCGTTGGCATCATTCACGCGGTCGTGGTCCGCTGAGTACAGCCCGTCAGGAGTCCGGGTCAACACGGTGTCGCCAGGCCCGGTCTATACCGCGGTGCAGCCGGCGGAGCAGACCGCGGCGATCGGTGCGACGACCATTTTCGGACGGGCGGCGCAGGCGGATGAGATCGCGGAGGTCATTGCGTTCCTGGCCTCGTCCAGGTCGAGTTACGTCACCGGCGCTATTTACGCGGTCGACGGTGGGCGGACGGCGATCTGACGATGTCCTCGACTGATCCGTTCTCGCTGGCCGGGCAGCGCGCGTTGGTTACCGGCGCGACCAGCGGAATCGGTCACGCCACCGCGGTCGAACTCTCCCGCCTGGGTGCCGCGGTCATCATTCATGGTCGCGACGCCGACCGAGGTAACGCCGTCGTTGCCGAACTCGTCGCGGCGGGCGGCGCCGCCGAGTTCGTCGCCGCCGACCTGACCGAACCCGACGGGGTGAGCGTGCTACTCGAGCAGGTCGGTGACGTCGACATCCTGGTCAACAACGCCGGATTCTCGTGGTGGGGCCCGAGCGACGAACTCGCCGCCCAGGGTGTCGATGATCTGTTCGCGGCCAACGTCCGGGCGCCGTATCTGCTCACCGCGGCCCTCGCTGTCGGGATGGCCGAGCGCGGCAGCGGCGCGGTCGTCAACGTGTCGAGCATGGCGGCGATCGTCGGCCTGCCACGCGGCGCGGCCTACAGCGCCACCAAGGCGGCCGTCGCCGGGTTGACGCGGTCGTGGGCGACTGAATACGGCCCGCGGGGCGTGCGGGTCAACGCGGTGTCACCCGGACCGGTGTACACCGGTAGCCGCGCCGGAACCGAACGCATCACGGCGCTCGGGCAGACCACGATCCTCGGCCGAGCGGCCCAGCCGGAAGAGATCGCGCGGGTCATCGGGTTCCTGGCCTCGCCGGCCGCCAGCTACATCACCGGCGCGACGATCGCCGTCGACGGCGGCCGCACCGCGATCTGACCACAATCGAGAGGACCCGAACCATAATGACGATCAGCATCTACGCGACGAGTTTCGACGCCGCCGACGCGGCGACGTTGGCGGCATTCTGGGCCGCGGCGCTCGGACGTGACATGAATCCTGGAGCGACTCCGGAGTCGGCCTCGCTCCCCGCAACGGACGTCGACCAGCCGATCCTGTTCCACGGCGTGCCCGAGGCCAAGACGGTGAAGAACCGGCTTCATCTCGACCTGATCACCAAAGACTTCGACATCGACCTGGCGCGCCTGTTGAGCCTGGGCGCCACAAAATTGGCCAGCTTCCCGGCCTGGACCACCCTCGCCGACCCCGAGGGGAACGAGTTCGACCTGATCCGCGGCTGACCCGCGCGAGACCACGACCAGCCCGCGTACGAGGAGTACCCGATGAGCAGCACCGAGCATTCCGAGTACCGCCCCAGTGCCAGTGAACGAGCCCGTGATCAGGTGGCCCGATACGAGGCCAGCGATGGCACCGACGGCGGCGACTTGGACGGGCGGCCCGTCATCATCCTGACGACCCGTGGCGCCACCAGCGCCGCCCTGCGCAAGACCCCGATCATGCGCGTCGTCGACGGCGACAGTTACATCGCCGTCGCCTCGTACGCGGGGAACCCCAGCAACCCGGCCTGGTACCACAACCTCATCACCTACCCCGACGCTGAAATCCGCGACGGCGCTCGCCGGATACCGGTGCACGCTCGCGAGGTTTCCGGTGACGAGAAGGTTCGACTATGGACGATCGCCGACGCCGGCAACCCGGCCTATGCCCGCTACCGTGCCGCCGCCGGGCGCGAGATCCCCGTACTGCTCCTCGAACCGAAGCCCCCGGCCGGTCGCATCGCTTAGCGGATCACGCATCTGAAGCGCATCGGCAGCGCCCATCCACGGTAGATCTGTGCGTCCGGCGACGACCGAACGATCCATAAGAGTGCGATGCCGACGCCTAAGCCATCGAACCTAACGACGGCTAGGCATGTGCCTCAAGAGGCGAAGGCTGCTGGTGCGTCGGCGGGCATGTGGGGCTGGCGACAGGGGTGTCAGTCGGGTGAGATGACCTTGAGCGCTGGCAGCAGGTGCAGGTATCTGGGTCGGTCACGGGTCAACAATGTTCGTCCGCGTGTCGCGGCATGCGCGGCGATGTAGAAGTCGGGCAGCGGTGAGCGACGCGCGCCGCCGCCACGGCGGTACTGGAGGAAGCAGCGCCCGGCGAGGAACGCGGCTTCCCAGGGCAAGTCTTCGCGCTCGATGGTGTCGGGCAGGGCCATATCCAGGTCCTCGATACGGTCGAAGCCCACGGAGAGTTCAGCGAAAATCAACGGGTTGATTGCGACAGGGCCGGCGTCGAACGCTTGCGCGAGGTGCGCAGCTGACCAGTCGCCCCATTGCGGGTCGTCGGTGAACACATCGAGCAGGACGTTGGAGTCCACCAGGGTCCCGAACGCCATGGCTCAGTCTTCTCCTCGCGTCAGAGCCATGATCTCGTCGGTCGTCATCGACAGGCGGCGCCCACGCATCCGGTTGACCAGAGCCGCCCCGCCGCCCTCGGCGCGGCGGACCACTCGGACGACTTCGTCGTCAACGACGAAGTCGACCTCGCTACCGGGTTCGACGCCCAGACGTCGCCGGATGTCGAGGGGGATGGTTACCTGTCCCTTACTGGTCACTCGCATGAGTACACCTTACCAGAAGTAATACTCAACGGTATTACTTCTGTAGCGGAACCATCCTGACTGGGTGCAGCCGCAACTCCTCGACGTGAACGCGCTTGTGGTCACGGCCCCCCCCCGGCAAGCTTGCCTTCCAAAGTGCACGGGTCGTCATCGACATCTCCAGCAAGTCCCTGCACTACACGTATCGATATGCGCCGGTCGCCGTGCCTGCCCCTGCCGCACGTAACGACGGCTCGCGGGTGCGCTTGTAGGGGTCTAGCGAGGGGCGGTGGGCTGGTTTCGATGGTGTCGACCGGGCGATTTTCGTGGGTCAGGGTGTTGATTTGGCCGCTAACCAGGCGAGTGCGCGTTGGGTTGCCGGTAGGTGCTTGGTGGGCACAGTGTGCAGGCGTGCGGTGATGACGTCGGCGTTCACGAGTCCCGCATCTAGTAGTGCGGCGACGAAGTTTTGGTCTTTCTCGCGGAAGGCGCAGAGCTTGGCTGTGCAGCAGTCTTCTTTGTCCAGGCACCACCCGGTGAAGCGCGGCTGGCCTGCGGGTGCGGCGGTGTTGGCGTTCTGCACTCGCACCAACCGCTCGCGCCACCCTTCGGGCAGGACTGCAGTGTCGAGGTCGACGCCGTCGATGCTGAATCCGTGAAGTTGCTCGAACGTGGAGAATTCACCGGCTACTCCTTCGATGAGGTCGGCAAGTCGCCCCGTTTCGGCGTTGGTGTCGGCGATCGGCAGGATGTCGACCTCGATCGACATCGTCGCTTCGGCGGGTAGCTGCTCCTCGGTGTAGGTGCCGAGGATCGACTGCGAGCCGACGACGATCACCTCGGACCTGTCGATGATCTGGCAGGCGGCTCGGATCGCGTGTTCGAGTTGGTCGCGGCGCATCAGCCGGCCAGTCCTAACACTTCGGAGCGTTCCTCCTGCGACATGAGGCCGCTCATCGGTGAGACTTCCCGCATCTGCACAGAGTCGGTCTCGACACCGGTCAATACGTGACGCAGGCCTGGGACGTCATGGTCGTCGATGAGTTGCTGCCAGCGGTCGAGGTTACGCAGATGAGGCTGCCCCTGCACGCCGTCGCGCAACCGGTTCAGGTTCTGCTGAATCCTCGGCAGCCACTGTTGCAGCGTCTGTGGGCTCAACTGGGAGGACAGGCGCCGGTGCAGCTGCCAGGAGCGCTCCGCGGAGCGGTTCAACTCCCGCCTTACCGGTCGACGGATGACCTCGAGTCGGTACCCCAGACACGACAGCAGACGCTGGAGCATGTCGTCACTCATCTCTACCCGACCCGAGAGGAACTGGCTGATGCTCGGCTGATGGACCCCGCTCAGGCGCGACAACTCAGACTGGGTGGTGCTGGTCTCCAGCATCACCTCACTCAAAACACGGCTGCGGTCCGACACCACGCCAATATAGCATTGGATGCTATGCCCACTGGGAGCCGAGCGGTGCAGTACGTGACGGCACCGCCCGGCAGGAGATTGCTACCTGGCGGCTCCGGCGAGGTAGGCGGCGACGATATAGGTGGCGTGTCGGTCTAGTGAGACGCGGGCACGGTCATAGCGCATGGTGGTTCTGGGGTCGGCGTGGGAGGCGGCTTCTTGCACGTCGCGTAATGGGACTCCGGCGTCTAGGGCTGCGGTGATGAACGCGTGCCTGAGGGTGTGGGGTCCGATCGGTTTGTTCACCCCGGAGCGGCGGGCGACTCGGCGCACGATCCGGCTGGCGCAGTTGCGGTCCATCCGTTGCCCGTCGGGGCGCAGGAAGATCGGGCCGTCTGGGCGTTCCCCGACGGCGAGGTCGACCGCGCGGGCGGTGCGGGGTGCGAGAGGGATGGTGACGATCTTCCCGCCTTTACGCAGGATCGTCAGTGTCCGATGCCCCCGCTCGATACCCAAGCTGTCGATGTCGGCGCCGAGGGCTTCAGAGATCCGCAGTCCGTTGATCGCGAGCAGCGACATCAACGCGTGCTCCTGTGCGGGGCCGAGGCCGGCAGCGACGAGTAGCGCGCCGACTTCGTTGCGGTCCAACCCGATCGCATGCGACTCATAGTCCAAACGGGGTCGGCGGACGTGGACTGCGGGTGAGTGGTCGAGGAGGTCTTCTTCGACGGCGTAGCGGTAGAACCCCGATACCGTGCACAACCGGCGCGAGATCGTCGCCCGCGCCCGTCCGCGGGATTCCATGTCGCGTCCGAAGCATTCAATGTCCGAGCGGCGGGCTGCGAATAGGTGCAGCCCGTGCTGCTGACACCACGACACGTACTGCCGCAGATCTAACGCGTAGGCATCGCGGGCCAGACCGCTATACCCGGCCAGGAAACCAGCCAACGCCAAACGCTCGGCGTCGGTGAACAACGGCTCGACTTTCACGCCGACTTCGGTCGCGGGGCTGAGGGTGTCAATAACGGACCTCCAAAAGGGTTCAGGCCAAAGCCCGGCGCCCACACAAGACATCATCGGAGCGTCGCAGCTCCAACAATCGGATGAAGAACCCAGCGTATGACCGTCCGTCCGGCCAATCCACCACAACCACATAAACACTCATCTGCACTGCCAGCGAGGCGTACGAGCCGTCGTCAGCGCCGCGCCGAACGACGGCTACCGCGGCCGTTCGAAGTTGGGCAGACGTGTCGCGCGTGTCGATGCGCCAGTGCCGTCCGCGCCAGTGTTGTGCTGGCCTGCACGCCCCGCTGGGCCCTTGATGCCGGTCGGGTCGGGCACGGGTGTGTTCGTGCCCGCTGGTGCTTCGAGCGCGCGACGCGGCGGTTTGTCTGATCCCGGCGCTGGGACATGGTCCAGGAACGTTGCCCGTGCTTATGGCTGGAATACTTCGTTCCATGATTGCCGGTATGCGGGTGCAGGTGCGGCGTCGCTGGCGCCCTGCACCGGGTTGGCCCCCGCCGCCCCCAGGTTGGTCGCCGCCTCCATATTGGTCACCGTGCTCGACGTGGCCGGAGCCGCCCGCGCAGTGGACCGGGTGGCGGGCACCGCGCGGCAAGCTGATCGCTGGTGCGGTGCTGGCTATCCTCGCCGCGATATTTGTGTTCGGGGTGCGCAAGGACGCCGCGGAGCAACACACAGTGGATACCTTGACCGCTCGCGGTGTCACAACGTTGGCCATCGTCTTGTCATCTAGCTATGACGAGGGTGGCGGGGATCCTGGTGGGTGGACGAGCGATCAGATCTCATTCAGGACCGCCGCCGGCCAAACGATGACGGGCAGCGTCGGACACCACTACGACGACACCCCCGAACGTACAAGTGGCCACTTGCCGGTCATCTACGACCCGAACGAGCCGGAAACGGTGATGAGCGTCGCCGACCATCAAGACCCAGTGTCGACAGGTGGTGTCGGGATCGGCCTAGGGTTCGTGACGCTGTCCGCTGTGGCCGCCGCCATCTTGCTCTTATCTACGCTGAAGATCACAACGACCAAGCAGCCATGAACCAAACCCGTGAGTCGACCAAGCCCGCCTCCATCAAACCCGGGGCGATTCGCTGAGCGTCTGTTTCATTCGCGCGCTGTGGATCCGCTGCGAAGTTGGGTGCTCGTTCAGTTGAACGCGCGGAGATATCGTGACGTCACGAGGTCTTGGACGCGGTGTCCGAAGGGGCCGGCGATTTTGGTCAGCGTGGTGGCTGGGCGTGAGAACGCAGTGACGGTGAAGCGCAGCGCGTGCTCGGGCGTTTGTTCAAGCACGAACGATTCCTCACCTGACTCGGGATGTCCTGGCAACGTGCCATAAGCGAAACCGCGTCGTCCAGGTTCGTCGATGACGTAGACGACGCGGCACGGGGCAACGATGCTCAGGCGCCGGAATCCGATGCGCAGGTCAGCGACGGCGTCCAGCGCGACCCGGCCCGAGGCAGTGACGTTCAGTCCGGCGCGTCTGTGCACTAGCCAGCCGAACAGTTCATGGGTCGCCAAATCGAATCCGGTAGAGCTGGGCACAGGCACTGATCTCCGAAATGCTCTATACCCGTGCGGCAATTCCCCGTGCCGTGTTCGGCCAACTTCGGGGTACGTCAGGGAAGCTGAACGGAGCTCTGCAATGCGCGCCTCGTGCATCGGCTCTGGTTCCACAATCAGATGATCGCGCACTTCACCCGCTTGTGCAGCGGCGGCCTCCTCAGCTACCACCACGCGGCCGTGCGGCCGACACGGTAGACCTGCATGTCCTCGACGATCGAGTTCTGAAATCCGCGTCGGCGGCGGCTATTCGATCCCTAATCGAGATTGCAGGTGACTGGACGTACGCCTTACGACTCGTCTTAGCGAACGTCGGCGACCGGCTCGATAGCTCGGCGCACGATCGTGAGACAGCGTTCGACCCAATCATCCATATGCGTGGATCGCCAGAACGACTCCACGGCCAACACGTAACGTGGACGGCATGCAGTTTGCCGCGGACCTACGTGAAGCGGTAGCCGCCGGTGAGATTACGGTGTCGGTCCGACTGTGGCAGCGACCGCAGGTTCGGGTCGGCGGACGATATTCTGTGATGGGCAAAGCCATCGAGGTCACCTCGGTCGAGTTCCTGCCGTTCTCGTCAATCACGAAGACGGACGTTCAGCGATGCGGAGAAGTGAATCGCGAAGCGCTGCGGGCCCGCGCCGCCCATGCAGGTCCGGTCAACGACGACACCATGGTTTACCGGATCGGGTTCCGCCTCGCGTAGCCGAAAGCCCAGTGCCGAACGCTCATGGATTCAGCGCGCCGACTTCGATGCGAAGGCTCGGAAATAGTCTTGGCTGGATGTCGTATCTACGCGAGCCCGTTCGTGGAGAAGGTGAGTGGCAGCTGTCGGAGCTGCCCGCGAATACAGAGGAGCTGGAGATGGCGCTGTACCTGATCGCCTTCAACGACGAGTGGGTTCCCGACCACACGTTGGACGAGCTGCACGAGAAGGCCACGTCCGCACGGGCCGTCATCCAGGAGATGACCGACGCCGGTGTCTTCGTCTTCAGCGACGGAGGTCTGGACGCGTCGACCGTCGTGTGCAGCGTCAGCCCGAGCGGTGGGTCGCCCGTGTTCACCGACGGGCCGTTCGTCGAGTCCAAGGAGCACCTCGGCGGCTTCGCGGTCGTCGACGTGCCCGACGATGCCCAGGCACGGTATTGGGCCGGCCGGATCGCGGTTGCGGTTGGTTGGCCTCAGGAAGTGCACCGCTTCCCACATCGCATGGCGCTGAGCCCTGACTCGCAGTCTGAAACCGTAGCTTGACTGCCCGCGCCTGACGCGTACGGTTCGCCGAGGCGGTTGCAGCGGTCGGAATGGTCGGGCGCGGTGTTCTGTCTACTGCGCGCAAAAGGAGTGTGCGCGATCCGCGGGAGACTGCTAATCGTTGCGGGCTGGTTCGAGCTCCGCGGTTGGTTCGCTCGAAGAGCCCACGCCGGCACGAAGGCTGTCGAAGATGGCGAGGCCCTGACCGACCAGGCCGGACACAATTTCTGAGAGTCCGTCTGCGCCGTTGAGGACTGTGACGTTCGCGGTGGAGAGCCCGGCGGCGGCCTTCTCGACGATAAGCGGCAGTTGCTGGATGAGCAGTTGGTCAAGGGCTACGCGGTTGTTCGATGCCGCGGCGGCCGCCTGGATCTCGGTACGTTCGGCGTCTGCCTTGGCGAGGATGCGGATACGTTGCGCTTCGGCCTCGGCCGGCTTGACGACCTCGGCGGCGAGTTGTTGCTGACGCAGTTCCGCCTGCCGCTGGGCGAGGTCGGTCTGGGCGTCGATAACTTCGCGTTGGGCCTGGGCTTGGGCCAGCGGACCCGCCTGGGCCGCCTTGGCCTGTGCGGTCTGCGTTTCGGCCGCGTACCCGGCCTTGGTCACGGCGGTCTCGCGTTCGAACTCGGCCTGCTTGCGAAGCGATTGCTGCTCGGCTTCGGCGGCGGCCTGATCTGCTGCGGCCTGGGCGATCTGTGCCGCTTGCTTGATGCGAGCGTTGTGGGGGGCCGCCATAGCGGCGATGTAACCGAGTTTCATGTCGTCGATGGATTGGATCTGCAGGGCATCAACGATGAGGCCCATCTTCGCCATCTCTTCCTTCGAGCCATCAAGAACTTCGGTGGCCAGCTTTTGCCGTTCGGTGATGATCTCCTCAACCGTCATCGAGCCGATGATCGAGCGAAGGTGGCCGGCGAAGATGCGTCCGGTCAATGTGGACATTTGGTTTTGGTCGGAGAGGAAGCGTTGCCCCGCGTTGACGATCGATTCGATGTCGTTGCCTACCTTCGCTGCGATGACGGCGGTGACGTTGAGTGCGATGCCTTGCTTGGTCACGCAGGGTTCGGAGACCTCGGCCTCGAACATCGCCAGGCTCAGGAACTCGGTCTTGCGGATGAACGGCAGGACGAACGCGCCGTGGCCGGTGACCACCCGAAACGGTGTTCCTTCAGTCTTGCCTCCGGAGACGAGCATCGCCTGATCAGGGGCGGGGACGCGGTAGCCGAACATGTGGTGCTCCTCGGGTGGTGCCTACTCCAGGTTGAGCAGGCTGTCGATGGGGTCGCTCCAGGGTAGGACGACGAGTGTTCTGGGGCCGAGCGTGGACACGACGATTACAGCCTGACCCCGCGCTAGAGGCTCGGCAGAACGAGCAATGAAGGTCTCCGTACCACCGCGAATGCGAAGCTCCACTTCGCCTGGACCGTTTTCGCCCCGTGTGGCCGTGACAATTCGGCCCGCGAGGCCGATCGGAGACTCCTCGGCGCCACTGCCGCCCGGCATCATCGGACTCGCTCCCCACCGGCCGGACTTGCCGGGGACCCTGATCGACGATCTCGATGCATTGTCGCCCCGCGTTCACGTTGATGATTGCCGTCCAGTGCCCCCGGCGCCGCCGTCTGGAAGGGGGGCGAAGGGCGGGTCGTCTCCACGCAGCCACAATAGACCGGGCGGAAACAGCGAACTCGGTGGCGCGAACCTTTCACACGAAGAGCGGTTGCCTATTGGGCGATACCGCCCTCCCAGATTGGGATTTCGGCCTGCCGCGGCGCCGGCTGCGCGGCCACGATCTTGTGCCAGCCGGGGTCTGGAGCGGGCCACGCGAGGGAGGCGGTGAAGGATCCGGCGCCGTCTACGGTCGCTGGGCCAAGGCTGGTCGCTCCGGCACCGTCGAGCCAGAGCTCGACGGTGCCGGGGTCGAAGTGCTCGCCGTGCACGGTCACGGTGGTTGCTCCGAAGAGGGTGACCAGGCCCTGGATGGGGGCGTTGGTGCCAGGTGAGAGCATTTCGAGCGTCGCCGGCGGGCGCGACCCCGCCGCGAAGATGGTCAGCGAAGTTTGAGCCAGCCGTCGGGATCCCGACATCGCGGACAGCACGTATGTTCCAGCGGCTACGTCGGCGGGGACGGTGACCAACTCGGTGAACTCCCCGCTGAGGGCGAGCGACACGGTGGCGAGCTGAAGATCCTGGAAGTCGAGCACCAGCTCGACCTGTTCGCTGGCCTGGGTCTGCAGGAACAGCCAGGAACTCCATTGCGTGGCGACCATCGCACGGCAGTCGAAGTCGCGCACACGGAACGCGTACCAGGTGTTAGGCGTCAGTGGTTGGTCGGGCGGCGTCGCGTAGGCGTTGTGTCCTTCCGGTCCGGAAGTCGGTGCGACGATGACGTCGGCGAGATTCGTCGGGAACGGCGCCATTCCCGGTGAGGTTGGCGTCGGCGGCGCTGCGGCGAGGCCCCACTGCAGCTCGGACTCCACCAGGGTCCCGGAGCAGGTGTCGCTCCAGACGACTTGGAGCTTCGTCGCCTGCCCAGCGGGGAAGCCGCGACCTGAGACGCAGATCTGAGCGCCGGCCGAGACGTTGGTCGCGCTCGGAGTGAGTGTCGCGACGGAGAACGACTTGCCGGCAATGGCGCTGGCATTCGTGATCGTCGGCGGGCCGTCGCACGGATGGGTGAGGTCGATCTCGACGGCGGCTGACGAACCGAGGGCGACGGGGGGAGCGCCGAAGAATGCCGCAGCCGGCGGTGTGGGGTTGACCCGCAGCGATATTTCCGTGAACCCCCACGGCGGCAGTGCGGTGAACGCGTCGGCGAGCGAGACTAGATCCGGTGATAGCTGTTCCGCCGGAAAAGTCCCGAGCTGGTCCGGCGGGTGAAGCAGGTTCGACAGGGGCTGGCCGGTGAAGAAGGCCGCGATGCCGAGCCCGGCAACTACCGTCGCGGCGGCCCAGTTCTCCGCGCTCACGCTCATGTCGGTCACCGCGTCCGCCGCGACCAGGAACATGGGGTAGCGGGTGGAATCCGAGACAATCAGCACGAGTGAGAGCGTGAAATTGAAGTTCACGGCCCAGTCGGTCGCCGGAAGGGAGAACCCTCCGCCCCTCAGTTGCTGGGTCCAGTAGCCGTTGCAGGCTGGGACGACGTACTGCAGGGTCATCACGGTGGCCGCGTCGGCGCTGGAGCCACTCGGCCAGGGCACGCCGGCCTCCTGGATCAGTTGCAATTGTGGAGCCTGCGGGGAGAGGGGAGCGGCCTCGGCTTGCAGCGTGCCCTTCTCGGGCAACTCGACGGTGATGTCTGAGACAGGGCCGAGATCCTTCGGAGCGTTCGCCACGATCGCCGACCGCACCTTAGCCGTCATCAGATCCTGCTGACCGGTCCACAACGCGTCGACGTACTGGTCCAGTGGGGTCGTGAGGAGCTTTCGAGCGGCGGCCTGCTGCTGCGTGGTTAGGTGCCCGAATAACAACTCGTCGAACAGCGTGAGATACGGCGCCGGTCGGGGTGGGCACGGCGAGTCGACGGGGACGTACCAGGGCAGCACTATCGGCGGTGTCCCCTTGATGGACTGGTATGGCACGACTGCTCCTGTCTGGATACGGGAATTCACTAGCTTTGTGCGACTCCGGAACTCGCGGCCCGACCTGCCGCCGCGAAATGCCCTTACATTTGCGGGTCAGGGATGGCACCTTGCGCTTGCTCCTTGGACGTAGCAGTGGAGTCGGAGAACCGATGGTAGATACGGACTCTTCATCGATTCATAGCTCCTTGTCGACGATTGGGCGTTGCTCCGTAGGTTGCGGAGGGGTTCCGAACGTCCGGATCGTGGTGCGGTTGGGGGTGTCGCGGACCACGGTGGTGAAGGCGGTGGCCTCGGATGCGCCGCCGAAGTGTGAGCGTCAGGCGGTCGACGTCGTTCACGCCGTTCGAGGCGCAGGTCCGGGACGCCGCGATGTTGGCGTTGCCGCCGATCGTGCTGCACCTGGGCCGGCGTAACAAGGTCCGTCTGTGCCGCGTGTGCTCGCGACACGGCGACGCGACTTGGACACGTCGGAGGACGGCTCAAGCGGTACCGCAGGCGCTGCGACACTCGCCTGCCTTTGGCCCATCGCTTCCGCCTGCGCAGTCACCAGGCTTGGTCGTAGCCTGGTGGGGTGGAAATCGTCTCCGTGGCATTCGACGTTCACCTTCCCGCTGGCGTTGCTGGACCCGCAGCGATGAACTTCGACGTTCGATGTTTCCTGATACCGCATGCGGACGGGCTGTCACTTCTGGATACCGGTGTCGCGGGGTCGGCCGCCGCCATCGGCACCGCGTTGACTCGCCTCGGAGCCACCTGGGACGACGTCAGCGACATCGTGCTCAGCCATGACCACCCCGATCACGTGGGCAGCCTCGACGAAGTGATCGCACTCGCTCCCCACGCCGCCGTATGGGGCAACTCCCCACTGTCGACGCAGTCGCTGGCGGATGGAGACTCGCTACGCAACCTGCGCGTGCTCTCTACACCCGGACACACTGCCGGGCATGTCAGCCTCCTGCACGGCGAGGGGACGCTGCTGGTCGGTGACCTCGTCGGCAGTCACAACGGTCAGTTGCAGCGTGCTCCGGCGCCGTTCACCGCCGACCCTTCTCAAGCCGAAGAGTCCATTCGGAAGATCGCCCGCATCAACGCCCTACACATGCTGTTCGGCCACGGCGCCGAGATCGATCAGCCTCAGACCGCGCTGCAGGAACTCCTCGACGTTTAGTCGGTCCCAGCGGAGAGCGGACGGGGCGTACCGACCGATCTGGCCGCGACGCTCATCCCTGCCGCTCGCGCGGGTAAACGGGCTGGCGCGCGCCGCGCTGTTCGACGCAGGGGGCCGTACTCGACTTCTGGATCGGATGGTCGGGCGAGAGGGTGGCCTGCGGTCAGGGTGCGCGGGAGGCGCCGGATCGGGGGAAGACGCCGAGTATTTGGACGCGACGATGTTGGTCGTTGATCCGGTAGAGATGACTCGAATGCGGCGTTGGCCACCGCCTCGGGCAGTCGTTCGGCCAGTTGCCGGCGGCCGGTGGACGGTGGACGGTGGGGGCAGAAGTGAGTTCCCACCGGTGGTCGATCATGTGCGGGCTCGGCGTGCCTTCATCGCGGCCAGAACCTCGTCGGTGCTCTCGCCGTCGCAGCGCGCTAGCTCATCATCGGCGGCATGCAGTGCTCCCACTGGGTCGAAGTTGGACAAGACGGCGATGGTTTCCTCGAGCGCGTCCAGGTCATCAACGAAGAGCAGACCCGCTGTTGGTCGTCCGTCGACGGTGACACCACTGAGCCTAGGTCCGGAAACCCTTGCGCGGATTGGGCGGAGTGAGCGACCGGCTCCAGCCGACAAGGTGTGAGGCGATAGTAGCGAGGTCGTCGACGCTTCCATCGGCGATCGCGATGACCAGGTCGTAGGCGTCATTGTCGTCGGCGTCGATGAAGACGTCATTGATGTAGCAGAAGACGACCACCGACAGCCAGCCGAGTCGTTTGTTTCCATCGACGAGGCAATGGTTGTTCACGAGTGAGTGCAGAAGGGCCGCTGCCTTGAGGTGCAGCGTGGGGTAGGCGTCGCGTCCGAAGATAGTCGCGCGCGGTCGAGCTAGGGCGGAATCCAGAAGCCCGTAGTCGGCGACCAGAGCAGCAGATCCGATGGCACGCTCGGCGATCGCTATGGCGGTATCGAGGTCGAGGTAGCGCGTCACTGTCCGAGTCGGTCGAGCAGATCTGCATACCGCGGAGTGAGGACGTCGAGCGCGGTGTCGACGTCGGTGCGCAATGTGCGTCGGGCGACGTATTCGCGAACCGCGGCGCGCGCGACATCCTGCATCGAGCGTCCCTCAGCTTCGGCGCGGGCGCGCAGCGCCTCAGTCTCGTCCTCGGACAGTCGCAGGGTCATCGCCATACGGTCGATGGTATCACTGTGGTATCTGCTGCTGTTCGCAGCAGGAAGTAGGGGCGCGCGGCATGATGGTGACGGTGCGGATCTTGTTCACCTTCACCGGCGGTGTCGGTCATTTCCGTCCGCTGCTCCCCCTCGCTCGTGCCGCAGCGGCTCGGGGGGATGCGGTGATGTTCAGCTGTCAGCAGGCGATGATGGGTTTCGTAACCGCGGCGGGCTTCGCTGCGGTGGATAGCGGCGGGAAGACAATCGCGTCGCCCGACTTTCGCGGCGCGCTGCAGCCGACCGACCGAACCCGTGAAGCCACCGTCATCCGCGAAACCTTCGCCGGCCGAGTTGCCAGCGAGCGCGCCGCCAGGCTGAGAAAGATCGCCAGTGACTGGCAGGCAGATGTCCTGGTTCGCGACGAGGTCGATTTTGGCGCCGCCGTGGCAGCAGAGAGCCTCGGCCTACCGCATGTCTGCGTGATCGTCCTCGCCGCCGGAGCCATGATTACCCCCGACCTCATATCCGAGCCGATGAACGCGCTGCGCAGCGACTATGGCCTGCCCGCAGACCCTCACCTGGCCATGCTGCACCGCTACCTGACGCTGGCCCCGCTCCCACCCACCTACCGCAGCACCGATGACCCGCTGCCCGCCACCGCTCGCCACATCCAACCCGCGGCGCTCGATCGCAGAGCCTTCGTCGGGCGCTCCAGCCCGGCGACCGCTCGGACGCTTGACTGGCTCGGACAACGCCCTGGTCGGGCGACGGTCTACATCACCTTGGGCACGATCTTCCATCAGGAATCCGGCGACCTCCTCCCCCGCATTCTCGCAGCAGTCTGCGATCTCGACGGCAACGTTGTCGCCACCGTCGGATCAGAGATCGACCCCGCCGAACTCGGCCCCCAGCCCGAGACCGTCCGCATCGAACGGTTCATCCCGCAAGAAGCTCTGCTTCCGCACTGTGACCTCGTCATCTCCCACGCCGGTTCCGGGAGTGTCCTCGGCGCGCTCGCCTTCGGCGTCCCTCTGGTCCTGCTGCCGATAGGGGCCGACCAACCGCGCAACGCCGCCCGGTGCCACTCGCTTCAGGTCGCTGAGATTCTGGACCCGATCACCGCTGACGACGCCGCCGTGAGCTCCGCAGTATCCACCGTGCTGACCAACCCCATATACCGGAACGCCGCCAAACAATTGCGCGATGAGGCTGCGGCCTTACCAACGGCCGATGAGGCGGCGCAGTGGATCGCGAACCTAGTCGATCCGATACTGAGCTAGCCCTCGCGTTTCAACATCGCGATGCTGCGACGGCGCTACGAATGTTTGCCGCCGAATCGAGATAGGCGACCGGCCAAGCAAGTGTGCGCCCACAGTCAAGACACGGGGACCGCCTGGGAATACCGTCCCAATGGGGTCGCCCAGTCGGCGTCGACACAGCGTCGCTTCTGGCAACGAGCGCACACCGACCCTGAGAACCAATTGGCAGGAAGGTGCTGGAGTGGCCCTCAAGTGTCCGACTCGACCTCAGCGTTCGTGAACCCCGAGCACCTTTCCCAGATCGACTCGGACGTCTACGGGCTTTCGCAGCGGCCGATCACCAAAAGCGCCATCGGCGACGAGTGTGGCCACCCCGGCTGGCGAGACCACCCGGTCTGGGCGGCCGTCGGCATGCAGGACAAGGCAGCCGGCGCGGACGTGGTTCTGCAGATGGCTCAGCGCGCCGGCGCCGACATCACCGAGAGCCAAGGGCTCGCACGTGATCATGATCTGCCAGCCCCAGGCGGCCACGGACGTGATCCTGACGACCTACCGCGCCGGCGCGAATTCACCGGTCGGTGGGAACAACTACGCCGTCCGGCCGTCCACGTGCTTGTCCGACGTACCGGCCCTGGATACTGCGGCGGCACAGCCATGACAGCGGCGTGTGCGCCATATGCCATCGCGTTCATCCATGATTTGGTTATGAGAAGTTCCGAGGTGGTAGCTACCGGACGGTTGCGGCCCTGTATTCGACCCAGGAGGCGCAATGAGTTCCCCAGCTGAGACCACGTCCCGTGGCACCTATCTCTCCCTGAAGGCGGCCTGGATTCCACTGGCCGCCCTGTGTCTGGCCTTCTTTGTCGAGATGGTCGACAACACCCTGCTGACGATCGCGTTGCCGACGATCGGCCGCGATATCGGTGGCAGTACGACGTCTCTGCAGTGGGTCAGCGGGGCGTACTCACTCACCTTCGGTGGCCTGCTGCTCACCGCCGGCTCCCTTGCCGATCGGCTGGGTCGTCGACGTGTTCTGCTGGTCGGGTTGGCCGCCTTCGGTCTGATCAGTCTCACTGTCCTCGCCGTCCAGACAACCGGCCAGCTCATCGCGCTGCGCGCGGCGCTCGGCATCGCCGCCGCGATGATGGCCCCGATCACCAACTCGCTGGTCTTCCGGCTCTTCGATCAAGATGCGCTGCGAATGCGTGCGATGACCCTCATGATTGTCGTCGGCATGAGCGGCTTCATCCTCGGTCCGCTCATCGGGGGTACCGCCTTGGCCCACGTGAGTTGGGAGTGGCTACTCATCGCCAACGCGCCCATCGCGCTCATCGCGTGGGTCGGTGTGCGCCTTGGTGTCGCGGCCGACCGGGCCGATGGCTTGACCAGCGACGCGCTCGACCTGCCGGGTGCGGCCCTGAGCATCATCTCGATCGGTCTGGCCTGCTACACGGCGACCAGCGGAGTGCAGCATGGTTGGCTCTCGGTCGCCACCTGCGGCTCGGCGCTCGGCGCGCTGCTCGCCGGCGCCGCCTTCGTACGGCACGAGCGCAGCACGGCCGAGCCGATGTTGGATCTCAAGCTGTTCTCGAACTCCACCGTCCGCGGCGCGGCCATCGCCCAGGTAGGCACCTCGATCGCAATGGCCGGTGTCATGTTCAGTCTGATCCTGCACTTCCAGTACGCCTACGGCTGGAGCCCGGTGCGAGCCGGGTTGGGGAATCTGCCTCTCATCCTGACGATGATCGCCGCGACTCCGATCCCGGAGTTCTTCGTGAGGCGCTTCGGACATCGCATCGCCTGCCTGATCGGTGCCATCCTGCTGGCTGGTTCGCTCCTGGGCCTCGCCTGGGGCGTCGACCACGGCTACGCGGCGATCGCCGTCTTCATGGTGTTCCTGACCATCGGACTGCGGACGGTGATGACGATCTGCGCAGTGGCGCTCGTCGGCGCAATGCCCAGCAATCGAACCTCGATTGGGACGGCGCTGAACGACACTGCGCAGGAGATCGGTACGAGCGTCGGCACCGCCGTCGTCGGCACGCTCCTCGCCGCCCTCGTGACGGTGACCCTGCCGGATGGGACCTGGAGCAGCGAGCTCGTCGCTTCCTTCTTCCACGGTGAACGGGTCATCTACGCAACCCTCGCGGTGATCGTCGGTCTCATCGCGAGCTGGGGCGCGCTGACCCTGACCGACTCGCGCTCCACCGAGGAGCATCCGACAGCGTGAGTGCTACATCTCAACGGTGGGATGCACTCCGCCGGGACCGCGACGACATCAACGATCGGTAGGAACCGTAGGAGAGCACCGACAGCAGGCTCGCGAACGACCCGACCGAAAGCACCGAGAATGTCGAGCCGACCGAGCCAATCGATAGGCACGACCCGATAGAGCCGATGGACAATACCGAGCCCTTCGAACCGATGCAGAGGATGGAGTCCTGCGATCGGATCGACCAGCGCGAGGTGCAATCTGATGACATGACTCGATCCTCTCTCATCAACTCGTCGACGGGAACTGCTTGGCCGGCGGTCAAGCGTGGACGGAAGCCGACGCAGATGTGGCGGCCGGGCGGCCGGGTGTCGAGCGGTCATCCTCCCAGCGCAGCAGGTCTCCGGGCTGGCAGTCGAGGGCGATACACAATGCCTCGAGCGTCTTGAAGCGCACCGCCTTCGCTCGACCGTTCTTGAGTACCGCGAGGTTCGCTGGGGTGATGCCAATAAGTTCGGCCAGCGCACCGACCGACAGCTTGCGCCGGGCCAACATCACGTCAATATCCACAACGATCGCCATCAGATGACCGCGCTCAGCTCGTCCTGCAACTGCGCGGCCTCCAGGTCGCGCGCAGCCGCCGTCGCCAGCAACGGGCGGCCTGGACCACCACTGCACCGGCGACGGCAATCACGATCACCCACCGCAGCACCCTCACAACGACGCTTCCCATGACCTGTCCTATCGCTTCTCAACAGCAAACTATCGACAAACGATACCAACGAGAACTGCAGCGACCAAGTTGTCTCTGCTCTTAAATGGCATTTACCTTCGGGCATTCGATGTTGAGGCGCTGAGCAGTTTGTCGTGGCGGTGGCTCAAGGCAAGATCACTATTCAACTGTCGGGCCCGCAGATCCAGCTGTGGTCGACGGAGATCGATCCGCAGCAGTGACTGCGACTGACGGGTAGCCGTAGGAGGTGTTGATATGCGTCGTGCGGCGGTTGCGTTACTCGCGATAACCGTGGGCTTCGTCCTCGCCGACTCGGCGATCGTCACCCTCGCGCTACCGGAGATCCTGCAGCATCTCGGTGGAACGGTCGGACAGGTTGCCTGGGTGTTGATCGCCTTCAATCTGGTGCTCGCCCTGGTCGTCGTTCCGGCCGCATTGGCTTGTTCGCGGTGGGACCCCGCGCCGCTGTGCGCGGGCGGCATCGCCGTCTTCGCCGGAGCCTCCGCACTCTGCGCGCTGGCGGGCTCGATGGAGGTCCTGATCGCGGCCCGCTGCGTGCAGGCGCTCGGCGGGGCGTTTGCCGTGGTCGGCTGCCTGGAGTTGCTGGTCGCCATGACCGACGAGCGGCGCGGGGTTGCCGCCTGGATCGCCGCCGGAGTGATCGGTACCGCGGTCGGCCCGGTCCTCGGCGGCGTGCTCACCGAAGCCATCGCGTGGCAGGCGATCTTCGTCGTGCAGGTGCCGGTCGCCGTGCTCGCGGTGCCGGCGGCCCTGGCTGCGCGTGGCAAGGCGGCCCAGCGCGTCGCGGCGGATCGTCCAGCCGTGGCGCCGAATATCGCCCTCGCTCTGCTATCTGCCGCCTTGACCGCGGCGCTGTTCCTCCTCATCCTGCTGCTGGTCGACGGGTGGGGACGTTCGCCGGCGGTCGCCGCCCTGGCCGTCTCCACCGTTCCAATCGCGGCCGTCATCGCGACGCCGCTGGCTCGGCGGCTGCGGGCCACACCGCAGGCGGAGGCTGCGGCCGGCTGCCTGCTCGTCGCCGGCGGGTTGACCGCTCTGGCCCTGCTCCCCTCGGCAAATCTGGCCTGGACGATCGCGCCGCAGGCCCTCATCGGTTTCGGGCTGGGGCTGACCGTGGACCGCCTCACCGATGCGGCGCTGCGCGACCGAGTGCCGCGGGCGTTGCACGGCGGATGGACGATCAGTGCTCGGCATGTGGGTGTCGTACTCGGGTTGGCGATCTTGACGCCGGTGTTCACCGCGGATCTGCGTGATGCCCAGGTACCGGCGCAGGAGGCCATCACCGCGCTGGTGCTGGATGCACCGCTGCAGACCCAGGACAAGATCTCGCTCGCCCGGGCGCTCGGTGATCAGTTGACCTCACAACGCGGACGCGTACCCAACGTGCATCCGGCCTTCGCCAACCTCACGCTGACGCCGCAGGAGCGTCCGGCGGCCAACCAACTCGAGCGTCACCTCAACAACCAGATCGAACGCGCCGCCACCTGGGCATTCCGAGACTCGTTCCTCATTGCCGCCGCGCTGGCGCTCCTAGCGCTCGTTCCGTTGCTGCCCTGGTCGGCGATGTCAAAGCGTGGACGGGCGCGGGCATGACGCTCCGAACGAAGCTGCGCGTGACGGTGCTGTCGCTCGTCGTCATTGTTCTGATCAGCGTCGTCCTGGGTGTCCAGCTCGCCAACGGTGGTGGCCATTTTGCTCCGGCCCGCCCCGCCAATCCCTGTGCACCGCGCAACGTCACACCGGTGTCGACTGGTATCGAGGGGCTCGGCGAACACCTCGTGCTGCTCGGGCTCGACGGCGCCGCGTGTCGCCTGGGCGTGACCCGCGAAGCGTTGACACTGCAGTTGGCTCAGTCGAAGACACCGCCGACCGACGCCGAGGTGAATGCGGTTCGGGCGGGTCTGCTCGAAGCCGTTGATCGGATGAAGGCCGACAACACCTTGCCGCCCGCGTCAGCACTGGTCGACGAGGCCCTAGCCGACTCGAACTTGAACCCCCTGGTCAAGGGCGCGATACGCCTCCTGCCTGACTCAGTGGTCAACAGCGCCCTCAAGACCGACGACGTCCTGAAACGGGCCATCAACGAACTCGACATGGCAAAGCTGCTCTCTAACCTCGACGATCCCGACGATCTGACAAAGCAGATCAACGCCGCCCTCACCGTCGCCGTCCGCGAATCGCTCCTGGCTCGTCTGCGCGGCCTCATCTAGGCAGTCGCGTTGTCTGGGTGGTGGCGATATCTGGGTACCAGGCAACGTCGGGGGTGGGCGTGTCAGGGTCCGCCGCGCCAGTGGTCGATCCGGTGATGGTCCGGGGTGAATCCATGATCGACGCCCCAGAGAACCGCCTGGGTGCGGCTGGCTACGTTGATCTTGCGGTAGATGATGCGGATATAGGACTTGACCGTGTTGGGACTGAGGTAGGTCAACGCCGCCACCTCGGCGTTGCTGCGACCTTGCGTGATCAAGGCCAGGATCTCCGACTCGCGATCGGTGAGCCCCTCACCGAGCCCGGGCCACTGCAAGCCGACCGCGCTACGAGCCCGCGGCGGAGGATCGCTGATGATCACCTCGCCGGCATGGACCGCCTCCAGAGCGGCGACCAACTCCGCGGCCGGCATGGTCTTCGACAGGTACCCTCGCACGCCCTGGCGGCGCGCGCTGTCGATGAGATCGGGTCGGAAGTTCCAGGTGTAGACGACAACCCGGCGGGCGCGGGGATTCGCGATGAGGACGCGGATCTCCTCGTGATCAGACTCGGGTTGGGCAAATGAGTCGTACAGAACAATGTCCACGACATCGTCGACGGATTCGTTGGCATCGAGCTCGACGACCAGGATCCGGTCACGATATTGGTCGAACATGTTGGCGACGCCCCGCAGTACCACGTCGTAGTCGTCCACCAACGCCACGGTGATCGGAGTGCGCGGCGACGGGGTCATCAGTCGACGGTAAACCTACCTAGGGGTGTGCCGCACCCGCCCTAGGGGTAGTTGAGTAGTTCTGGTCCGCCGCGCGCCTACGCAGCAGACACCATCGACACAAGGAGCAAGAAGTGATCATCCTCGGCATCGTGTTACTCATCATCGGCTTCGTAGCCGCTGTCCACATCATCTGGATTCTCGGAATCATCGCCGTAGTCGTCGGAGCCGTCCTCGCCATCGCGGGATTCGGCGGCCGCGAGATCGGTGGCCGCAAGCACTGGTACTGAGCCAGCGTCGACACGAGCTACCGACCAGCCACTGATGCGGCGCCGCAAGCGAAGGGAGAGCACCATGACAGCCACTGTCCAGACCACGGTCGTTGACGAACATCGCGTCCTCAGCATCGCCGGCGAGCTGGACGCCGCCGCGTCGCCAGCCATCGGGGAGCAGGTGCAACGGCTGCTCGATGAGCGGTCGGCCGGAACGATCGTCATTGACCTGAGCGACGTTTCGTTCCTCGATTCCTCCGCGCTCACCATGCTCATCCAAGCCCGTAACCGCGCGACGGCGGACTCCATCCCGTTGGCCGTGGTCCTCGACGACAACGATCGGGTCGAGAAGCTCATAAAGATAACCGGGTTGAGCGGTGTCTTCGACCTGTATCCCAATGTCGCCGACGCCCTCCGTGAGGAACGACACTGATCCGTGCTCGGGCTCGCGCGTCGGGCTGAGTGGCGTCCAACTGACCGAGTCGGTCAGCCGGGGAACAACCATGGGGTGCCGTCGATCTGAAATTGGCTGCAACTGATAGAACATTGCCCATGAGGCGCGGTCTGCTGAAGAACTACACCGACACGTTGTGCGACATCTTCGTTGGGTGGCGACTGCACGCATCGGGGGACGACATGCCGATGATGATGTCGGTCGGCGTGGGAAACCTCGAGATGGACCTTCTGGACGGCAGCACGACTCTGGATCGTGAGCCGGTCACGTTCCAGTTCGGCCAGGAACTGAGCGGCTGGCTTCGGGAACGCGCCGACGCCGACGGCCTGGGGTGGAGCAACATCTCACGAGCATTCATGCGCGTCCGTTTCGACTTCGATGAAACGTCGGCATTGGGACGGCGTCGTTGGTGGCAGATCCGAGCGAGGGTCCAGGATTCGCGCCGCGTACTGATATTCGACTGTGAAGCATCGATCGAGTCGACGGCCGGCTCCGCATCGAGTGTCAAGAAGTCCCGCGAGGTCGGCGTTCGAAGTGCTGACGGGCCCTGGATAGTTCGCTAGCCAAAACCCACTGACCTGCCGAATGTCAGACGGGAGGCAGCCGAACAGCCGATGTGCTCTCCAGTACCTGCGGCAAACACCATCAGCGGCATCAAAGCGTGCTTATATCAGGACATCATCAACTCACTGATCCGCTTAAGGATTTCACCACTACGGTTCGATGACGCGAGCGTCGAGGTTTCCCAGTTCGTCGAGGATGCTCTGCTGCTGGGCTTGGGTGAAGCGAAACAGCTGCATATCCAGGACGGATGATGCGAGCGTCGGGGTCACGCCGAGGAGCTCGACCAGGGCAGCGACCGCCGCTTGATGGTCGGCGGCGCGGTCGACGACATCGAACACGGCCCGCCGTTGCGCACCAGCGGTCGCGAACGCCTTCAACAATTCATGCCGTTGCGCGTCTGCCTTGATGACGTCGTCATTCTGCATACCGGCGGACTTTACCGCCCGGGAAGTCGCGCACTCACCGGGACTACAGACGCCCCCTCCTGCGTCCATCCTTCAAGATCTACATCGCCGAAGACGACGAAACCCACGACCGCAGCGTCCGAGTGGACTACAACCAACCCTTCGACGAGCTACTCGCCGACCTCGTCCCAGCCCACGTCCACCACGATCTGCGACACGAAAAACCGCCCGCCAGGACAACCCGACGGGCGGCACAGAACCCACCCCCGGCAACGCCGAGGGGCAGGGTTCTCTTACGAATACTTTGGTGGTCCTGGCGCGGTCGTTCTCGAACTCGTCCTCCACAGCGCCGACTCGGGCAATCCGGGCATATCGCAAGCTGGAACTGACTGGCCCACGGCGAGAACGACCGAGGCGACCGGTCCCTCATCGAGCCATCCGACTCAACACCGCACAGCTGACACGGCTCGCGCAACGATATGAAGCCGGCCTCACGGTCTACCAGCTGGCAGCAGAATTCAAGATTGACCGGCGCACAGTCGCGAATCACCTCCGACGGCACGGTGTCGGCATGCGTAGACAGTCGCCAACAGCGGCGATGATCGATCAGATGGTGGCCCTCTACCAAGCAGGGTATTCACTCGCCAAGATCGGACACATCCTCAAGGTTGATGGCGGCACTGTTCATAACCACCTGCGGGCCTATGGAGTACAGATGCGGGATCCCCATGGACGGGAGCGTGCGTTGTGAGGCAGTCAGGCGTCGGGGATACGCACTTCCTTCGATCGCCGAGCGGCGACGTACCCTATAGCTCAACGCTTCGCCGCGACTCACCCGCCCTATCGCGGCGAAGCGTTCTCAAAAAAAAAGTCCCGAGGTCACTTCAACACGAAATCGGCCTCAGCGCCGAGCGCCTGGCCGCACGTTCCCGTCTTGGCCAGTGCCGGAGCCTCTAGGCAGCGACCGACTGCACCCGCCAAGCCATGAACGTCGAGACCGTGGGCGAGCTCATCGAAGACGAGTACCGCACAATCGCCCTCAGCCCCGCACTCCGCGACACCATCGAGGAACTCGTTCTCGACGACTTCGACCGCCTCCACGCCTCTTCTGAAACCGAACACGACCAACTTGAGCAGCAGCGGATCCAACTCGTCGCGCAACGGCAGAAATTACTCGACGCCCACTACGCCGGCGCCATCCCTATCGACCTCCTCGAAGCCGAACAAGACCGCATCGCCAGCCGACTAGCCGGAATTGAACATGAGCTCGATGCCACCAGCAGCAGCTTCAACCACGCCCGCGAACTCTTGGCCGACACCCTTGACCTCACCCGCGACTGCCACGCGCTGCCTACCTCGAAGCCGACGACGGCACCAGATGCCTGTTCAACCAAGCTTTCTCCAAGATCTACATCGACGAAGACCATGACACCCACCAGCCCAGCATCCGGGTCGACTACAACCAGCCGTTCGACACGCTGCTCGCCCGGCTGGTACCCGCCCACGTCCACCAGGAACTCCAACAAACACAAATCGCCCACCGGGAAACCCCAGCAGGCGGCATAATCTCTACCCCAGATGCCACTGGCATAGACGAGGGGCAGGGTTCTCATACGAATACTTTGGTGGAGCTGTGGGGATTCGAACCCCAGACCCCCTCGATGCGAACGAGGTGCGCTACCAGACTGCGCCACAGCCCCAGTTTCGTGCTGATTGATACTGGGCGACCCAAAGGGCCGACGACAAAGTTATCAGATGCAGACGGTCCCGCTTGACCACCGGGGGCAGCCCGGGCACTCGGGCCCGACGACCACCACCAACGAGAGGGTGCGATCCTCCTGCGCCCTAGGCGCCCCAGCACCCGTGGCGCAGGAGGATCGGCGGGGCCGGGGTCAGCCAGCTCGGCGGTGCAACTGCGGGTCGCTGTAGCCATCAGCGCTGTACAGCCCCGTCAGGTCCACCGTGTCCATGTTGTGCAGCGCCAGATCGTCGTCGTCAATACGCACGACCGAATCGGGGATCGGAGCGAACTCCGGCCCGGCCGAGTCCCGGGACTCGTGCACCGCGTCGTGCGCCTCGTAGCCGTGCTCCTGACGCAGCAGTGCCCGCTGCTGACGTGCCGCGCGGCGATCGCGGTCGTTCAAGGCCTGCGACCGAAGGAACCAGAGGTAGCCGCTCAACCCGCCGACGAAGGCGACGGTGAGTATCCAGGTGAGCCCGCCGAGGAAGAATCCAAGTAGCAGTGAGACCGCAGTCCCCACTCCGAGGATCGTCAGCGAGCGACGACGGCGGGACATCATCTGGGTTCGGGCAGCGGACATCTCGCTACGGTCAACGGGGTACATCAACGCCTCCTCGGCGGCTGGCACGGGTCGACGCGTGGCCAGACCCTCTTCGCTGGCGCCGTCCGCGGTGACCGAGCGGCGCATCGTACGGCGGGCGCCGGCGACAAAGACTTCAGAACGCGCTCGACCGGTGCGGGGCAGCACGTAACTGGCGGCCTCGGCGTCATCGGAGGCACCGGCCGCGGGCTTGCGAGCAGCCAGGGCCGCCCGCGCGGTGACGGGCGCCCGAGTCAGCGCACGCATCGCCTGCCCGAAGCTCGCGACCGACCGCTCCCGCGCCCGCTCGTCCTTACGCCTGAGCACCATCGGAACTACGACGATCAGCCACAGAACGGCCAGGACGACGACAGTCATCATTGGCGACACAGTCGTACCTCCAGTCACACCAGTAACACGTTTGTGTCACCGTAGCCACGAGAGGCCCGCAATTTCGGCACATCGAGCGGCGTGTCGGAAGGTCAACGGAAGATTGAGACTTTACCGATATGTGCCACCCGCGAGCCGGTAACCAAACTCATGCGGATGGCCGGATACGCCGACGAAGCGGTTTAGCCGGGGGCGATCGGCAGCGACGGTAGCCGGGAGAGCATCGTGGCGCCCTTCAGCTCCTCGGCGGTCACCGCGAAGGCGACGTGGTCACGCCACGCCCCACCGATGTCCAGGAACCGCTCGTAGTACCCCTCGCGACGCAGACCCAGCTTCGCCACAACTCGCAGGCTAGCCGCATTCTCCGGACGGATGTCGACCTCCACCCGATGCAGCCCGATCACCGAGAAGCAATGGTCGATCACCATCGCCAGCGCCGTCGGAACCACCGAGCGCCCGGCCGCCGCCGAGTCCACCCAGTAACCGACGGTGCAGGAGCGCAGGGCTCCGTGCACGATGTTGGAGACGCTGATCTGCCCAACCAGACGGCCGCCGAAGACGATCATGAACGGCGCCATCTGCCCCGACCGGCCGGCCTTGCGGAAGGCGCCGACCATCGGCCGCCACGCCGCCGGTGAGTTGCGGGCGGGCCAGGGCGCGCTCGAGGTCGGCTCCCACTGCTCCAGCCACTGCTGGTTCCGGATGCGGATCTCGCTCCACACCCGAGCATCTCGCATTCGGGGTGGGCGCAGCACGACCGAGCCCGCCGACAACGTAGCCGGCCAGCCTCGGTCGCCGCTCGCCGCGGCGTGACGGTGACTCAACGATGCGACAGCAGCAACGGGATCACGGTTACCCGAGATCCGACGACCACCTCGGTGACGGCCTCGTCGACCACCACCAGACAGTTCGATGATGCCATCGACGCGATCAGATGCGAGCCAGAACCACCAACAAAAGTAACGCTGTAGTCGCCATTGGCCTCCCGGTGGAGCACCCCGCGACGGTACTGCCGCACCCCGGCCGGGCTGTCGATCCGCTCCAGCGCAGCCGCCTGCACGGTGGCCCGCTGGATGTTGCGCTTGCCGAGAAGTTTGCGAATCGCCGGACGGACGAAGACCTCGAACGCGACGAGCGCGCTCATCGGATTTCCGGGCAGGCAGAAGATCGGGACGTGGTTGCCGAGGTGCCCGAAACCCTGCGGGGCGCCCGGCTGCATGGCCACCTTCACGAAGTCGACTGTGCCGACCTCGCTGAGCGTCTGCTTCACCACGTCGAAGGCACCCATGCTCACGCCGCCGGTCGTGATCAGGATGTCCGCCCGCAGCAACTGGCTCTCGAGCACGTCAAGCAGGCGGCTGTGATCGTCGGGCACGATGCCGACCCGATAGGCGTCGGCCCCAGAATCGCGGGCGGCGGCGGAGATGAGGTAGGAGTTGGCGTCGGTGACCTCGCCGAATGCCGGTCGCTGACCGACTTCGACGAGCTCGCTTCCAGTCGAGACGACGACCACCCGCGGACGGGGACGCACCGTGACCCGGTCGCGTCCGATCGAGGCGAGCAGGGCAATCTGCTGCGGGCCGAGAGCGGCGCCGGCCCCGATTGCGGGCTCACCGGCGGCGAGATCCTCACCGGCCCGTCGGATGTTCTCACCGGAGCGGGTCGGACGCCTCACCGCGACCCGAGCCACCCCTCCGTCGGTCTCATCGAGCGGGATGACGGCGTCGGCCCCGGCCGGGATCGGCGCACCGGTCATGATCCGCATCGCCAGCCCGGGTCCCATCCCGGAACGGGATTTCGCCCCGGCCACCACGTCACCGACCACCGGCAGCTCGGCCGGAGCGTCCGCGGTCGCGTCCCGGGTGTCGACGGAGCGCACGGCGTAACCGTCCTCGGCGGCGTTGTCGAAACCGGGCAGGGCCACTGGGCTCACGATCGTCTCGGCCAGCAGCAGACCCTGGGCGTCCAGGAGGGTGAGTTCGATCGGATCCAGCGATCCGATGCCGTCGAGAACCCGCTCGAGGTGCTCCTCGACCGAGTGGACTCGGGCGTCGTCGATCACTGGGCAACACCAGGATTCGTCTCAGCCGCGATCTCGGAGACGTACTCGACGAGCCACTGGTTGAACTGCTCGCCGATGTCGGGGTGACGGCGGGCCAGCTGCACGACCGCGCGGACGTAGTCGAGCTTGTCGCCGGTGTCGTAACGACGACCCCGGAATACGACCCCATGGACCGGCACACCCTCGCCGGCCAGCAGCCGCATGGCGTCGGTCAGCTGGATCTCTCCGCCGGCCCCGGGCTCGGTACGACGGATGGCGTCGAAGATCTCCGGCGGCAGCACATACCGGCCGATGATCGCCAGCAGGCTCGGCGCCGCCTCCGGCGCCGGCTTCTCGACCAGGTCGGAGATCGCGATGACGTCGCCCTGCGCCTCGCCGATCGGCGCCACGCAGCCGTACTTACTGATCTCCGAGCGCGGCACCTCCATCAAGCCCAGCACGATCCCACCGTGTTCGGCGTAGACCCGACGCATCGCACCGACGACGTCGTCGCGGTCGTCGACCAGATCGTCGGGCAGCAGCACCGCGAGCGGGCCACCGTTTGCGAACTCCTCGCCGTGGGCCACCGCGTCACCGAGCCCGCGCGGCACCACCTGCTCGGCGTAGGAGATCGAGACGAGCTCAGCGGCGCGGTTGATCGCGGCGATGCCCTTCTGGTCCCCCTTCGCCTTCAGCGCCTGCTCAAGATCGGGATTGGGGGAGAAATAGTCGGCGATCATCCCTTTGCCGGGGCTCAGCACGACAACCACATCGGTGATCTCGTTGCGAGCGGCCTCGCCGATCACTATCTCCAACGTCGGAGTGCTGACGATGGGGAGCAGTTCCTTCGGCATCGCCTTGGTGAAGGGAAGAAAACGAGTGCCGCGCCCGGCAGCTGGGATGAGCGCCCGGGTAACCGAATCGTGTGCCATTGGGAAAGACTAACGGGGTGGATGGCGAAGAGATGGTTGACCGGTCAAAGAAGGAACTTCGTGCCGCGCTGCTGCAGGCCCGGATGACGCGCACCCCGGCCGAGCTGGAGTCAGCCCGCGGCGAGGTGCGCCGGCACGTCGTCGCCCGAGCAGCTGAGGCCGGGTGGCGCCGGATCGCCGGCTACGTGCCGCTGCGAACCGAGCCCGGCTCGGTGGAACTGCTCGCCGCGCTGGACGGGCTCGGCATCGAGGTCTTGGTGCCACAGACCCTGCCGGATCGGGATCTCTCCTGGTATCGCTGGCCCGGCGCCGGGCCTGAGGCGGAGGCCGAGCTGCTCGGGATCGAGGCCATCAGCGAGGTCGACGCAGTGCTGGTTCCGGCGTTGGCGGTGACCCGATCCGGGATCCGACTCGGGCGCGGGGGCGGCTCCTACGACCGGGCGTTGCTGCGGGTACCCGCGACCGTAACCGTCGCCGCCCTCATCTTCGATGACGAACTGGTCCTGGAGCTGCCGGCCGCCAGTTGGGACGTTCCGGTGCGTTCGGTGGTGCGCCCCAGCGGGTGGAGTGAGCTGTGAGACGCCTGGCTTGATGCCGGGAATTCGGCGACCACGCACTATCGTTAGCAATCTAGAGGGTCGAGTGCCAGCGCGGGGTCGGCCGTCTACCACCGTTGGCCTGTCCGCCGTTGGCCTGTCTGAAGAGGATCCGTCGCAATGCCCACGTACCAGTACGCCTGTACCAACCCTGAGTGTGAGCACCGCTTCGAGCTGGTGCAGAGCTTCACCGACGCCTCGGTAACCGAGTGCCCGATCTGTGAGCAGAACGTGCGCAAGGTGTACGGGTCGGTCGGCGTCGTCTTCAAGGGCTCTGGCTTCTACCGCAACGACAGCCGCTCGGAGGGTAAGACCAGCGACTCGACGGTCGCCAAGACGGACTCGAAGTCCGAATCCAAGTCTGAGGCGAAGTCCGACGCCAGCAGCAAGAAGACCGACTCCAGCTCGGCCGCATCGAGCAGTAGCGCCAGCACTCCCAGCAGCTCATCTTCCAGCGGTTCGGCCAGCGGATCCTCCAGCTCGGCCAAGTCCTCGGCCACCGCGGCGAAGTAGCGCCTCCCTAGCCCGGCCTCGCCCGGCCTAGCCGGCCTAGGCCGGCCTCGCCCGGTCCCGTCAACCTGCACCGAGCCGGCTGACCGGGGTTTATCCACAGCGTTCCGGCTCGTCCACAGCCGCCCGGTTCGGCCCTCCCCGACATCGTGCTCGCGACGATGCTGGGGGCATGACGTACTCCTCTCGACCGCCATCGGGCGCTCCGATTACCGGGATCCGCTCCTCCCGCTCCCGCCTCGCGCCGTTTCTGCGCCGGTGCGCGCCCTGGATTCGGCGCAGCCTGGCCCTCGGCTGCCTGCTGCTCGCGGTCCTGGCCACGGTGAATTCCCACCCACGGCCCGCTGCCGCCCCACAGACGACGGTCCTGCTCGCCTCCCACCCGCTCTCGGCCGGGTCCTACCTCGCCGCGGCCGACCTGAAGCGGGCCTCCTGGCCGGCCGACGACCGTCCGGCCAATGCCCTGACGGCTCCGGGTCAGGCGGTCGGGCAGCGGCTGGCTACCGACCTCGCCCCCGGTGAACTGATCACCCGCTCCCGACTGGTCGGGCGAGATCTCATCCGCGGACTTGCGGACGGTCTGAGCGCTGCGGTGGTGTCGCTCGGCGCAGGGGGTGCCACCGCGCTGCTGCACGCGGGCGACCACGTGGACCTTCTGCGGGCAGACGCCGCATCGGCCATCGACGGGCTCACCGCCACCGACGATCGTGCCTCTGATTCGCCGGGTAGCCGATCAGTCGGGGCCCAGGTGATCGGCGATGACGTGCTGGTGTTGGCCGTGTTGCCCGATCCGGCAAGCGTGGCCGGCGGCGCGCTCGCCGGATCGACGGCGGTCACGTTTGGCGGCGGCGCCGGTGCGCAGAGCGGATACACCGGCAGTTCGTCCAGTGACAACACCCAGATCATCGTGGCCGTCGACCGGACCACCGCGTTGCGGCTGGCCTCGTCGACCGGAAGTGGGGTGTTCGCCACCGTACGCAATCACCAATAGCATCGATCCTGAGAATGGTTTCAGCCACATCTAGCCAGGGAGAATCGCGTGCTCAAGGGTTTCAAAGAGTTCATCATGCGGGGCAATGTCGTCGATCTGGCGGTTGCGGTCGTCATCGGTGCCGCCTTCGGAGCGGTGGTTAAGGCATTCGTCGAGGACATCATCACGCCAATAGTCGCGGCGATCTTCGGCAAGCCCGACTTCAGCAACCTGTACTTCACGATCAACGGCAGCGTCTTCAAGTACGGCGATTTCATCAACGCCCTCATCACGTTCGTGTCGGTCGCGGCCGCCGTCTACTTCTTCATCGTCGCCCCGCTGAACGCGATCGCCGAGCGAAAGGCCCGCCGCCGGGCCTTGGGTCAGCCCGTCGAGGAGAGCGCCGCCGAGGTGAGCGACGAGGTCGCGCTGCTCACCGAGATCCGCGATCTTCTGAGCACCCCACGGGCCTGAGTAACCCACCGGCCTGAGCGCGGCTGGCCGTCGGCGAGAGGCTTCCGTGACCGGCGCCGGGTTCAGCGGTGGTGGGGGCGGTTCAGCCGTGGTGGGGGCGGTTCAGCCGTGGTGGGGCGGCCGCTCGCGCTTGTACCAGTCGTCGCTGAAGCCGCCGCTGGAGCGCTCGCCCCAGCCGTCGTCACTCTCGTCTCGGGTCACGGTCGGCAGCACCGGCTTCTCGTCCCTCGGCTTCGACGGCGCCGGCCGGGCAGTCTGCTCCGTCGATCCCTCGGCGGCAGTCTGGCTGGAGTCATCGGGCGTGTCGCTCATGCTTCAAGTCTGCCTCAGCTCGACACCGCGTGGCCGGGCCGGCGGCGAGTGTCGTGCTCGAGGCCCCCTGTGCGGCCAAGAAGAGTGATTGGATAGTGGAAAGACTGATCTGAGAGGTAGGGCATATGACTGACGAGAAGAACGACTTCGCGGCCAAGGCATCCGACGTGGCGCAGCAGCTGAAGGCAAAGGCCGAAGAACTGGCAGCGGCAGCGGCACCGGCTGCCGAGCAGGCCAAGGGTAAGGCGACCGAACTGGCCGCCGCCGCTGCTCCGAAGGTGAACGCCGCCTCCACGTCGGCGTCCCATCAGGTAGCTCCGCTGGCCGGGCGGTTGAAGAAGCTCACCGGCGGCCGCTTCGACAAGCACATCGACACGGTCAGCACGAAGCTGGAGACCACCCTTGACCGCAGCGACAAGCCGGACGGCGGCAGCGCGCAGCCAGGTCCTGGCGGGACGCCGTCCTGACCGCTGACGTCACCGTTCGATACTGGGCCGGAGCCCGGCGAGCCGCCGGCACAGCCGAAGAAGTCACCCAGGCCACGTCGATCAAGGAGCTACGCGACGAGTTCGCCCGTCGCCCGGAGCTCGCGTCGCTGGCCGCCGTTGTCGCCTTCCTGGTGAACAACGAGAAGTCTGACGACAACACCGCGCTGGAGCCGGGAGCCGTCGTCGACGTCCTCCCACCGTTCGCCGGCGGCTAGCCACCGGCGCTACCCGCCGTTCACCGGCGGCCAGCCAGCACGGCTCGGGCACGGTGGACCCTCAGGCGCAGTTGACCCATTCGTCGGTGCCGTCGGCGAAGACCTGCCGCTTCCAGATGGGCAGCTGACGCTTCACTTCGTCGACCAGCCGGGCGCAGACCTCGAAGGCTTCACGCCGGTGCGCACAGCTGACCGCGGCCACCAACGCCACGTCGCCCACCTTCAGCGGGCCGTACCGGTGGCTCACCGCGATGGCGTGGACCGCCGGTTCGGCGGCGAACTGCTCGGCAACGCCGCGCAGCACCGCCTCCGCCGTCGGGTGGACCTCGTACTCCAGGGCCACCACAGCACGGTTGTGGTCTCGATCGCGCACCACCCCGCTGAAGACAACGTGGGCGCCTGCGCCCGAGCGCAGCACCGCCTTCTCGTGCGCCCCGACGTCGAGTACCGCGTCCGTCACGACCGCGATCTCGACGCGCCCCGCCGCGAGGCTCTCCTGGCCCGGTGAACCGTTGTCGGTCATACCCCGCCTCCCGCGCGATGATCGCCGCCGTGCAGCTGATCAATGAGGTGATCCAGCACCGGCAGCAACACCGCCAGCCCGTCCCGTACCCCACCTGGGGACCCGGGGAGCGTCAGCACCAGGGACCGGCCGATGACTCCGCAGACCCCGCGGGAGAGCACCGAGGTCGGCACCTTCTCCCGCGACACCGCTCGGATCGTCTCGGCGATACCTGGAATCTCGCGCTCCAGCAGCGGCGCAACCGCCTCCGGTGTCACGTCGGTGGGGGTGAGCCCCGTTCCGCCCGTGGTGACGACAACGTCCGCCCCGGCGGCCAGCGCCGCCCGCAGCGCGCCGCGGATCTCCTCGACATCGTCGGCGACGACGCTGCGGAACACGACCGTCCGCCCAGCCGTGCTCAGCGCCTCGGCCAGCACCTCGCCCGAGGCGTCAGCGCGCTCACCGCGCGCCGAACGGTTGGAGCAGGTGATCACCGCCGTCCGAATCAGCACCTCACCCGGCGCGCTCAACGGTTCCACTCGCCACTACGGCCACCCGACTTGTGCAGCAGGCGCACATCGCCCAGCGTCGCCGAACGATCGACCGCCTTCACCATGTCGTAAAGGGCGAGGCCCGCGGTGACCACACTCGTCAGCGCCTCCATCTCGACTCCGGTTCGGTCGGCGGTGCGAGTCGTGGCCGTGATGTCGATGAAGCTCTCACCGACCTCCAGTTCGACGGCGACGCTGTGCAGGGCAACCGGGTGACAGAGCGGGATCAGATCGGGAGTGCGTTTGGCCCCTGCGATGCCGGCGATTCGGGCCACCGCGAGCGCGTCCCCCTTGGCCAGAGCGTCGCCGCGAAGCAGCGCGATGACCTCCGCCGTGGTGCTGAACCGTCCGGCGGCGACGGCCTCCCGGACGGTCGGCTCCTTGCCCGATACGTCGACCATATGGGCCGCGCCGGTGGCGTCGAGATGAGTGAGCTGCATGCCCGCCAGCCTACGGCGGCAGGAAGTTGTCGAAGATCGCCCAGCCCCTGTTGTTTGCTGCGGCTTTGGGAGATGATCTCGCCATGGCGCACCCCAAGCGATCGTATTGGAGCAGACGCATCGCCCGGCTGGACCCGGAGACCGAGTACGAAGAGATCACCCGCATCCTCGGTTCGCACGAGTTCCCGTGGGACCTGAACCGGGCCCTGGGCTACGCGCTCTTCCGTACCTACGCCGTTGCGAGCATCGGCGAACTGCTGGGCAACACCCGCGAGTTCGCCGACCGGCCGCAGAAGCGCTATGACGACACCGCGCTCATCCTCGGCACCATCGGCGAGAACGGCTTCGCCAGCGTCCCGGCCCGCACCGCCATCCGGCGGATGAACCAGATGCACGGTGCCTACGACATCTCCAACGACGACATGCGCTACGTGCTCTCGACCTTCGTGGTGACGCCGGTGCGGTGGATGAAGGAGTACGCCTGGCGCCCGCTCACCGCGGCCGAGGTCCGGGCCAGCACGAACTACTACCGCGCGCTCGGACGGCACATGGCGATCAAGGAGATCCCCGAGACCTACGAAGCCTTCGAGACGCTCATGCAGGAGTACGAAGACGCGAACTTCGGCTACTCCGTCGGGGGCCGGGCCGTCGGCGACTCCACGATGAAACTGCTCAGCAGCTTCTACCCGAAGCCAGTTCGCCCGGTTCTGGACGTCTTCAGTCGAAGCCTCATGGACGAGCCACTTCGCCGGGCCCTGCGCTATCCAGCGCCCAGCCCTCGATCGGTGGCCATCACGCGCTTCGCCCTGCGCACCCGTGGACGGCTGCTGCGGTTCTTCCCGCCGCGGATGACCCCGCTGCTGGTCAAGGATCTGCGCGACATCCGCAGCTACCCGAACGGTTTCTCCGTCGGCGAACTCGGCACCTTTCCGACCGGCTGCCCGGTGCCGCACGACGTGGCCGGTGGGTCGGGCGCGCGTGCGGAGTAGCGCTCGCCGATTACAGCTGGACCCCGCTTCCGGGTAATCTCGACCCAGTGATTGTGCAGTGACCACCGATTTGTCGGCTCCCAACGACTCCCACGACGAGCGCATCGACCCGCAACGGCTGGCCGACGCCCTCCAGGTCATCGCCGAGATAGACCAGCTCCCGACCGAGCACCCGGATGCGGTGGCCCTGCGTCGAGCCACCGCCCGCATCTTCAAGTCGGTCAAGATGCGCCGCCGCAGCGAGGCCCGCGATCGCATCTCGGCCGCCGACCGGGCGGTGGTCGCGGCCACCGCCACCGGAGCGCCCAACCGCATCGACGACGAGACCCAGGGCAACCAGCTCGCCATCACCTCCGGCACGCAGACCGCGGGCAGCTACCTGCGCTCGCGGGCCTGCTACATCTGCAAGAACCACTACACCCAGGTGGACGCCTTCTATCACCAGCTCTGCCCGGAGTGCGCGGCCTTCAACCGCGCCCGACGGGACGCCCGAACCGACCTCACCGGCCGCCGCGCGCTGCTCACCGGCGGGCGGGCGAAGATCGGCATGTACATCGCCCTTCGGCTGCTGCGCGACGGCGCGCACACCACCATCACCACCCGTTTCCCCAACGACGCGGTGCGCCGCTTCCGGGCCATGCCGGATAGTCACGAGTGGCTACACCGGCTGAAGATCGTCGGAATCGATCTGCGCGATCCGGCTCAGGTCGTCTCACTGGCCGACACGGTCGCCGCGGACGGGCCCTTGGACATCCTGATCAACAACGCCGCCCAGACGGTCCGCCGCTCCCCCGGCTCGTACGCGCCACTGGCCGCCGCTGAATCCGAGCCGCTGGCCGACGGGCCGCTACCGGAGATCGTCACCTTCGACCACATCAGTGACGCCCATCCGGCGGCCCTCACCGGTTCGCTGAACGAGCATCCGACGGCGCACGCGCTGACCACGCTCGCGCTCACCGCCGGCTCGGCGTCACCCCAGCGGATCGCCGACCAGACCGCCATCGACGCCGGCGGCCTGGTGCCGGACCTGCATGACGTGAACAGCTGGACCCAGCGGGTGGACGAGGTGGATGCCCTTGAATTGCTGGAGGTTCAGCTCTGCAACATGACGGCGCCGTTCATCCTGGTCAGCCGGCTGCGCCCGGCGATGGCCGCCGCCTCCGCCCGTCGCAAGTACGTGGTGAACGTGTCGGCCATGGAGGGTCAATTCAGCCGTCGTTACAAGGGGCCGGGGCACCCGCACACCAACATGGCCAAGGCCGCGCTGAACATGCTGACCCGAACCAGTGCCGCCGAGATGCTCAGCACCGACGGAATCCTGATGACCGCCGTCGACACCGGCTGGATCACCGACGAGCGTCCGCACCCGACCAAGATGCGTCTGGCCGAGGAGGGTTTTCATGCGCCGCTCGACCTGGTCGACGGGGCGGCCCGGGTCTACGACCCGATCATCAGGGGCGAATCCGGCGAGGACGTCCACGGTTGTTTCCTGAAGGACTACCAACCGTCACCATGGTGACGGCGCACCCAGCCGGTGTTCCCAGCAGCTGTTCCCAACCGCCGTACCCAGCTAGGCCGTGTACGGTGCGAGCCACCAGAGCGAACGAGGCAGGATGACAGACGAGCAGGGTGACTGGCAGCCGCACGACCCGAACGACGTGACGACGCAGCTGCCGTATCAGCCATACGGCCAGCCGGCGCCGTACGGCCAGCCACCCCAGGTCGTTCAGCCGACGCCGTACGGCCAGCCAGCCCAATTTGGGGAATCCGGCCAGTACACCCAGCCGCTGTATCCGCCCAACGGCTACCAGCAGGACCCTTACAGCGATCCGTACGGCGATCCCCATGCCGATCCCTATGCCAACCCGAATCCGGGCGGACGGCACTCCGACACCCAGTACCTGCCGCCGGTCTACGCCCCCACCGAGACGCTGCCGCAGTACCAGGGGCCGGCGGGTGGCGGCGGCGGTTACCAGCAGCCCGACGCCAATCCTCAGCCCGGATATGGCATTCCGGGGCAGCCGCCAGCAGGCGGTAGCGGCCCAACGGGTAGCGGCCGTCGGCGGACGGGTCTGGTTCTTGGCCTGGTCGCGGCGCTCCTGTTGGTTATCGGCGGGGTCGGCCTCACCGCCGCGCTGCGCCACAAGTCGCACTCCACGGACGCCGGCAACTCCAGCCCACTCAACATCCCCGGACTGAACGGCTCGTTCCCGTCCGGATCACTCCCCTCAGGCAGCCTGCCATCAGGTTCACTCCCGTCGGGCTCGCTCCCGTCGGGCTCGCTCCCGTCCGGCCTCGTGCCGTCGCTCCCCCCGGCGACCAACGGCGGCGCCCCGGCCGACCTACCGTTACCGACCTTCGGCCATTCTTCCGGCGTCCAGACCCGTACCCTCGGCGGCGCCTCACTCACCACCGCGACCTACACCGGCGTCACGCAGGACCAGGTCGACGGCTACGTGGCTCAACTAGAGGCGGCGGGGTGGAGCGACTCGCTGATAAACACAAAGATTCTCCGGACCCTGACCAATGCGGACGGCTCGGAGAACCTGGCGCTGACCTATCTCGGGATCAACGGCGGCACGCTGCAGATCGCCTGTACGCATACCTGATCCAGCTCCGTGGCCGCCGAGGGCGCTCGGCCGATCAGCCGGTGCTGATGGGCTGCAGGAAGAGATCCTGGGCGAGCAGGATCAGTTCCGGCGCGTTGTTCGGCGTCCGCCCGGTCGTGTACCAGAGGTCGTAGACCCAGACGCCGGCGTCCTGACCCAGCGCCGTGAAGGCGTCGGGGGTGGGTATCCGGGACGTCCCGTCCGGCAGCCGGTAGCCCTCCCGCAGCAAGTCGTTGATGTTCCCGGTTCCGTCCTTGCTGACCAGGGTCTGGAAGGCGTTTGCGTTGTCGTACGGCTTATCGGGAGACGAGCCGGCGAACGACGTCTCAATGAGCGAGACGGCGATGGTGCGCCCCGCTCCATTTACCTTCGTGGTGAAGAGCAGCCGGTTCGCACCGCCGCAGGGGTGACTGATCAGGAACGCGATCATCGGCGCACCGTAGGCGTGATCGTGACAGGTCGAGATCTTGTCCTCGCCCCAGATCGTGATCGGATACTTCCGCCCCGATGCTCCGGCGACGGTCAGCGTGCGGACGGCCTTGACCGGGTGGGTCGATGCGGGGGAACTCGTCGCGGCCGAACCGCTGGCCGCGGAGGTGGTGGCGGCGGAGGTGGTAGCGGAGTTGGCCGGGCTGGTTGCCGCCGTGCTCGCGGTAGGAGTTGCCGCGAGGCCGGGGTTGCTAGTGGTGGCCACCGCGGTAGCCGTGCCCTTACTCGAGCAGCCCGTCAGCGTGATCATCAGTGCCACTAGTAGCGCCACAGACGTGGTCAGTGGGCCGCTGCGGGTGGCGTGACGCGATGACGGCATGCGATCCTCCTGTTCCAGCGGCGTTCCAGCGGCGACTCTATCGCTGGTTCAGTGACTCTCGTGATGAGGTGCGGCGGCTGCGGCTCCGAGCGGCACACCGCGCGAGCGCAGCGTCTCCCCGATGACCCCGTGGCGCCAGTTCTTGTCATAGACGCTGACCTGAATCCGCTCGGTTGACTCGGGGTTCTCTCCGAGGTTCTTCGGCGGCGCCACGTCGTGACCGTGGCTGTCGCGGGGCACGATCTCACTGTGCGAGAGGACGAACTCGTCCACTTGAAGGAAGCCCTGCAGGCGCCGGCGACGCACACTCTGGATCGCGTCCCACGGGACCTTCAGTCCGTATTTGTCACGCTGTACCTGGATTCCCACCTCGTCGACCGACATCCAGCGGCGACGCATCCGCCGCACGGTGATGCCGGCGTTAACCGCGCCCAGAATCACCGCGACGGTGAAGCCGAGCACGAACGGGCGGAGTACGAGCACGATGACGAGCCCCACGATCACCGGGGCGGTCAGAGAGGTGCCTATCGCATAGGACCAGCGAATTCGGTACACACCCATTCGCCAGAGCCTACTGGCAAGTAAGACCCCAGCGGAACGTCCCTCCGGTGTGGCGCTGCGCTCCCCCGACTGGCGTCTCAGCCTTCGGTGCCGGCCGGCTCAGTGTCGTCGTAGCGACCGGCCCTCAGCCGGGCCTCGATCTCGTCGGTGCCGGCGTGACCACGGTGGGTGTAGGCGTCGATGGTGCGATCGATGTAGCCCTGGGAGAGGCTGAGCAGAACGCTGGTCGCGTGCTGCTCGACGGCCACCGAGCGCGGCCGCGTCGGGCCCAGATTCTCCGCCCCGACGGCGGAGTCGGCCAGTTCGATGAGCTCGGCCCAGTCGGCCTTCTCGTGCAGCACCGGGAAGATCTCCCGCTCGAGATAGTCAGCGTTCGCGCTCCATTTGTCGCGGACCTCGGCCAGCAGCGTCTTGAACCGGTCGGTGTTGGGGTCGACGTCCTCGAGGTTGCGCAGCACCTCTTCCATGGAGCGGTGCTCGGCGAACTGCTGATGGGCCAGCGACTCGCCGTCAGGCAGCGCCTTGCGGATGAGCGGGTGGAGGTACTGCTCGGCCGCCACGTGGGTCTGCACGATCTCGCGCACCAGCTGGACCGTCTCCACGTTCTCGTCGAACGGGTCGGTCGTAGCGGCTAGTTTGCTGGCCAGCGCGGTGATGCTGCGTGAGTCACCGGCGAGCACGTCGAGGATCGTCTGACCATCCGAATGCGTCATGTCTCCATCCTGCCAGAGGCGCCCCACCGAGTCGGCGACCGAGCCAGTCGGCGGCCCGCCGAACCGGCCGGGCAACCGGGCAGCGAGCCGAGGGCGACGGCCACCCAGGTACCGTGGTTCCCTGTGGCGCCGACCTTTGCTGAACTCACGACGATGCGGGTAGGTGGCGCGAGCCGCGACTTCGCAATGGCCACGGAGACCGCGCAGCTGGTCGAGTTGGTGCGCCGGGCCGATACTGACGCAGTGCCCCTGCTGGTGATGGGCGGCGGCTCGAATCTGGTTGTCGGCGACGCCGGCTGGGACGGCCTCACCGTGAAGATCGCGACCAGCGGTATCGACATTTCGGGGACAACGGTGAGCGCGGATGCCGGAGTCAACTGGGACGAACTGGTGGCATTGACGGTCGCCGATGGACTCTCCGGACTGGAAGCGCTCTCGGGCATCCCCGGCTCGGTCGGGGGCACGCCGGTGCAGAACGTCGGAGCGTTCGGAGCCCATACTTCGGACGTGCTGACCTCGGTCACGCTGCTCGATCGGGACAGCGGCGAAATCAGCCAGTGGGGTAGCGAACGCTGCGGCTTCGGCAGCCACCGGCAGTCGACGTTCAAGAACACCGATCGCTTTGTGCTGCTGCGTGTCACCTATGAACTGCGCCGAAGTCGGCAGTCGGCACCGATGACCTTCGCCGAGGTGGCGCGCCGGCTCGACATCGAGGTCGGCGGCACCGCCGATCCGGTCGACGTCCGCGAGGTGGTGCTGTCGCAGCGGCGCCGTCGCGGGTCCATCTATGACCCGGCCGACAGCGACACCTGGGGCGTCGGATCGTTCTTCCTCAATCCGGTACTGCAGGAGGTGCCCCCACAGGCCGACGGCAGTCCGCGTTTCCCGGACCCGAAGGGGACGAAGGTGCCCGCCGGCTGGCTCATCGAGCGGGCCGGTTTCGCCCCCGGCTACGGCGCCGAGTGGGGTCGGGGCAGCGTCCGGCTCTCGACCAAGCACGCGCTCGTCATCACCAATCGTGGGGACGCCACCACCTCCGAGGTGATGGGATTCGCCGGACATATCCGCGACGGAGTCGAGGAGCGCTTCGGCATCCGGCTCACCCCGGAGTGCCGCCTGGTGAACTGCGCGCTCGGCGTGAGCGCTCCGGAATCGCCCGTAATTCACAGCTGATCCGCCCCTCTCATCTCAGACCGGTGCCATGGTCGCAGGGTGGTGCTGTCGGTTTCGCCTTGGTTTCTGGGTCGGATCGACATGCTTCGGCGGAGTCCACCAAGGCACTCCGTCGACGATGTGCAGCGTCCAGCCCCGTTCTTCGAAGGTGCGATGGTGGTGCCCACAGAGCAATGCCATTGTCTGGATTGAGGTCTCTCCGCCGTACTGCCACGGTTTCTGGTGGTGAACCTGAGTCCACTGCACTGGCATTTCGCATCCGGGGAAACAGCAGCCGCGGTCCCGCGCGTACAACGCCAGCCGTTGGCCGGGTGAAGCTAGACGGCGCTCCCGTCCATGGCTGATAACGCCACCCTCAGCGTTCAGCACCACCGACACGACCTCGGCTTCCCCGGCCAGCCGCATGGCCTCCGGAATCGAGATCAGGTCGTTGTGGGTGGTGGTGGCATAACCCTGCTGGGTGCGGAACTGCTCTTCAGTCATCGTGATCAGCAACGTCGTCGCCACCCCGCCACTGCTCGGTAAGCCTCCATCAGCCAATAACCGCCGCGAGGCGTCCTCGATCGCGTCGTGACGACGCTGCCCCGGGGTACGACGATCCGGCTCCAGGACACCGCCGGGGCCGTCGGCGGCAGGCGCTGGGGCGGACAACGAGTCGAGGACCGCCTCCAGCAACGCTCCGCAGGCCGGCGTCAAGGCCCCAGTCGGGATGAACATCCCATCGCAGCGCTTGCCGAGCGTGAACGACCGCTCTCGCTGATGCTGGGCGTCTCTGGGTTCAGCTCCATCGGGGTCCAGATGCGCAACTATCCGCATCGCGACCTTTGCCAAGTCCCGCGGATTGAACCACCGAGCCTGCTCGACCAGCTCGCCCTGGACGCGTGCTCCGTGCTCGAAGTCCAAGTCCGGGCGCAAGCGGTCTAGCGTGGAGACGATCACTTTCGCATGGGCCGCCGATATCACGCCCGCCTTCTGCTCCGCGGCGACCAGCGGGAAGACCGGCTCCAACTCTTCTCCGGTCAGTCCTCTCCGTGGACCAAGATCCTCGGCCGCCCGGACCCGGTCCTTGGCCTCCCGCGGGTCGATCCGCAGCAGATCAGCCAGCAAAGCTTGAGGGGATGAGAAGCCGTATTCTCCGGCCACCCCACGCGACATCAGGGTCGATAGGAGCAGCTGATCCACCGTGACCGCCCGGCGGGAATGTGCCTCCCAGCCCTGTACCAACTCCAGCAACTCAGCCGAAGCGAACGACTCCAAGTGCGCCTGGAACACCTCGTCCATGGCCACCGCCAGTGCACGCAGGAGACCGGCAACCCGTGCCGACGCGTCTGCTCCTGGCCCCTCAACCATTCCCTCAGACTACTCGAACAGACAGGCGATAGCAAATAGAATCGTCAATAAAACTAAGGCAATTCACCAACATCTCGAGCGCGACAGCTTGCCTCGTCGCGAACCTACAGGATGGCTACGACAGTTTTGGTTGACTATCCACAGTCAGTGTCGACTATCCACAGTCAGCGCAGTGCATGCCGGTATCGCAGATCCCGTATCGCCGCCCCAGCCACCACGTCGTCCTTCACCGCGCCATCGGGTACCCATCCGAGGGCCGAGTAGAAATCGATGGCCCGGTCATTCCCCTCGGTCACCCATAGAGTCGCCTCGGCGTACCCGGCGTAGGCGAGCATCTCGACGCTGGCCGTCATCAGCCGCCGTCCGATCCCCTGGCGCCAGGTACTGGGGAGCACGTAGAAGGAGGTGATCTCACCGATCGAACCGGCACCGACACCGACACCGGTATCCGCACGCGCATCGGGGTCGCGCGTCGGGCAGAGGTTGGCGAACCCGACGATGACGCCGCCATCATCCTCGGCGACCAGGACGCCGCGGTCCGGCCAGGAGGCCTCTTCGGTCGAGGTCTGCCAGCGCAGCAATCGCTGCTGCGGCTCCAACCCGTCCAGATAGGTTTGCGGAATCAGTCCCAAATAGCCGACCTGCCAGGACTTCACGTGCAGTTCGGCGATGCCCAGGGCATCCGCGACGACCGCCCGGCGAATCTGCATCACAACATCATTTCGCACGCCGGCCAGCTCGACAGAGCCGGCACCGGTTCAGCGGTCGGCGGCGCGGCGATCTAGCGGCGTCCGCGTCCCTGATCACCGGCGAGTCGATGCAGCACATCGATCATCAGATCCACCTCAGCGCAGGTGTTGTACAGCGCCAGCGACGGTCGCACGGTCGCCTCCAAGCCGAAGCGGCGCAGGATCGGCTGCGCGCAGTGGTGCCCGGACCGCACGGCAATCCCCTCCTTGCTCAGCGCGTCTCCGACCTCGACCGTGCTGTACCCGTCGAGGACGAAGGAGAGCACGCTGGCCTTCTCCTTGGCCGTGCCGATCAGGTGCAGACCGGCGACCTCCTTCATCCGCCCGGTGGCGTAGGTCAGCAGATCGTGTTCGTAGGCCGCGACATTTTCGATGCCGAGGCGGCTCAGATAGTCCAGCGCGGCGCCGAGTCCGACGGCGTCGGCGATGTTGCCGGTGCCCGCTTCGAACCGTCCAGGCGGCGGCTGAAATACCGAGCGCTCCAGGGTGACGTCGGCGATCATGTTCCCGCCCCCCTGATACGGCGGCATATCTTCGAGGACCTCGGACTTGCCGTAAAGCACGCCGATTCCGGTCGGTCCATAGATCTTGTGCCCGGAGAATACGAAGAAATCAGCGTCTAATCGCTGTACGTCGGTGCGCATGTGGGAGATGGACTGGGCGCCGTCGACGAGTACCAGCGCACCAGCGCGGTGGGCGAGGTCGACGATCTCCTTGGTGGGAGTGACCGTGCCAAGGGCATTGGACACCTGAGTGACCGAGACCAGTTTGGTCCGCTCGTTGAGTAGCCGCTGGTAATCGCCGAGCAGCAGCTGACCATCATCGTCAACCGGAATTACCTTGATTTTAAAGCCTTTTTCCGCGGCCAGCAGCTGCCAGGGGACGATGTTCGCGTGATGCTCAAGGTGCGAGATGATGATCTCGTCGCCCTCACCGAGGTTCTTCCGGCCCCAGGTTTGGGCGACCAGGTTGATCGCCTCGGTGGTTCCCCGGACGAAGACGATCTCCTCGGCGGAGCCAGCGCCGATGAAGCGAGCTACGGTCGAGCGGGCCGACTCGTAGGCGTCGGTGGCCCGGGCCGCCAGCTCGTGCGCCGCCCGATGGATGTTCGAGTTCTCGTGCTCGTAGAAGTAGGCGAGGCGATCGATCACGGCTCTCGGCTTGTGCGTGGTGGCCGCGTTGTCGAACCAGACCAATTGCTTGCCGTTGACGCGCTCGGAGAGGATCGGGAAGTCGCGCCGCACCGCGTGCAGGTCAAACGCCGGGTGCGGATCCGGGGCGAGGCCGGGCGCGGGCTTGAGTCCGGGCGTCGGCAGGAAGTAGTGCGCCAGGTCCGATGAAGGAGCGGCATCGATGCCGGTTCCGGCTGGCGTCGCCGCGCCCCCGGCCGGCGGTCGGGTGGCTGACAGCGATGCGTCACGCGGCAATCCCCCCGACGGCGTGACAGCGGGGGGTGCCTCACTGGCGGCGAGCAGGCTGCGCAGCTCACTCTCGTTCGGCACGCCGAAGGAGGGCCGAGGAGGTGCCTCGGCCAGGAAGTAGTAGTCGCTGCCCTGGTTTAGCACCGGGCGCGCAACCGGTGGAATCGAACCGACGACCGGCAGCACACCGGTCAACGGCGGGACCGAGAGACCGGAGGTCGGGGCGACCGCCGCCGGACCCATCGGTGAATCGTCCAGCGACGAGGGCAGGTCCGCGATCGATGGACTGGCCGCCGGCGACGGGGTTGAGCCGGCGGACGAACCGCCACCCGGGTAGGTGCCCTGCGGCGGCGAGAACTGGGGCGCCGAGCCGAAATCGCCGGGGCCGACCTGTGGTCCCAAACCGCGAAGATCGCCGGGAATGACGCCCGCGACACCAGAGGATGACGCCGATGAGTGACCGGAGGGTTGGCCCGACACCGCCGGCAGGGTGGATGGGCTCGGTGCCCCACCGCCGGGCGGGGTCGCGAAGAGCTCATTGGCCATTCGCGCCAGCGTCGCTAGATCGGGCAGCCCTGACGGGCCTGACGGGCCGGACGGGTCGGACGGGCCGGTGGGCAGACCATCCGGCGCACCCTCCGGCCGACCGTCAGGCACCGGACTACTTGCGGTACTTGGGGGCGTAGTCATGGAACTTCGTCACGTCGACGTCATCGAGCACGGCCAGCGCATCGTCGGTCAGCACCGCGAGCGAGCAGTACAGCGAGATGAGGTACGAGGCGATGGCGTTTCGGTTGATGCCCATGAATCGGACCGACAGGCCGGGGCTCTGCTCGCCGGCCAGGCCGGGCTGGAAGAGCCCGACGACGCCCTGACGCTTCTCCCCCACGCGCAGTAGCAGGATCTTCGTCTTGCCGTTCTCCACGGGAACCTTGTCCGACGGGACGATGGGCAACCCGCGCCAGGTGAGGAACTGCGAGCCGAACATGCTGATCGTCGGTGGCGGCACGCCCCGCCGGGTGCACTCTCGGCCGAAGGCGGCTACCGCCTCCGGGTGGGCCAGGAAGAATGCGGGCTCCTTCCAGACCTTCGAGATGAGAACGTCCAGGTCGTCCGGGGTGGGCGGGCCGGTCAGCGTGGTTATCCGCTGGGACGGCGCGACACTGGCCAGCAGCCCGTATCCCGGGTTGTTGATCAGCTCGCCCTCCTGCCGCTCCTTCACCGTCTCGATGGTGAGGCGCAGCTGCTCCTTGATCTGGTCGTACGGGCTGGAGTAGAGGTCCGACACCCGGGTGTGCACGTCCAGAATCGTGGAGACCGCGTTGAGGAAGTACTCCTTGGCGTTCTCGTCGTAGTCGACGTAGGTCTGCGGAACTTCGGACTCGTCGCGGGGCAGGCAGGCCACGTCGACGTCCTCCGGCCGCTTCACCTGGTTCAGCCGGTAGATGCCGGCCTCGACCGGGAGCCAGCTGAGCAGATGCACGAGCCAGCGCGGCGTGATGGTGGACATCTGCGGCACGCTCTTGGTGGCGTTCGCAAGCTGCCTGGCGGCGGCATCACCCAGTGCGCTGGGCGGTGGGGGCTGAGTCATATGTCGGAACTCCCTGACGAGGCGTGAGACGACTTTCGAGCAGCCTACTGCCTACCCCTGACGGGCATAAGAGACCTCCACCCATCACCATGCGCGCCGCGCTCGGCATCCAAGATCGCCATCGCATCGACTACGATCGGGCAGCACGGCAACGCCGCCAACCGCGTCCGGTCGTGCCCCCGCCCTCATAGCTCAGGGGATAGAGCGCCGCACTCCTAAGGCGGGCGTCGCAGGTTCGAATCCTGCTGAGGGCACGGCCGAATTCCCTGGCCTGCAGACTGTTTCGCCTGTAAATCATTGCCGAATCGGCATAGTCGAACTACGTCGAATCATGCTGAACTGTCACAGTCACACAACGGGATTCGACGGGATGAGCGCCCGGAATGTCCCACTATGCCGCGTGTCGTTTTGAGCCACCGGATATCCACGGGATGAGCGCCGAGTCTCAGAGCGTTCCGCGCACCCGCGCCGGATGCTAATTTTCCGTCGACCACACGAGGGGGAAACATGGGTCTGACCCGCAAGATCAGCAGCATGATGACGGCCGGCATGGTCGACTTCCGATCCGACAAAGAGCGCACCGCGGCCTACACCCGCACGGCGAAGAACGAAGCGAAGAAGTCGCGCAAGGAGCTCGAGGCGCAAACCCGACTCATGCAGGAGCGCGCCGCCGACGCGTCCGTCGTCCGGCCGACCTATGCCGCTCCACCGGCCGCACCCACCCAGCCCGCGCCCGGCAACGCGTCGTGGCAGATCCGGGACCGGCTCAACAACATCGACCGGCTCCACGCCCAAGGCATCATCACCGCGGAAGAGCACACCGCTCAGCGGGCAGCGATCATCGCGGAGCTTTAGCAGCGCCCGATCGGGTGCTTCGCCCGGGCATCATCGTCAGTCTTCAGCTGCTCGCGCTCCGAAACCTTCGCCGCGTGCATCTGCGTGGTAATCACACCGATCGGCGCGGCGAAGCATCTTCTCGTGAGGGACCCGATCCGCCCGGTTCGATGTGTCCCGTTCCGCACTGGTCGCGTCGGTGCACGCGGCGCGTCCAGCGGTCGCGACCTGCTGATACCCGAATGCCGACGAGCGTGATCACGCCGGCGACCGAGCAGTACATGATCCGGCGGTCCCACCGGTCGCGTTTGGACAGGGCCCGCGGTGCCATACGGCCACTTCCGTCTGGCTCCAGAATGCCGGCAGAAAGTTCGGCGACGATGGGCTCACACCACCCGACCTACGCCACAGGCCGGCATCGCTGCCGGGCAGATGTGAAGGTAGTGCAAGAGATGCTCGGCCACCACTCCGCGACCCTCACCCCCGACCTACGGACGACTGTTTCTTCCGTCCCGGCTGGATGAGTCGGTAGCAAGCTTGATGCCAGGATTGTCGCTGCGTCCCGGACGAAGGTGGGATACAAACAGGATTGACATGCGGGTCCTCCCGAGTGCTTGAACACCTACATCTATGGGCTAGAGGCACTTCGAGCGACCGTCTCCTAAGGCGGGCGTCGCAGGTTCGAATCCTGCTGAGGGCACCGAGGCTGAGGGCATTAAGGCTGAGCGCACCGAAGTTCGGCCATCCAACGCCCGCACGGCCAGGGCGCAGAGGATCACGGTCAGCAGCTCGGTCACCGAGCAGAGAACGTCCAACGTCCCGAAAGCTTCCTTCTCACCGGCGGCGGGACCGAGCGGGATGGCGATCGTGCGAGTGGCCAGCCAGAGCACCACGACGCCGAGCGACGCCAGCCCACCGGCCGTCAGCAGCGCCCGTGTCGGGCGCCAGATCACCCAGCCCGCGTAGCCGAACTGCAGCAGCGTCAGCACCAGGAAGAACCAGCCGTAGAGCGCGGCCTCCTCGAAGTGCTCCCGTATCACCAGCAGGTGGATCACGCCGGCCACCACCGACGTGGCGGCGACGGCTCCGGGGTATCCGAGGAGCTTCACGCGCAGCCGAACCGACGGTGCCGGTGCAGCACCTCGGTTGCGCGACCGGACCTTGTCCCGCACATAGACGGCGGCAAAGATCACCAGCCACCCGGCCAGCATGGCCAGATGCCCGCTGTGGACCTGCAGCTGTGACTGCGCTTCACTCACGAGGCACGCTCCCAGCGGCGGGTGTCGGCGAACTCGGCGAAGTCGGATCCGCAGAGCGGTCGGGAGTAGAGATACCCCTGCGAGGCCGGGCATCCCAGTTCACGGAGGATCTCCTGCTGCTCGCGCACCTCGACCCCCTCGGCCAGGATGTCCAACTCCATTCCCCGGGCCAGGTCGATGATCCCGCGCACCAGCGCCGACCCGCTCCCGTCGGCCAGGTTCGCGGTGAAGGAGCGGTCGATCTTCAGCTGATCGGCCGGCAGCGAACCCAGGTAGGCCAGCGATGAGTAACCCGTCCCGAAGTCGTCGATGGCGACGAGCACGCCGAGCGCCCGAACCCCGTCGAGCTGGCGACGGGCCGCGTCCAGATCGTGCAGCAGCACTCCCTCGGTCACCTCGAGAGTGAGCGAGCAGGCCGGCAGCCCTGATGCGGCCAGCGCCGCCGAGACGAGCGAAACCAGCTCCGGGTTACGCATCTGGACCGGTGAGAGGTTGACGGCGACGGTGAGCTCCTCGCAGCCGGGCAGCTCGCGGCGCCACTGCATGATCTGCATCACCGCGGTGGTCAGCACCCAGGCACCGATCGCCTCGATCTCGCCGGTCTCTTCGGCCAGCGGGACGAAGTCGGTCGGTGGCACCATGCCCCGTTCGGGGTGATGCCAGCGCAGCAGGGCCTCGACCCCGTCCAGGTAGAGACCCGACTGCGGCGGTGCCCCGCGGCGCATCACCGGTTGGTAGTAGACCTCGAACTGCCCGTCGGCCAGGGCAGAACGAATGTCGCTCGCCAGGGAGGCTCGATCGCGCACCACCGTGTCCAGACCGGCGGTGTAGGTGAAGACCTGATTCTTGCCCGAGGATTTGGCCAGATACATGGCCAGGTCGGCGTCCCGCATCAGATCGGCCGAGTCCCGCGAACCGGCCAGACCGCTGTCGGCCACCCCGACGCTGGCCTTCACGAAGATGTCGCGCCCCTCGATCGGGACGCCCGGCTGCAGCTGCGCGACGATGCGCTCGCCGATCTGCGCCGCCACTGCGGCATCGCCATGGACGAGGACGGCGAACTCGTCGCCACCCAGCCGGGCCACCATGTCCGGCGCATAGACGACCGACGACATCCGGGACGCGGCGTGGCGCAGCGCAAGGTCGCCCACGTGATGCCCGGCGGAGTCATTGAGGCTCTTGAAGTTGTCCAGGTCGACGAAGAGCACGCTCACCACTCGGTCCGGAGCAGCCAGCCGGCGGCTCAATTCCTCGATAAACGCGGTGCGATTGGGGAGTCGGGTCAGCGGGTCCGACAGCTCCTGCTGCTCGTTGGACTTCCAGGCGATAAGGTGCGTGACACTCGCGGCAAGAACGAAGCTGCCGTGAATCAGGGCCCATTTGATGGGGTCCTGTGCCTCGGACGAGCGGCCGTAGACCGACGCCGGTGCAACCTCACCCATCACCGCATGGTGGAAGACGGTGATAAGCACGCAGATCCCGAAGGCCACCCAGTCCTGATAGAGAGACACCACCCCGAGCATCACGAAGAAGTGAAAGTGCGCCTCGGTGACACCGTCGGAGAGGTCCACCAGAGTCGCGGAGGCGAACATGAGACTGACGGTCACCGTGTTCGTCCGCATCCGGCGGCTGAACATCGAGCCCATCCCGAGCACGGCCGGCACGGCCACGATCAGAACCTCGATGCCGCAGGTGGTCGGGCTGATGCCACGGATGAGGCCGTAGACACCAAGTCCGAAGGCCTGGGCCAGGGCGAACCAGCTGATCCAGCGATTGCGACGGGCCCAGACGTCGTCGGGCAGTGTGCGCCCCTCGGGCAGCCAGTCGATCACCCAGCGGAGCCGGTTCTTCAGTGCCGTCACGAGAGGACGTTTACGCTCCAGTACGACAGCCGGGCTGACCTCAGTTGGCTCGACGACCTTCAGCGTCATCAGCGGGCGTATCCATCGGGTCGAACCACAGCAGGGGCTATACCGGCGATCACGAAACGACGCATATAAACCCAGTCGGCCGGATGGCGGTTAACTTGAGCGTTCAACGATCGGTGCTCCATGTCGCAGAACCAAGTCAGCTGGTCTTGGCCGAGTGACCATGCCGTCCGGAGCCGGCCGAGTCCAGTGACGAGACGTCACCGACCACCGTCGCCGGGAACGTCTGCAGCGGGCGAGCGGCATGACGGGGCGAGTGGGTACGAGCGCCGATCCCCGGGCGCGGGGGGTTGCTGGAGAGGTACTCCATCACCTCGGACGGCGAGCACGGCCGAGCGAAGAGGAACCCCTGCCCGGTCTCGACCTGCGCGCCTCGCAGCGAGTGGGCCTGGTGTTCGTACTCGATGCCCTCGGCCACCACCGTCAGGTCGAAGGCGTGCGCGGCCGCCACCATGAGGTGCAGCAAGTCCTGGTTCCCCGGCTCGTCGGAGGCGACGAAGCTGCGGTCGATCTTCAGGATGTCCACCGGAAGCGACGGGAGCTGTCCGATCGAGGTGTGCCCCGTCCCGAAATCGTCCAGAGCGATGAGAACACCCAACTCCTGCAGGCGTTTCATGTTGTGTTTGGCGATCGGGCTGTCAACCAGGACGGTCTCGGTGATCTCGATGATGAGCCGGCGGGCCGCAACGCCCGACGTCGCCAGCACGTGCGCGACCTCCTCGGGCAACTGCGCACTGCACAGGTGCCGCCCGGAGATGTTCACCGACATCGTCAGCTCGTTCAAGGCCGGGTTGGCCGAGCTCCACTCAGCCAACTGGGCCGTCGCCGCCTCCAGCACCCACTGACCGATGTCGTCGATGAGCGCCGAACCCTCGGCGGTGGGAATGAAGGTGTCCGGTCCGACCAGGCCAACACCCGGACGGTTCCAGCGGATGAGTGCCTCGACACCGATGATCGAGGCGTTGTTCAAGTCGACCAGCGGCTGATAGTGCAGCACGAACTCGTCGCGCTGCAGGGCATTCACCAGCGCCTGCTCCAGCCCGATTCGATCGGCCAGTTCCGAGCGCAGATCCTCGTCGAAGACGGCGATCTGCCCCCGACCGCTGCTCTTCGCGCGGTAGACGGCGGCGTCGGCCTCCAGCAGTAGACGGCTGGCATCGACGTTTCCGTCACGGCAGATCGCGACCCCGACGCTGGCCCCGATGCGGGCCTCCCGCTGCCCGACGGGGATGGGCTCGGCCGCCGCGGCGACGATCCGCTCGGCCAGCCGATAGCAGCCGCCCTCATCGGTGACCGATTCGAGCAGGATGACGAACTCATCGCCACCCAGACGGGCCACCGTGTCACCGGCCCGCATGAGCGCCTTCATCCGGCGCGACATCGTCTGCAGCACTGCATCGCCGGCGGCGTGGCCGAGCTTGTCGTTCACCGCCTTGAAGTGGTCCAGGTCGACGAACATCAGCGCGGTCTGGGTGCCCGAGCGCTGGGCCCGGTGCAGCGCACCCTCGATCAGGGCCAGCGCCTCACCACGGTTCGGTAGTTCGGTCAGCGGATCATGCGCGGCCCGGTGCGCCAGCGCGTTCTGGGCGCTCTCGCGATCTCGGATCGCACCGACGATGCGTGACACCGATGCATGCACCACAGCCCCGAGCGCACCCGGCACCGGCGTCGCCACCACCCGGCTGTCGAGGTCGCCGGCGGCCACCGCGGCGGCCTGGGCCTGAATGGTGCGCAGGCTGTTCACCGACTCCGAGAGGCCGCGGGCCACCGTCCGCACCTCGTGCGGGCCGCTGATGGCTACGTCGATGAGCTCGCCCTGGCTAACTTCAGTAGCCTGACGGGCGAGTCGCTCCAGCGGCTTGGTAAGGGCCCGCTGCGCCCAGCGCGCGGCCGCGAGGCTGGCCGCGATGACGAGCAGGCAGAGACCGACGATGATGGCCAGAGCCCTGGTCGCCGCCGTCTGTTGGGCCCGGGCTGAATCCAGCACCAGCGCGACGCTGTAGTCCTGCGCACCGGAGAGCGCGGAGTTGCGCTGCGCATCGCTCAGCACGACCTTCAGCGTGGGCAGCGTCCCGACGAAGGTGGGTTTCCCAGTCGTCTGGTCCCAGATGTCATCGACCGACTTCACCACCAGGCTGTTGATCGCCTTGCTCCACACGGCGCGCGTCGAGGCCGAGGTCTGCTCCAGAATTGCCGACGACCAGGCCTGGTAGCTGCCCCAGGCCTGCACCCAGAGGGTCTGCGCGGTGGCCTCCGGAGAGACCACACCCGGGAACTGGGCGCCGACGAAGAACGGGGTCTGCTCACCGGCGAACTGGACGGCTCGGGTGACCATGGCCAGGTCGATCAACGCCCGGTTCGACGCCGGGTCCAGCCCGATGCGGATGGCGGCGGCCGTCTGATCGTTCTGCGCGGCAGAGAGCGTGTCGAGGACTTCGATGCCAGCCTCGAAGGCGGTGTGCGGGTAGGTCCCACTGTCGATCGTGGCTCGCAGTTGCTTGACCTGGGCCTGCGTGCGCGTGCCGAGGGAATCGAGATCGGTGCGCGCGGCCAGCGTGCTGAGCGCGGCGTCGGTGGATTTACGCAGCTTCGGGACCTGGGCGATAGTCGCCGCCAGTTGCTGCGTCTGCGTCGGGGTCAGCCCGAGCGCGGTCCGCAACTGCGGGTTGGCGACCAGCGAACCGGTCAGCGCCGGCAGCATCTCCAGTTGAAGGTCAGCCCGGACCCGGTTGATGTCGACCGTGGCCTGGACGATCCGCTCCACCTTCTGATCTGAGCGCACCGTGGAGATGTGCGACGTGATCTCCAAGGCGGCTGCGGCACCGATTCCGACAATGGGCACCATCACCAGGGACAACAACCAAACGCGCAGGCTGCCGCCGTCCTTGGTACGGGCGAAGGAGAGTCCGGTCACAGACGTGTCATCGTCCGCGCAGGGCAAGTGTTTAGCTCCGGCGCTGAGGAATCTCACGAAGTACCGCCAGCGGGGTGTGACCGGCGAGGCTGCGCCGAGCCCTATTCCAGCCGCTCAACCAGCGAGGTGACCAGGATCGGCCAGCGTCGCGAGTCCGAAACTTCGCGGCCGGTCTGAGTCTCAAGTGGGGCGCCGCAGCGATCGTGGCGATAGCGCTGGTGGTCTGGGTAGCCCACTAACCCAGCCCCCGACTAGCTGCCGAGCCCTAACCACGACGGCTCAGAGCCGGGGCTCGACCTCATTGCCCGGGACCTGCGAATGCAGCAGCGACGGCAGTGGCGAGGCCGGTGGCCCGTCGCCCAATTCATCGTGATCGTCTGACTCCCCCTCGGCCGCCGGTATCCCGTCGTCGGTGCCCCGGGCCAGTACCGGCAGCCCGTGCCGCTCGGCGAGGAAGTCGGCCCAGACCACGTTCGCCAGCGAAGAGAAGATGATCACCTGCCCGATGATCAGTAGCCAAGCCAGCATCGTCGCCGCGATGCCGAGCGAACCGTACAGCTCGGACGCGCTATGAAGCTTGTTCGGTAGGTAGACCCGGCTGACAGCGTGCAAGGCGGCGAAGACGACCCCGAAGAGGACGGCCCCGGGAAGCAGCGCCTGCCAACCGGTCCGGCGGTCGGGCAGTCGTGATGTGACCAGCAGCCAGGCACCGCCCAGCACCACGGCCTGGCAGATTCCGACGATCACGAAGCCGCCGGGGATGTACTGCCGGGCTTTGGCCACTCCGGTGACAGCAACAAGCACGACCGTCCATCCGAGGAGGAAGTAGGCGACGGTGGTGAGTTGCTCCTTCTGCTTCCGCTTGCGCAGCGGCGCCCCCCAGAGGTGAGCGTTCACGACGACGAGGTTGCGCACCAGGGTGCGGGTCGTCCACAGCAGCAGCACCAGACCGACCACCACGGCGACCCACCAGGATCGGCCGCCGCCCTCGAGCGCCGTCGTGACCTGCTGGCTGGCCGCCCCGGTCAAGCCGGCCTTGCGGGCGGCCGACTCGACATTGGCGTGCCGGTTCGAGGCGATACCGGCCAGGATTCCGGCGGCGAGCAGCGAGAGCGGCAGCAACCAGAGAAAGAGCCGGAAGGCGACCGCGGAGGCCAGCAGCATCCCCTGTCGCGCGGTGTAGCGGCCGACGAAGACGATCGGGAGTGACAGCAGTGGCTGCTCCACCGCCCGCTGCTGATAGCGGTCGGCGGCATCCTCACCCCGGGCCCGGGCCCGCTCGGCTCGACCTCGCCACTTCTCGATCCGGCCCGGGGGTACGGCCGGAAGTCCGTCGGCGACCGCCGGCGCGTCGGTGTCAACGTCCGAGATCGGCCCCTCCACGGAGTTCCCGTCCATGCCCTCGTTCGCCAACTCAGCGCCACCCAATCGTCTCTTGGCTCAGCCTGCCGCCCGCGGCGACATCGCGCCTCACTCGCCGCGCGTGAAGTGCGGCGCGATAGCGTCGCCGACGTAGGAGGTGCCCAGAAGATTACTTGGCCGCGGGCCTCGCCCGGAAGGCCGCCACGCCGTCCTCAGCCGTGGGCCAGACGCGCCCTTCGGCGGCCCACAATTTCCAGTTGGGAGCGCGGCGAGCGATGGCCAGTGCGTGTTCTGAAAGGGACGAGGCCCAGAGCCCGATCCCCTCCTCGTTCAACTCCCGCTGTGTCTCCAGCATGGTCGACAGAATCGTCATCGACAGCGTTCCGGCGGCCGTCGCATCCAGCAGCACCACACTCAGCGGCCGCCCGGCGGCGGCTACGCGCTCGCTGATCGCAGCCGCGACCGCCCGCACGTTCGCGGTATAGAGCGGCGCTCCGACCCGGAGGATCAGCAGCCCCTCTACGATCTCGCCACCGGCGCTGAGCGGGGCCACGCCACCGCCCGGCCGGGCGCCGAGCTCGATCACCGGGGGCTTGTTCAACTCGACGAGCACCAGCAGGAAGGTCAGTGCGACGCCGACCGCGACCGCCACCAGCAGGCCGGAGACCAAGGCCACCGCCGCCGTGATCAAGGTGATCGCCAACTCCAGCGGATCGAAGCGGGCCAGCGCGACGATCTCCCGGACGGAGATCAGGCCGAGGGTGGCGACCACCACGACGGCGCCCAGAGTCGCCTGCGGAAGCTCGGAGAGCACCGGTCCGAGGAAGAGCGCGGTGAGAATGGCGAGCACCACGGTGACGAGCTGGCTGACCTGCGTCTTGGCTCCGGCGCCGCTGTTGACCGCGCTCTGGGAGAAGCCGCCGGCCGCCGGCAGCGCCTGGAAGAAGGCGCCGGCGAAGGTCCCGGCCGCGTTGGCGAAGAGCTCCTGATCATTGTCGATCGGCGGCTCCCCCTCGTGGCGGATGCTGCGGGCCACCGAGATCGTCTCCAGCGCCGCCATCAGCGTGATGGCGATGGCACCGGGAAGCAGGTCACCGAGATGATGCAGCGACGGCCACTGCGGAAGCGGCAGCCCGCTGGGGACCTTGCTGATCTTCGCGACCCCATGCTCGTCGAGGTGCAGCGCGGAGGAGAGGAGGATTCCGCCGACCACTGCGACCAGCGGCCCGGGGATTCTCGGATTGATCTGCTTGAGAATGAGCAGCACCGCCACCGATCCGAAGCCCAGCAGCACCGTGGCCAGGTTGGCATCGGAGAGATGCTGCAGCGAATACCAGAGGTTGCGGAAGAATCCGTCGCCCTCAGGCGGGGGCGCGATGCCGAGCAGCTTCGGCAGTTGTCCGAGGGCGACGGTGAGCCCGACGCCGACCTTCAACCCGAGTAGGAGCGCGTCGGAGATGCTGTTGATCAAATTCCCGATGTGCAGCACCCGGCACACGATCAGCAGCACGCCGACGAGCAGCGTCAGCGTGCTGAGGGCGCCTTCGGGATTCGTGGAACTGGCGGCGACGCCGGCCGCCACCAGGGTGGCCGCGGTGAGGGTGGCGATCGTCGATGTGGTGCTGAAGCTCATCGCCCGGGAACCACCGGTGAGGGCGTAGACGACCATCGGGACGAGGCAGGTGTAGAGCCCGACCTGCACCGGCTCCCCGGCGATGGTGGCGTAGGCCATTGCCTGTGGGATGACCACGGCGCCGGCGGTGAGCCCGGCCACCACATCGGCCCGCAGCCAGTCGCGCCGATAATGCCGCATCCAGGCCGGTGCGAGCGTGCGCAGGTTCGTCACAGCCATGGACAGCGACTCATAACGACTCCTTGATCAGCGATGTTGCTCCAGAATGCTGGCTGCCCGCAGCGTTGACCCCATGCGGTCAGGGTGACGACACTATTCGCACCCGGTGGGCATGATCGAGGCGCAGGCTGCGACACCCGACCACCTGCAGCGAGGGAGTGCACATGGGCGCGGCTATCGGATCGATGCTCGGATTCGCGGCGGGTGTAGCGGTCAGCCCCTTCCCGATCGTGGCCATCATCCTGCTGCTGGCCACGCCCAAAGGGCGGGCCACCGGATCGCTCTTCGCCGCGGGCTGGGTCGTCGGTCTCGCTGCGCTGGGTGGGGTTGTCCTCGCTCTGGCCGGGCCGGCCAACGCCTCCTCCGACACTGGGCCGGCCAAGTGGACGGGCTGGCTGAAGCTGCTGCTCGGCCTGCTGCTGCTCGCCTTCGCGGTGAAGCAGTGGCGCAGCCGCCCCAAGGCCGGCACCGAGCCACCGGCCCCGAAGTGGATGGCCAGCCTCGACACCCTGCAACCGGCCAAGTCCTTCGGCCTCGGCGCGCTGCTGGCTACCGTCAACCCCAAGAACGGAACCCTGACGATCGCCGCGGCCGCCTCCATCGCCGCGACCGGCGCCGCCACCGGCGAACAGATCGTCGCCATCGCACTCTTCGTCATCATCGGTTCGCTCGGGGTGCTCGCGCCACTTGCCGTCTACCTCTTCACCGGTGAGAAGGCCGTCGCGACGCTGGAGAGCTGGCGTCACTGGTTCATTCAGAACAATTCGGCGATCATGGCGGTGCTCTTCTTCGTCATCGGCCTCAAGCTCGTGGGCGACGGCATCACGGTGCTGAGCTAACCCGACGCCGCCGCGCCGAACGCTCTGACAGCGTCGGTAGCGCGACCCCGAAGACGAAGGCGATTGCCAGTCCACAGAGCGTGTCGAGGGTGCGCTCGGCGAAACGGTGCTCGATCCCGGCGGTTGTGTCGTTGTCATAGAGCAGCACCCAGAGGACCAGGAAAGTCGAGAAGGCCGGTATGACGTACCAGCGACTGCCGTGCAGCGCGGCGGCGGCGACCAGGGCGGACGCGGCCACCACCGCAATCGCCAGATGCCCCGGATGCAATGAGAGCGTCCAAGCAGCGACCGACGCGCCGACGAGCACCGATGCGGCCCGGCCGACGCTGCGCAGCCGCTGCATCTCTCGCGACGGGCGCATGACGAAGAGCGTGGCGCCGGCGATCCAGCCGACGTGCTCGGTCCCCAGCGCGAAGCCCACGCCGGCCGCCACCGCCCCGGCCAGACCAAGGCGGACACCGTAGTCGCGGGCCTGGTCCGCGCTCATCAGTGCACGAGGCGATCGGAGGGGCCGCGGGTACTCGGGGAGAGCGAGGGACCAGAGGTAGGCGATCACCGACCCACCGGCCAGTAGCAGGCCCGTCCGCACCGCCGAGGCGAGGTCGGAGTAGCTCAATCCGACGCCGGCGATCGGAACACAGAGCGCGATTCCCAACTGACCGAGCGGGCGGCGAGCCCCCAGCCAACAGGCTCCGAAGGCCAGCCCGAACATTCCCAGCACAGCGGTGAGCCAGGACTGGGCGAGCAGGCCGCCCAGCATCATGAACGCCCCGAAGAGCACGCCGACCACCACCAGCGCGCGGCGGGCGTGGCGGGTCGCAAGCAGCCCGATGCTCGCCGCGGGCAGCGAGCCGAGTAGCAGCGCCAGGCCGGTCGCCGTGGAGCCGAGCGCGATCGTCACCGCGCCACCAAGACTGATCAACAAACCGAAGACGGCATTGCGCCAGCTCCAGACAATCGCACCGTGCCTCATCCGCCCGTGGGGTGCCCTCCTGGTCGGGTGTTGCGTCATTTCGGTATTCAACCAACGTTGACGCACCGCAGGCTCGACCGACTCATCCTCACTGAATGAGGACCACCCCTTACCGGTCGACGGACGATGGAGAAACGGCGCCATTGCACCTCAGCACTGGCCCGCCGAAGCGACGCGAATTGGAGATGCTGTGACGAAGCCGTTCGGTGGCGTGATCAACCTCGATATTCGGGATTCCAAGGCTGATTGGTCGCCCTACATCGCCAAACAAGCACCCGAGGGTGCTCCGAACGTCCTGGTGGTGCTCTATGACGACACCGGTATCGCGGCCTGGTCGCCCTACGGCGGTCGCATCCAGATGCCGACCATGCAGAAGTTGGCCGACAACGGTCTGACCTACGCGCAGTGGCACACCACCGCGCTCTGCTCGCCGACGCGCTCCTGCTTTCTGACCGGTCGTAATCACCACCAGAACGGGTTCGCCTCGATCTCGGAGAGCTCGACCGGCTTTCCCGGCTACAACTCGCACATCCCACCGGAATGCGCCTCGATGGCGACCGTGCTGCGCAAGGAGGGGTGGTCCACCTTCTGGGTCGGTAAGAACCACAATGTCCCGATCGACGAGTGGCACTCCGGGGCCTCCCGCGAGCGCTGGCCACTGGGTCAAGGATTCGATCGCTTCTACGGTTTCATCGGCGGCGAGACCAACCAGTGGTTCCCCGACCTGGCCGAGGACAACCGCTACGTCGATCAGCCCTACCTCCCCGACGCCGGTTATCACCTCTCGAAGGACCTGGCCGACCAGGCGATGGGGATGATCCGGGACACCAAGCAGTCGGCGCCGAACAAGCCCTGGTACCTGTGGTTCTGTCCGGGCGCCAACCACGCGCCACACCACGCGCCGCAGGAGTACATCGACAAGTACAAGGGCGTCTTCGACGACGGCTACGAGGCCTATCGGGAGTGGGTGGTGCCGCGGATGATCGAGAAGGGCATCCTGCCCGAGGGGACGGAGATCACCCCGATCAACCCGATGACCCCGGGGACGTTCTCCGAGGGCGACAAGGTGATCCCGTGGGCCGAACTCACGGACGACGAGAAGAGGCTCTTCAGCCGAATGGCCGAAGTTTATGCGGGATTCTCCGAGTACACCGACGCCCAGGTGGGGCGGATCATCGACTACCTGGAGGAGTCCGGCCAGCTCGAGAACACCATCGTGATCTATGCCGCCGACAACGGGGCCTCGGGCGAGGGGAGCCCGTACGGGTCGGTGAATGAGGGGAAGTTCTTCAACTCCTACCCGGATACCATCGACGAGAACCTGCGGATGATCGACGAGCTCGGTGGGCAGAACACCTATGGTCACTACCCGACCGGCTGGGCGATGGGCTTCTCGGCCCCGCTGCGGATGTTCAAGCGCTACAGCTACCAGGGCGGGGTCGCCGATCCTCTGGTCATCTCATGGCCGAAGGGAATGGCGAACCGCGGTCAGGTGCGCGATCAGTATCACCACGTCACCGACATCGTCCCGACCATCCTCGACTGCTGCGGGGTCGAGATGCCGGAGGTGGTGAACGGCGCCAAGCAGGTCCCGCTCCCTGGCGTCTCGATGCGCTACACCTTCGACGCCGCCGATGCACCGACCACCAAGAAAGTTCAGTACTTCGAGATGCTCGGCACCCGGGCGATCTGGCAGGACGGGTGGAAGGCGGTCGCCGAGCACGGTCCGATGCCTTCGGCGATCGGGCACTTCGACCAGGATCGGTGGCAGCTTTTCCATCTGGAGTCAGATCGCTCCGAGGCTCACGATCTGGCCGAGGAGCACCCGGAGAAGCTGGCGGCTCTCAAGGCCGTATGGCTGGAAGAGGCCGAGAAATACAACGTGTTGCCGCTCATCGACCTCGGTTTCATGGAGTTCCTATCCGGCGGCTACGAGTTCAGCGTGCCAGTCCCGCCGAGCGGCCAGTACGTCTACTACCCCGGCACCAGCGAGATCCCGGAGCGCTCGGCGGCGAATACGCACGCCGTCTCCTTCAAGATCCTGGCCGACGTCGAGACGACCGGTGACACGGAGGGGGTGATCATGGGGCAGGGCTCCCGCTTCGGTGGGCAGTCGATGTTCGTCAAGGACGGCACCATCAACTATGTGCTGAATTTCTTGGGGGTTCCGCCCGAGCAGATCCTCACCGCTGCGATGCCCGCACCGGGCCATCACATCTTCGGCCTCGACTTCGCCAAGGAGCGGCGCGGCGAGTACGGCGAGTGGTATGGCACAGCCAAGCTCTACGTGGACGACCAGGTCGTGGCCGAGCAGGAGATCCGGACGATGACCGGTCACTACGCGCTCTGCGGTGAGGGGCTGTGCATCGGCTACGACTCAGCCGACCCGGTGAGCAAGGCCTATGGCCACGGATTCAACTTCACCGGCGGCACCATCAACAAGGTCGTCTTCGACGTGGCCGACGACGCCTACATCGACGTGGAGAAGCACCTCTGGGCCGCCGGGTCCCGAGACTGAGCGGCCGGCGATCGCGGCGGCGTCAGACCATACTCAGGAAAACGATGAGATTGAGCGCCGCCGCGAGGGCCAGCAGCAAGCCGGCCGCGATCACGAACCGCGACCCCACGACTGAACCGGGGCGGTCGATTCGCACCTCGGTGGCGGCGGCGCGGTGTTCGGCCCGCTCCCGGCGCATGGGGCACGGTCCGCGATCGCTCCAGTAGCTTGAGGCATCAGACATCAGGCAGCTCCTTCTACGGGTCCAGTATGCGACTCTGCCGGGGATCTGTCTGCACGTCGTCATACTGTCGGGGTGAGACCACCAACCGCCGGGTGCGACCACCGAAGAGAGCATGGAGAGTAACTAGGTGACCCAACGAACGCTGCAGGTCAAAGACATGGTGACGGTGCCCGCCGGCACCTTTCTCATGGGCAGCGACAATCACTACGTCGAGGAACGCCCGGCGCACGAGCGCAGTGTGAGCGGCTTCCTGATGGACGTCCACCCAGTCACCACCCAGGAGTTCGGACGCTTCGTCCGCGAGACCGGGTACCTGACGGTGGCCGAGCAGACGCCAGACCCGCAGACCTTCACCGAGGCCACCGCCGCCGAGCTCGTCCCGGGTTCGCTGGTCTTCCTCGGAACCCCCGGGCCGGTGCCGCTGGATGACTGGCGCCGCTGGTGGCAGTGGGTCCCATCCGCCTCTTGGCGCAAGCCCGAGGGCATCTTCAGTTCGTTGGAGGGACGCGAGCGCCACCCGGTCACCCACGTCGCCTACGAGGACGCGCTGGCCTACGCCGATTGGGTCGGGAAGGAGCTGCCGACCGAGGTCGAGTGGGAGTACGCGGCCCGGGCCGGACGACCACCGACGATGTATGCCTGGGGCGAAGAGGCCGCGCCGCACGGCCGGGTGATGGCCAATACCTGGGTCGGCCGCTTCCCTTGGGAGAACCTCAGCCCGAAGGCGACGCCTCGTACCACGCCGGTCGGGAAGTTCCGGGCCAATGACTGGGGGTTGGTCGACATGATCGGCAACGTCTGGGAGTGGACCTCCTCGTCATGGACGGAGGACCATACGGGCGCGGAGGACCATACGGGCGCGGAGGACCATACGGGCGCGGAGGACCACGCTTCGGCTCCGGTCGTCGCGAAGCCGCCGGCACACGCCTGCTGCGCGGTATCCACCGAGAGAATGGGTGCCGAAGGCATGACCACGGAAACCGCGCTTTCGGAGACCGACCGCCGGGTGATGAAGGGCGGCTCACACCTCTGCTCCCCCGACTACTGCCTGCGCTACCGCCCACCGGCCCGACAGGGCCAGACGGTGCGCAGCAGCACCTCACACCTCGGCTTCCGCTGCATCAAGCGGGACTGACTCGGCGATTCAGCGCAGCCGGCGGGCCCGCACCACCAGGTCATCGACGTGGTGGGCCCCGGCCCCGCCCTCGGGGGCGATCCGCGGTCGCTGCTCATCCACCTCGATCTCCCAGTCGTCGTCCAGCAGTGCGGTGACCATGGCCGGCCAGATGTAGTCCGCTGGGTCGAAGCGGCTGTCATGGTCGTGCTTGGTCTCCATTCCGGCGTGGTGAACCAGCAGCAGCACGCCGCCCGGGGCGACCGCGGCGAGCAGGGCCCGCTCGGCCGCCGCGTCCGGGGTGCGCGGCAGGGCTGGATACTGCGCGGAGACGAGGTCGAAGGAGCCGGGTGCGAGCTCGGCCTTCTCCAGCTCGGCGTGCACCCAGCGGATCTCCACACCGGCGTCGCGGGCGTGCCTGATAGCTCGCTGCAGGGCCACGTCCGACACCTCGAGGGCGGTCACCGCCCAGCCGCCCCGGGCCAGCCAGACCGCGTCCGCCCCTTCACCGCAGCCGACGTCGAGAACCCGCCCGGGTGTGAGCCCAGCGATCTCGGTGACCAGCGCGCCGTTCGGGCGCCCGCTCCACAGCTGCTCCTGCTCGGCGTAACGCCCATCCCACTCCGCCTGGACGGTCGGGTCGACGCCAGGGCCACCGGGCACCCCAACCGGCGGGACACCGGTGGCGGCGAGATCGGACACGGACGATTCGGAGGTGGCTTCGTTGCTCATGTCCCGATGCTGCGCCCTCGCCCGCCTGGAACGCAATTTCAGTTGCCGGTTCGGCAAAAGCGCCGCGGGCTGCGCACCCCAGCCGTAGGCTGCACATCTAGCCGCCGGCCGGTGCATCCCGCTGACTCCAGCGCTGCTGGGCCCAGACGATCAGACCGATGAGCAGGGTCGTGCCCACTCCGGTGATGACCATCGAGATCACCGGGTAACCGGCCAAGGCGGTACCCACGTAGTAAGCGGCGCTACAGGTTATGACCGACCAGAGCGTCCCGCTGATCGCCGACCAGAAGATGAATCTGCGGTAGGGCATCTTCACCACACCACCCAGCGCCACGTTCAGCGCGAAGCGGACTCCCGGGATGTAGCGGCCGAAGAGGAGGAACACCGGTCCGCTGGTGCGCAGCGTCTGCACCACCTTGACCCCGGTCTTGGCCCCGGCGGCCCGGTCCATCCAGTCACGGACCCGGCCGCGGGCGCAGCGGGCCACCCAGTAGACCGTCGAGTCGCCGGCCACGGCGCCGATCGCACCGCTGAGAATCACCAGCCAGATGCTCAGGTGCCCATTGGCGGCGAGCACCGCACCGGCGTTGAGGGTGGTCTCCCCCGGCAGCACCGGGCAGATCGCATCGCCGAAGACGAGCAGCACGATGAGCAGGTAGGAGGCCCAGCCGTCTGACTCCCCGGCGATCAGCCGCTGCCCCTGGTTCCAGAGCACCACGACTATCGCGATCACGAGAAGGGCGCTCAGTGACCAGCGGAGAATGCGACCGGTCAGGCTGCGACCGGGCCGGGAAACCGGGCCGGCCTCTCCGACCACCTCAGGATTCTGCGGCGGGCGGGGCACCGTCTCCCCCAGCCGCACCAGCGGCGACCGCGTCGCCGATGAGGTGCACAACGTGGTCGGGTCCGACGGCGGCATAGAGGTCGTCGGCCTGCAGTTCAGCTCTCGCACTGCTCGGCACCCCGACCAGCCAGAGTTGGCAACCGCTGCGCTGGAGTTGGGAGTGCAACGCGCCGAGCGAGTCCAGCACCGGCAGGCTGAGACGGAAGCTGGCGGTCAGCACCAGATAGAGCTGAGTGACCGGTCGAGCACCCGGGTCGAGGGAGCCGTCGACGAGGGCCAGGATCTCCTTGCGCACTCGGTCGACGTTTCCGAAGAAGAGCCCACCATTGGGACGCACGATGAGCGTCCCGGCGATGCCGGTGGTGTCGGGGTTGTCGGCCGAGTCCAGGAAGTCACCCCGGCCGTCCCGCTGCAGTATCGCCAGCTCCGGGTCACTGGCCCGTCCGATGAAGAGGATGAGGGAGAGTCCGACGGCGATTATCAGACCCGGCAGCAGGTCGAAGAAGAGAACCCCGAGCAGCGCGCTCAGGGCAACGGCGAAGGAGACCCGGTCGCGCTGCCAGTACCGGCGCAGCAGGTCGACCCGCAGGAAGCCGCGTACGGCCACGATCACGATCGCGCCGAGAATGGGCTCCGGGAGCTGGGTGAAGAGCGGCGTGAGGAATGCCCCGGTGATCAGCACCATGATCGCGGCCATGATCGACAGCATCTGGGTGAGGCCGCCCGCCCCCTCCGCGGCCGCGGTGCGCGACGCGCTGCCTGAGACCGCGAACCCGCCGAAGATCCCGGCGGCGGCGTTCGAAGCACCCATCGCGATCATCTCCTGATCGGCGTTGACCTCGGTGTTGTGGGCCTGGGCGAAGCGGCTGGAGATGGAATAGGACTCGGCGAAGACGATCAGGGCGAGACCGAAACTCCCGCCGAGAAGTTCTCCGTACTGCGTGGCACTCACATCGGGAACGGTCAGCGTCGGCACCGAGGAGGGAATCTTTCCCACCACTTCGACTCCGTGCTTCGCCAGGCTGAAGATGTAGGAGCAGGCGATCCCGGCGGCGAGAACGGCGAGAGACGCCGGAATCTTAGGCAGGAAACGCTCCAGCAGCAGCAGCGCGACGATCGCCGCGACACCGACCACGATGGTCGCGACGCTCCACTCGTCGATATGGCTGAGTAGGTGCCAGAGCCGTTCGAAGAAGTCGCCGTCTCCGGTCGAGATCCCGACGACCTTGCCGAGCTGGCGGATCACGATGATCATCGCCATTCCGAAGAGAAACCCCTGCAGCGCTGATTCGGCCAGGAAGTTGGTGATGAAACCCATCTTCAGCAACCCGGCGACGAGCAGGATGACCCCCGCGACGATGGCCAGCGCCGCCGAGAGTTGGATCTGCACCTTCGCGTCACTGGAGACCGCCGCCACCGTCGAGGCCGAGAGGATGGCCGCGGCCGAGGTCGCGCCGACGACCAGATTCCGCGACGAGCCGAAGAGGGCGTAGGCCAGCAGCGCGATCGGTGCCGCGTAGAAGGCGTTCTGCGGTGGCACCCCGGCGATCTGGGCGTAGGCCACCGACTCCGGTACGACGATGGCCCAGGCGGTGAGCGCCCCGATCAGGTCGCCCCGCAGGAAACTGCCCTGGTAACTGCGAATCCAGGAGAAGATCGGGACGTAGCGCGACAGCACGCTCGGGGCCTGCTTCGCCGGACGGGTCACCCCTGCAGGTTATCGACGACCGAGTCCGCCGGATATCACCCGACAAGCGTGACCGGTCCTCACCCGGTGTTGATGAGGCAAATGAGCCGTCCCGCATCGTATTCTCAGCTCGATTGACGATTCGTCCAGAAAGGGACCGCTCTATGTTCGCCGCAACGTCGCTCGCCGCCAGCCCCGACTATCCCCTGCTCAATCTCTTCTGGACGATGCTGGAGATCTTTATCTGGGTGCTCTGGCTCTTCCTGCTGATCAAGATCTTCACCGATATCTTCCGCAGCCAGGACCTCGGCAGCTGGGGGAAGGCCGGTTGGGCGATCGTCATCCTCCTGCTGCCCTTCCTCGGTTCATTGATCTACCTGATCGCGCGGGGGAGTTCGATGCACACCCGCGACATCGAGGCGGCCAAGTCGGCCGACCAGGCGATGCGCTCCTACATCCAGGCCACCGCCGCAACCTCGACCAGCAGCACCGCCGAAGAGCTGCACAAGCTGGCCGATCTGCGGGACCGGGGCGTCCTCACCGCAGCCGAGTTCGATGCGCAGAAGGCGAAGCTCCTCGCCTGACCTCCGCCGCATCGGCTAGCCAACTCTCACTGGACTGGGCCTTCAGATCACTGCAGGTCCAGTCCAGTTTCGTCTCTGCGGAGGTGTAGATGCTTCAGGCGATCTCGATCGCGATAGCCGGGTCCTTCTATCCGGTCGGTCTGCTTTTCGTGCTGCGTTACCTGGCCGCGCCGCGCGGGCTCTTCATCGCCACCATGTTCCTGATCGGCGGGGCGATCGGCTGCCTGGTCGTCGCTTTCCTGGAGCTGGCCCTGCTCAGCGCGTTGCCGCTGCGTGGAGAGGAGAACTCGACCCCGAACGGCACTGTCTACATCGTGATGGGCGTGGTGGTCCTGCTCGTGACCGCCGTCATCGCCCGACCCCGCAAGGGTCCCGGCACTATCGAGATAGCCGAGGTCGGCGCCGATCCGGAGATCAAGGTTGGGAAGGGCGCTCCGGGACCGGGGCGTTCTCTGGCCACCGGGATGCTCATCTACTCGCCCGGGCTGGGCCTCATCGGCGCGGTCAAGGTGCTTCACGACCAGGACTTCTCCGTCGCCCTGACCGTGGTCGGAGTCTTCCTCTGCACCCTGATCATGCTCTGGATGGCAGAGCTGCCGATCCTGGCCACCGCGGTCTCCCCCGACCGCTCCGGCCCGGTGCTGCGCTCAGCCGGCGACTTCATCGCCCGCAACGGCAAGACGATCTCCCTGGTCATCGTGGTGGGGATCGGCCTCTATTTCATTGCCAAGGGAATTTCGATCATTCACTCCGGACAGTGACTCACCCAAACGTGATGAGGTCCCCACATCCGGTTGAGCATTAACGTATGTTTCGATCGTCACCTGACGCGGAACTGAAGGGAAGACCATGGCTGCGCCTCTCGCCTCCGATTACAACTACCCCCTGCTGAACATCTTCTGGACCATGCTCTGGCTGTTCCTCTGGATTCTCTGGATCTTCCTGCTGATCCGCATCATCAGCGACATCTTCCGCAGCGAGGACATGAACGGCTGGGTCAAGGCGATCTGGGTGATCGTCATGATCTTCCTACCGTTCCTCGGCGCATTGATCTACCTGATCGCCCGCGGCGACAAGATGTACGCGCATGAGCGCAAGCACGCCGAACAGGCTGAAGCGGCGGCTCAGGCTTACATCAAGTCCGCGGCCGGCACCCCGACCAACACCGCCGACGAGCTGCACAAGCTGGCCGAGCTGCGCGACCGGGGTGTCCTCACTGCCGCTGAGTTCGATACCCAGAAGGCCAAGCTGCTCGCGTAGCTCTGACGCGACCAGAACTGACGCGACCAGAACTGACGCGGGCAGAAGTGACCGACCCGAGCGACGGAATGAGCACGCAACCGCCGTCCGAGCCCAGATCGGGAAACTTGAACAGGCTGTTACACCGAGGCTCCGGCCGCTACGACATCGTGCTGATGTTGGTGGTCGGAGCCTTGGTGCTCTCCCCGTTCAACGACCGGACACTCGGCGTTGCCGTCGTCGTGGCGCTCGCCCTCATCTTCGTCTTCGCCCTCTGGACGGCCAACGTTCCCCGTCGGTACTTCGTAGTTGCGGTGACGTTCTCCATCGTCTCGCTGATCACCAGCATCGCCGCACAGTTCGACAACGGCGACGCACCGCGCGCGGTCATCGCAACGGTCAGCGCGGTGCTCTGCGCCACCACCATCGGGGCCATCGCCTTCCACTTGATCGCCAAGCGGCAGGTGACGACTCGTACGCTGGCCGGATCGCTGGCGATCTACATCCTCTTCGGGCTGCTCTTCGCATCGATCTACGCGCTGATCGGCATCGTGCGAAACGATGGGTTCTTCGCTCAGAGCGGCCCCCAGGACGCCGTCTCGTACCTGTATTTCAGCTTCATCGCCCTCACCACCGTCGGCTTCGGCGACCTCACCCCGGCCAACGATGCCGGCCGGATGCTGGTGGCCATCGAAGCGCTCTTCGGCCAGCTCTACCTGGTCACGGTGGTCGCGGTCGTGGTGAGCAACCGCCGGCGCCAGTAACGACCCGCCCTTCGACTCAGAGCAGTTCGAGCCCGTGGCTCAGAGCAGTTCGAGCCTGCGGCCTTAGAGCAGTTCGAGCTGACGGGCTCGGGCCACCGCATCGCGACGACCGGCGGCGGGGAGCTTGCGATAGATGGCCGCGATGTGCGTCTTCACCGTGTTGATCGAGACGCAGAGTTCGTTGCCGATCTCGGCCGTGGTCATGGTCGTGGCGAGCCGGCGCAGCACCGCCGTCTCGCGGTCGGTCAGCGGCTCGGCCAGCGACCGCACCCGCGGGCTGGCTACCTGCTCGGCATCGAGTTCGCCGCTCGAGCCGGTGTTCGGCCACGCCGCCACAGCCTCCGGGTGGCGTCTGAGCAGTTCATCCAGCATCGGACGGGCATCGGCGAACGGCTGAGTGATGGACTCCGTGGCCAGACCGGTCGCCCGCATCACTTCTTCGACGGCGCGCGCGTCGTTACCACCCAGCTCCGCGACCTTGGCCGAGGTGAGGAAGACCTCGATCAGGACCGGCAACGGTGCGGTGTTGTCCGAGGAGATCAGCGCTGGACGCAGCGCATCCCGGGCGGCGTCCGCGTCGCCGAGGGCGATGAAGGCTCGGGCCCCGGCCATCGCCAGCATCGGGTCCCGCAGGTCGGCGGCGGAGTCCCCGATCGCCTTGAGCGCCGCATGCGGACGCCCCATTCTGGTCTCGATCTCGGCCAGCGCGCGCGCCCGACTGCGGGCAAGGTGCCCCGGGAGCGAGCGTCCGAGCTCCGGCGCTGACATCAGGTGGTGGTGGGCGTCGGCGACACGGCCGGAGGCGATCAGGATCCAGCCGTGCATCAGGGCCACCGCGGCCCGCAGCGGCGGATCGGCGTCCACGATCTTGGTCTGCTCGGCCCGGCTCACGAAACGCGCCGCGTTATTCAGATCCGTCTGCAGGTAGGCCGCCGTCGCGTTCGCGAGATGATGAACCGTGGTGCGCTGCAGCTGCGGGTTCCGGCGCACCAGGGTCTGCGATTTAAGCTCGCAGTCGTTGGCATGCTCACCGCGACCGGAGACGGTATAGGCGAGCTGAAGGTAACCCAGGCATTCAAGCTCCAGCCCCGGCATGCCCCCGCCATGCGCCTCGTCGAGCGCCTCGAAGAGGATCTGGTCGAACTGGGGCCGCGGCCCGAACTCCCAATACTGATGGGCGGCGCGGGTGAGCTGCACGGCGCTGCGCAGGCCGGTCGTCGTGCGCACTGCGTCAACTGGGTGGCGTTCGGCGAGCAGCGTCGAGGCGGCGGCATCCAGTCCGGAGAGTGACCCGTCCTGCTGGGCCGCGATCACCTCGACCAGAGCGGCGGTCGCGTCGGCGTCCGCGGTGAGGGTTCGGGTGCGGGCCTGCTGCAGATGCTCCCGGGCGACATCCAAACGCCCGAGAACGGCGGCGACGACGGCCTGCGCCACCTTCGCGTCGGAACCCTCGTCGCTAGTGGGCTCAGGGTCATTGTCAACCGCCAGCAAGTTGCCCAGGCCGAGATCGAGGATGTCCTTGCGTTCGATGAATGCCTTGGCGAAGCCGCCGCGGATCAGCACCGACGAGGCCCGCGGCCAGTCGTGCGCCTCGACGGCGAACCGCATCGCCGACGACGGATCGCCGTTCGCCTCGAACCAGGCCGCGGCTCGCTTACGCAGTTCCAGCGTCTCCTTGCCGTATTCACGGCGACTGAGGTAGTTCAGAATCTCGGCCAGGAGCTGGTGATAGCGATAGCGCCCGGGCTCGTTGCCCTGCGGGATGACGAAGGAGTTCGTGCGGGCCATGTCCGCCAGCAGCTCGGAGCTGTTCTCGATCCCGGTCACCGCAGCCGCGAGAGGTCCGGTTACCTCGTCGAGAAAGCTGGTCTGGATGAGTAGTCGACGCGCCGGCGCGGATTGGCGGTCGAGAACCTCCTCCATTAGATATTCACCGACGCTGCCCTGATCCAGGGCCAGTTGCGTGACGAATCGCCCCGGGTCGCGGCTGCCGGCCATGCTCATCGCCGACAGGCGCAGACCAGCGGCCCACCCCTCGGTCCGATGGGTCAGCATCGCCAGCTCAGACTGGCGCAGCGTCACGTCGTGCGCGGTCAGCAGCGCCCTCGCCTCGGCCCGGGTCATAGCCAGATCGTCGGCCCGCAACTCGGTCATCTGACCGGCCAGACGGTAGCGATGCAGGGGCAACAGCGGATCGCTGCGAGTGCTGAGCACTATGCGCCACCGCGGGAAACCGTAGCGAATTACCGCATCGATCTCGGCCAGCAGCGACGGGTTGGACAGCACATGCGCGTCATCGAGGACAAGGGTGACCGGCTGCGATCCCGGAAGCGCTTCGACGAGCGCGGCCATGAACTGGCCGGTGTCGGTCTGGTCGTGGGGCAGGCCGTTGAGGCCCTCGTTCTCGGCGATGAGCCCAGCGGTCTGCAGCGCCAACCCGACCAGCGGCCAGAATCGATCAGGATCGTTGTCTGGCGCATCCAGGGAGACCCAGGCGATCGGACGCTGCTGGGAATTCGCCCAGTCACCGAGAAGCACCGTCTTGCCCGAGCCGGGACCAGCCGCGACCAAGGTCAGCGGGCCCTGTACCCCGTCATCCAGCTTGCCGGTCAGCCGCGGCCTCGAAATCAGGCGAGCCGGCAGCGCCGTAGGCGTGACTTTGCGGGCCAAGGGCGAGTACGAAGACACTGACGAGTCTCATCTCTGAGGAGCGTGATTCGCTTACGACTGTCCACAACCAGCTGAGCACATTGAAGCACCGGGAGTGAGCGTAACCTTATACCCTTGTCCAAACATTTGGTACAGACGCCTAAACAAAACATCAAACGTTAATTTGCATGCACAACTATTAAGCAGGCTGGGGCCGAATTCGTTGTTACTCACGAGTTCATTGCCCGGAGTTAGTGGGACGCACCCGTCGGATATCCACCAACTCCAATCCCAATGCCCGAACGCGGTCGATCAGCCCGTGCAAGGCGGCCTGATCTAGTTCTCCGGAGAGCACCGTCGACGTCGGCTCGGTGTCGACGGAGAGCCCGTCGAAGGCCTCGCGCGCCGCAGGTCCAAGCGTGCCGGATATCCGAATCTCATATGCGACTCCGGTCACGACTCCTCCACTGCACCTTGCGCCGACTGCGCTATTCCGTGGCTTCTTCGACGTTATGACTATCGTGCGCCCACCACTGTGCCCAGGGAATCACCCGCCGGGGATGAGTCGGGGTCAGCCCCGTTCGAAGTGACTCGAAACGAGTTCAACACGAGCAGGATCGCCCCGGTGATGACGGCGATCACCACCACCACCAGTACCGAAGGATCGCTCCAGAGCAGGAGCACGAGCGCTGCGAGAGCGGCGACACCGACCGAGAAAACCACGCGATTCTCAGCGATGACCTGCCCGGCCGGACTTCCCACCCACTGCTCGGTGACCACCTTGGGCGCGGCGACGACGACCCGGCGCAACTTGGTGGCCGAGGTCGTCGGACCGGTGAGCCAGACAATCAGCGTGACCAGCAGGGCGCCGACGAACACCAGGCGCAGGCCGTCCCGCAGGTACCGCACCACCGTGTCGAAGAGCTCGCCGGCCGAGGACTCCGTGAGGTACTGCAACGGCAGGTCATTGAGGTACACGCTCTTGCCGATGGCCAGCCCAATCCCCAACAACAGCATCCCGAAGGCGGTCGAGAGGGCCGAGATCACCACCGTACGCCGGTGTCGACGGGAGAGAAATGCCGCCAAAACAAAGAAGATTATCGCCAGTAGCGGCAGCCAATGCGCTATTCGATCAAGCAGATGAACGTAGGTTCGGGCCGCTTCGATGCCCTTCACTTCCGCAATCTGGATGGTTACGCCAACGGCCGGCACCCTCGCCGCGACACCAAGGCCGGCCTGCACCAACTGGGTCTTCACCTGTTCGACGATGGGGGCGAGATTGAGCAGCACATTGCCGTTCTGGATCGAGAGCACGTCACTGGCACTGCCCTTGCCGGTGAGGAGGGCAACGATCTGGGTATGCGCGATCTTGTTCACCTGCACCCAGATCGTCACGAACGCGTCACTCTCGACGAACTTCGTCGCGACGGTGTTCACCAGGGAATTCGCTGCGCTCTGCAGCGGCCCGGCCAGCACGGCGGCCCGCGGCGGGAGGACGTCGGCCAGCAGCGCCTTGACATCCACGTTCTCGGCGAACTGCTGATCAACCGCTTTGATGACCGCTGCCTGGATGCCGGGATTGCTGGCCAGCGGGGTCATCGTCTGAACGTAACGATCGGTGTTCAGCACCAGGTTGCGGCTCCAGATCGCCGGCACCGAGAGGGTGGCGCAGACAGCCCCGAGGAGAACGAGGACGAAGACACCGGCGGCCCGGGCGATATTGGCCCAATTTCGCGGCGGTCGCTGAACTCGCTTCTCCAGTTCGCTGTTACGCCGAAGCAACTCTGCGTTCTGCCGACGCAGCAGCTCAGCTTCGTCGAGCGTCTCGACTGGGGCACTCGCGTCGAGCGTCTCGACTGGGGCACTCGCTTCGAGCGGCTCAGTCGCGGTGGCCGGCTCGACCGTTGGTTCCGACGCGACTGTTTCGAGCGGCTCAGTCGCGGTGGCCGGCTCAATCGATTGGACCGGTTCCGTCTCCTCGGTCGGGAGGGGTTCGGTGTCGGATGCGGGCTCGCTGCCCTCCGCCGATTGGCTCGGATCTGACGTAGCCACGCCGCCCCCTCTTAGAACGCTCAGTGATGAAATGCCCCGGATCGCGTCAGCATCTCCCACCGCGCCCGGCCCGTGCTCATCCGAGCGGGATGAAACGTCCCGGAGGTCGCCGGCTGGGAGGGCGAACTGACTCGGCGCAGCGCGACTGGCCCGGCACCGGCGTCCGGCTCAGGAAAGCGCCCGACCGGCCGATCGGACCAGTAGCGCTTCCTGCCACCGGCGCCCCGCCTCCGTGAGGACCCACGTGATCGATGTGCCCGTGACTGATGTGCCTGCGTCATCTGAGACAGTCGCGGCCTCACGCCTCCGCGCCGCCGCCACGGTCCTCGGGACGGTGCTTGTGGTCTTCGCGGAGTTCATGCTCCTCGCCTACGTCTATGACCGGGTGGCACCGGTCAGCCGGGATCAGGTCGTCATCGCCTCCCTTGCCGGGCGCCTGCACGCGGCCACCCCGAACGTGACGGGCGATGAGGTCGGGGCCGCTGTGAACCGGCTCAACGGATCCGGAGTTTCGGCGTCCCACCTGACGGCCGCGCGACAGGCGGCGGCAACGTACAACGCAACGGATCCGGCCGCGTCGACCGAGTTACAGCACGACATCGATCGCCTGGGCGAGGATCTGGCCGCCCGCCACCGCACGCTCGACGTTGAGGCCAAATTCGCCTACGTCGCGCTGCTGGTCATCGCCTCCTTCGGCTGGATGATCTGGTTCCGCCGCCTGGTCGCCCGTCACCGCGAGCTGCAGGCCAAGCTCACCGAGCAGCAGACTTCCCTCGTCGGCGAGCAGCGGTTGGCCGCCCTAATCCGAAACTCGGGCGACGTGGTGGCCGTCTGCGACGCCGACTCAACTGTCTCCTTCGTGACGCCGTCGGTGAGACGCATCCTTGGCATCAGCGTCGGGGACTTCATCGGAACCCGTTTCACCTCGATCGTGCATCCGCACGATCTCGACGTCTGCCTGCACCTGCTGGCCAGCCCCGGCGCCGGCGCCGAGACCGAAGTGATGCTGCGGGTGAAGCACGCCGACGGGCGCACCCTGCATGTCGAGGGGACCCTGAGCAATCGCCTGGCCGACCCGGCGGTAGGCGGGCTGGTCCTCACACTGCGGGATGTCACCGCGCGTCGCGATATGGAGGAGCGCCTCAAGTTCCAGGCATTCCACGACTCCCTCACCGGGATGGCCAACCGGCAGCTCTTCGGCGATCGGCTTGAGCATGCGCTCGTGCTGCGACCCGGCGGCCCAGCCGAGCTTGTCGTCCTCTTCTGCGACCTGGACGACTTCAAGAGCGTCAACGACACCTTCGGCCACGGCGCGGGAGATCAGGTACTCGTCGAGGCCGGCGAACGGTTGCGCAGTGTGGTGCGGGCCGGCGATACGGCGGCCCGGTTGGGTGGTGACGAGTTCGCGGTGCTGATGGAGTCGACCGATCTGGCCGCGGCTCAGATCGTTGCCGAACGCATGCAGGCCGCCCTCGAGTCACCGTTCGAGGTAGCCGGCCGTGAGGTGACCGTGCGGGCGAGTATCGGCCTCGCTCACGCCGTAACCGGCGAGGTGACCGCAGAGGTGGCACTGCGCAACGCCGACGTCGCGATGTACACGGCGAAAGATCGCGGCAAATCTGCCATCGCGGTCTACGAAGCCAAGCTGCACAGCGAAGCGATGCGGCGCCTGGAACTGCGCGCCGATCTGCAGCGGGCCCTGACCCGCTCGGAGCTCGTACTGCACTACCAGCCGACCATCGATCTGGTCACGACCGAGATCATCGGCTTCGAGGCGCTGGTGCGCTGGCAGCACCCCACACTCGGGCTGCTCGGGCCGGACAAGTTCATCCCGATGGCCGAAGAAACCGGACTCATCCTCCCCCTGGGAGCCTGGGTGCTGCGCGAGGCCTGCTTCGCCGCAGCCGACATGCAGCGTCCGGAACTGCAACCGAAGATGTCGGTGAATGTCGCATCGCAGCAACTGAGCGACCCGGGTTTCGTCCAGCAGGTCACCGCGCTTCTGGCCGAGACGCAGCTACCCTCGGACCGGCTCGTTCTGGAGATCACCGAGACGGTCGTACTCGGCGACCTGGAGGCCGTGACCCCGCGACTGACCGCGCTGCGCGAGCTCGGGGTGCGAATCGCCATCGACGATTTCGGCACCGGTTACAGCTCGTTGGCCTATCTATCCCAGCTGCCGATCGACCTGCTGAAGGTCGACAAGTCCTTCGTCGATCACGTGACCACGAATGAGCAGGCGGCATCACTGGCGGAGGCGATCATCGCGCTCAGCCACAACATGAAGTTCACCACCGTAGCCGAAGGCATCGAGCACAGCGACCAGGCCGACTGGCTGCGTGAACTCAACTGCGCGTACGGCCAGGGGTATCTCTGGTCGCGCCCAGTGCCGCTCGACGACGCTCGCAACCTGCTCAATGCTCAGCGTCAGGCTAAGCGAGTCGCCTGAATCCGACGCAACCCGAGGAACGGGGTCGAAGTTAGGCTAGCCTTAGTTGCATGAGCAGCGAGGCGATCACCACTGAACCGGCAGCGACCACCCCACGGCGGCCGAACGACCAGAGCAGCCAACCCAGGATTCCGTACCGGGCGACCGTGCAGCGGGTCCAGGAGTTGACGCCGTCGATGGTGCGGGTGGTGGTCGGCGGCGCAGACCTGGCCCGATTCGCCGAGAAGTACGACGGGTCCGAGGCCACCGATGCCTACGTCAAGGTGGTCTTCCTGACCCCGGGCGTCACCTACCCGCAGCCGCTGGATCTGGCCACGGTGCGTACCGCGCTTCCGCGAGAGCATCAGCCCCGGCTACGCACCTACACTGTGCGCGCCTTCGATCGAGTCGCCCTGGAACTCACGCTGGACTTCGTCGTGCATGGCGACTCGGGACTCGCCGGTCCGTGGGCGGCGCAGGCGGCCGTCGGCGACGAGTTGCTGCTGCTCGGCCCAGGCGGCGGCTACCGCCCCGACGCCGACGCGGACTGGTATCTCTTCGTCGGCGACGAGAGCGCAATCCCGGCGATCGCGGTGGCGGCCGAGCGGCTACCCGACGGCGCCCGGGCGCAGATCCTCATCGAGGTCCACGACGCTGCCGACGAGGTGGCCATCAACACCACGGCCGACGTCACCTGGCTGCACCGCGGCGACGCCCCGGTCGGTTCGCGGGTCGTGGATGAGGTGAATGCCCTTACTTTTCCTACTGGTCGTGTCGATGCCTTCGTCCACGGCGAGGCCGGCTTCGTCAAGCAGCTACGTCGGCTGCTCCTCAACGAGCGGGGGGTTGCGCGCGAGCAGCTGTCCATCTCTGGCTACTGGCGACTCGGATCGGACGACGAGGCCTGGCGGGCGGCCAAGGCCGAGTGGGCCCGCGACTGACGGCGCCACGCCGGCGATTTACAGCATCCGGGCCATAATCATGGTTGAGACTTGCAAGCCGAACCCACGAGCTGAACCCCACGAGCTGAACCCCACGCTAGGAGGTCGCCGATGCCCACCATGGGCAGCCCAGCCGGGAAGACCACCTTCGACCTGCATCGGCACGGCTTCCACTTCGACAACTCGTTCGACTCGATCCTCTGGGACGCCATCGCCGTCGGGCCGATTCGGATTCCCCGGGTCACCTTCGGCGGCCTCTGCGGAGGAATGGGCTTTGCCGCCCTGGACAATTTCCACGCAGACCGGCCCGCACCGCCGCAGCGGGGCGAGGACTTTCCGGGCGCGGGGGTGCCGGCCGTGGGCAGCGGGCTGCATGAACTCATCTACCGTCGTCACCTGGCCTCGGTCGGGCTGAGCCCGGCCGCCATCGGCGTTCCGATGCCGGGCGGGCGGGCCCGAGTGCTGCCGATCCATCCGGAGAACCTGCTGCGCTACCCCTTCCTGCGGGCGGCGCCGGAGCGGGTGCGGCGGCACGAGACTCGCACGAGTCTGAGAAGCCTGCAGGGCTGGCTCGAGGAGGGCTACCCGATGCCGTTGGGGCTCGTCTCCGACGAAGCCCTCACCGCCTCTCACCAGGTGGTGGCCTACGACTTCACCCCCGGAGTCCACGCCAGTCTCATCCAGGTCTATGACTGCCGCTACCCCGATCGCCCGGCCCAGCTGATCGTCGCCGAAGACGGATCGAGCTGCGTCTTGAGCGTCGAGGGCGAGCCGTCGCAGGCCTGGCGAGCGTTCTTCATCCCGCACTACGATCCCGTACCGGCCGCGGACGGCGCAGCCTGGGTCGGCGAAGAGAACCTGCAACGAGCCGACGAGGATGCCTCCTAACCGTCCAATCACTCGGGCTCACGGCCTCTGTAGGCTCGGTTCATGCCTCGTCGCCCCACCCGTACTGTCCCCACGGTCCTGCTCTACGGCTGGGGCGGGTCCGGCCCCGGGCACTGGCAGCGGCTGCTGGCCGACGACCTTCTGGCGGCCGGTCGCGAGGTGCGTTTCCCGGAGTTTCCGAACCCCGACGAGCCCGAGTTGGAGCCCTGGCTGAGCACCCTCGCAGAGACGCTCGACGGCCTGCCGGAGGACGGCTACGACGTGCTCGGCCACTCCCTCGGGGCGGTGCTCTGGCTGCACCACGTGCATCGGCCGAACACCTCCCCCCGGCCGGCCCGGGTCGCCCTGGTCGCGCCGCCGACGCCGGAGCTGGACGAAGCGGCGGTGGCGTCCTTCTTCCCCGTGCCGATGGAGATCGACGCCGTTCGGGCCGGAGCCGACGGGACCGTGCTGGTCGGCGGCGACGTGGATCCGCACTGCCCGGAGGGGATCGCCGCCGCCTACGCACGACCGTTGAAGATGGCGGCCACGCTCGTCGAGGGGGGTGGCCACTTGAACGTGGACTCCGGCTTCGGACCCTGGCCCGCCGTCTTGAGCTGGTGCGGCCGCGACAACCTCGCATTCTTCTAACGTCTCGCATATTTCACATGCGGCGCTTTCCCCGCAAAGCTAGCAAATACCCACGTTTGGTCAGGCGACTTTTCAATACTTATTGACACGCAAGTGCCGCGCTGCCATGGTCGGACGGTCGCGCAACGGGGTGCGACCTGGATCACAACGGGGATTTCACGTGTCCAAGAAACGTCTCCTGTCGTTCGCCGCCTTACTGGTCGGTGCGGCTGCGGTTGCGCTGGTGGTTGGATCGTCCGGCGCCGGCGCGGCCAGCGCGCTACCGGTCAGCTACGACGCGGGCTCCAACATCGTCAACGGCTTCTTTCACCCGGACACCTCTCCGCCGGGGGCGAACAACTGGTCCTGTAAGCCGAGCGCGGCGCACCCACGGGCCGTGGTGCTGGTGCACGGGACATCGGAGAACGAGAACCTCAACTGGACGGCCCTTTCGCCGTTGCTGGTGAACCATGGCTACTGCGTCTTCGCGCTGAACTACGGGGGTACCGGCTCACTCAAGGGCACCGGCGACATCCCGACCTCAGCCGGCGAGCTATCGAGCTTCATCGATCGCGTGCTCGCCTCGACCGGCACCGCCAAGGTCGACATCGTCGGGCACTCGCAGGGCGGGATGATGCCCCGTTACTACCTGAAGTTTCTCGGCGGAGCGGCCAAGGTCACCCAGCTGGTCGGCCTGGTGCCGTCCAACCACGGCACCGACGTCGGCGGCCTCGCCGGCGTCTTCGGGCCTGGCATCGGCGGTCTGCTCGGAACGGCGGGCACCCAGCAGATCACCGGGTCACCATTCCTGACCAACCTCAACGCCGGCGGCGACACGGTCCCCGGCGTCAAGTACACGGTGATCACCACGACTCACGACGAGGTCGTCACGCCGTACACCTCGGCGCTGCTGACGGGGGGCGACGTCACCAACATCGTCATCCAGAAGGCCTGCCCGAACGACGGCGTCGGCCACCTCGGTATCGCCGACGACCAGTACGCGCTGCAGCTGGTGCTCAACGCCCTCGACCCGAGCAGCGCCGCCACGGTGGCCTGCTCGAACGGCTTCGGCCTCTAGGAACCCAGTCGGGATCGCCGCTAACCCGCGGCCGTCGCATCATCGCGACGGTTGCGGGTGACGGCGCTGCGGGCGGCCAGCTCATCGTCGGCCGGGTAGCCGACCTCGCAGAGCACCAGGCCATGGGGGGCGACCACCGGAACGTCGTCGGCCCGGGTGCTCCGGGTCAGCAGCGAAGCCGGCCAGTCGGGGTCACGCCGCCCCTCCCCCACTGTGATGAGCGCACCGACCAGTGACCGCACCATGGAGTGGCAGAAGGCGTCGGCCCGCAGTTCGCAGACGATCTCGCCGCCGGCCGATCGCTGCACGGTGAAGTGCTGCATGGTGCGAATCGATGTCGCCTCCGGGCGGAACTTGCAGAAGGCGGCGAAGTCGCGCAGACCGAGGATCTGCGTCGCGGCGAGCTGCATGAGATCGGTGTCCAGCGGGCGCCGCCAGTTCAGCACGAAGCCGCGGCGCAGCGGATCGCCCCCACCGGGGAGGTCGCTGATCCGATACCGGTAGTGCCGCCACAGCGCTGAGAAGCGGGCGTCGAAGTCGGCCGGGACGACCCGGGCCGAGTGCACCCGCACGTCCGGTGCGAGCACCCCGCCAAGTCGGCGCAGCAGCATCGGCTCCTGCTCCGACCAGAGCAGGGCCGCCACGTCGAAGTGACAGACCTGGCCGGTGGCGTGCACGCCGGCGTCGGTGCGGCCGGCCACCGTCAGGGTGACCGCGTCCAGGCGCAGGATCCTGGCCAGCGCCGCCTGCAGTTCTCCCTGCACGGTTCGCCGGTCGCGCTGGACGGCCCAGCCGGAGAACTGGGCACCGTCATAGCCGAGGTCCAGCCGCACCCGCACAGTGGGATCGGGAACCGCGCCCGGCCCTGAGCGAGCGCCGGAGACAGAAACGTCGAGCGACGGACCTCCGCCGGCGACCTCAGCTTCTGCGTCAGTCATCGATGGTGGTCCGTCGCTCGACGGGAAGATCAACCGGAGAGTATCCGGTATTTACTTGTCGGTCTCGGCTTCGGCTTCAGCCGACTCGTCGGCCGCAGCCAGCTCCGCGCCGGCCTCGGGCTCGCCGATGACCTCGGCGGCCGCCTCGACCTCAGCCTCGGTCACGCCGGCCGACTCGATGACGCCTTCATTCTCGGCAGCTTCGGCCGATGCCTCGGTGGACGCTTCGTCAGCGGCGAGAACGCTGGCGGCCGTGGCCGACTCGTTCTTCGCGTCCTCGGCGATCTCCTTGGTGCGACCGGTCGGAGCCTTCGACTCGGCGACCTTGGTGCCGCGAGCCTTTTCGGCCTCACGGACGACCTTCTTGCCGGCCGACTCCTGCACCAGCTCGATGATCGCCATCGGGGCGTTGTCGCCCTTGCGCGGGTTGGTCTTGATGATCCGCGTGTAGCCACCCGGACGCTCGGCCATGTTCGGGCCGATCTCAGCGAAGAGCTTGTGAACGACGGCCTTGTTCGTCTCGTTGCCGTTGATCACCTTCAGCACCTGGCGACGAGCGTGCAGATCACCCCGCTTCGCGAAGGTGATGAGCTTCTCGGCCAGCGGCTGCAGGCGCTTGGCCTTGGCCTGCGTGGTCACGATGCGGTCGTGCTCGAAGAGTGCAGTCGCGAGGTTCGCGAGCAGCAGCCGCTCGTGGGCGGGGCCGCCGCCGAGGCGGGGACCCTTGGTGGGCGTAGGCATTTGTCGTGCTCCTCAATGAAATCCGGCGGATCTACCGCCGGAGCAAACCAGGTGTTGGGTTAAAGCTGTTCGGTTTCCGCGAAGTCGACGTCGTCGTCAGCGGTGGTTTCGTCAGTGCTCTCGTCCCCGTAGGAGGAGACAGCGTGGCTGAGCTCGAATCCGGGCGGGCTGTCCTTGAGCGCCAAGCCCAGACCTGCGAGCTTGACCTTGACCTCGTCGATCGACTTCTGTCCGAAGTTACGGATGTCGAGCAGATCGGCCTCACTGCGCCCGACGAGCTCACCCACGTTGTGGATGCCCTCGCGCTTGAGGCAGTTGTAGGAGCGGACCGTGAGGTCGAGCTCCTCGATCGGCATCGAGAAGGCCGCGATGTCGGCGACCTCGGACGGCGACGGTCCGACGTCGATGCCCTCGGCCTCGTCGTTCAGCTCGCGGAAGAGACCGAAGAGCTCGACCAGGGTGTGCCCGGCCGAGGCGACGGCGTCGCGCGGGGTGAGCGAGAACTTCGTCTCGACGTCGACGACCAGGCGGTCGAAGTCGGTGCGCTGCTCAACGCGGGTGGCCTCGACGCCGTAGGTGACCTTGAGGACCGGGGAGTAGATCGAGTCGACCGGAATGCGGCCGATCTCCTGGCCGGGCTGCTTGTTCTGCACTGCGGTGACGTAGCCGCGGCCACGCTCGACGACGAGCTCGATCTCCAGGCGACCCTTCTTGTTGATCGTGGCGATCTTCAGGTCGGGGTTGTGCACGACGACCCCGGTCGGCGGAGCGATGTCGGCGGCGGTGACCTCGCCCGGACCCTGCTTGCGCAGGTACATGACGACCGGCTCGTCGGAGTCGCTGGAGACGACCAGTTCCTTCAGGTTCAGGATGATGTCGGTGACGTCCTCTTTGACGCCTTCGACGGTGGTGAACTCGTGCAGCACACCGTCGATGCGGATGCTGGTGACGGCCGCGCCCGGGATCGAGCTGAGCAGGGTACGGCGAAGCGAATTACCGAGGGTGTAGCCGAAACCGGGCTCGAGCGGCTCGATGATGAACCGCGAGCGGTTTTCGGCGATGGTCTCTTCCGTCAGGGACGGGCGCTGGGAAATCAGCAAGGTGGAGCTCCTTCTTACACAGGGACGACCGCTATATGACGTCCGTAGATTTTGTATTCAGTTGTGGGCGCTCCAATCCTGGTGGCAGCCCGAGTACGGGCCGCCACCAGGAGCGGAGACTTAGTTCTTGGAGTAGAGCTCGACGATGAGCTGTTCCTGAACCGGGATCTCGATCTGCGCGCGCTCGGGCAGCTGGTGCACGAGGACGCGAAGACGGGACGGCACGATCTGCAGCCAACCCGGAACCGGACGATCGCCGAGGGTCTCCCGCGCAATGATGAACGGGGTGGTCTCCAGCGACTTCGGCTTGACGTCGATGATGTCGTACGGCGTCACCCGGTAGCTCGGGACGTCGACCTTGTGGCCGTTGACCACGAAGTGACCGTGGCTCACCAGCTGGCGGGCCGCCCGACGGGTACGGGCCAGGCCGGCCCGGTAGACGACGTTGTCCAGCCGCGACTCGAGGATCTGCAGCAGGTTGTCACCGGTCTTGCCCTGGCGACGCACCGCCTCTTCGTAGTACTTGCGGAACTGCTTCTCCAGAACGCCGTAGCTGTACTTGGCCTTCTGCTTCTCCTGGAGCTGCAGCAGGTATTCGCTCTGCTTGATGCGAGCGCGACCGTGCTGGCCCGGAGGGTACGGACGACGCTCGAACGCGGCGTCTCCACCGACGAGGTCAACATTGAGTCGACGCGAGATGCGCGTCGCTGGTCCTCTATAACGTGCCATGTTCTCTCAAATCCTCTTGATCGCGGCCGTCAGACCCGGCGCCGCTTGGGCGGGCGGCAGCCGTTGTGCGGCTGGGGGGTCACGTCGGAGATGGTGCCGACCTCGAGGCCGGTTGCCTGCAGTGAACGAATCGCGGTCTCACGTCCTGAGCCGGGGCCCTTGACGAAGACGTCAACCTTGCGCATGCCGTGCTCCTGGGCCTTGCGGGCGGCGCTCTCGGCGGCCATCTGCGCGGCGAACGGAGTCGACTTACGCGAACCCTTGAAGCCGACGTGACCAGCGGATGCCCAGCTGATGACGTTGCCCTGCGGGTCGGTGATCGACACGATCGTGTTGTTGAACGTGCTCTTGATGTGAGCGTGGCCGTGGGCGACGTTCTTCTTTTCCTTGCGCCGGATCTTCTTCGGTCCGGCGGTACGGGACTTGGGAGGCATTACTTCTTACCTGCCTTCTTCTTGCCAGCGATGGTCTTCTTCGGACCCTTGCGCGTGCGAGCGTTGGTCTTGGTGCGCTGGCCGTGGACGGGCAGGCCACGACGGTGCCGGATGCCTTCGTAGCATCCGATCTCGATCTTGCGCCGGATGTCGGCTGCGACCTCACGACGGAGGTCACCTTCGACCTGGAAGTGCGCGTCGATGTATTCGCGCAACTTGACCAGGTCATCGTCGGTCAGATCCTTGGTGCGCAGATCTTCGCTGATCCCGGTGGCCGCGAGGGCCTGCTCCGAGCGGGTACGGCCTACGCCGTAGATGTAGGTGAGCGCGATTACCATCCGCTTGTCGCGGGGTAGATCAACGCCGGCAAGACGTGCCATGCGGGATGGTTCTCCTATGTTGCTGGTCGAAGGTGTGGTGCGCACCCGTTCCCGTGAAGATTGCTTCGCGGGCCCCGGCCTTCGTCCGGGGGTGGACTCGACAGTGCGGACCCACTGGATCCGACCCGCCGAGGTGGCGTGCGCTTATTCAGTTGTCGGCGGAGTTCCGCTGACTAGCCCTGGCGCTGCTTGTGACGCAGGTTCTCGCAGATCACCATGACTCGACCGTGACGACGAATGACTTTGCACTTGTCGCACATTGGCTTGACGCTCGGGTTGACCTTCACGGCCCATCCTCTGATTCTCGGTGTTGGTTTATTTGTAGCGGTAGACGATGCGCCCGCGGGTGAGGTCGTAGGGCGACAGCTCGACGACCACGCGATCCTCCGGGAGGATGCGGATGTAGTGCTGGCGCATCTTGCCGCTGATGTGTGCGAGCACCTTGTGACCGTTGCTCAGTTCCACTCGGAACATTGCGTTCGGCAACGGCTCGACCACACGGCCTTCGACCTCGATGGCCCCGTCTTTCTTGGGCATTTCCCCCACATTTCTGGCTGCTGCTCCCACTTGGCGGTGGTGAGCGGCAGCGTATTTGCTTTCGTCTTACGGATGTTGCCTGTACCGGGAAGACTTACGAACCCAGCGCAGCATGGCCCGGGTCGCGCGAGACCGTGAAGTCTCAGCAACTAGGGCTTAGCTACCGTGGTCCGACCCTGCCCACCAACCCACTACCGCAGCAAACCGCTGAGCTAGGTAGAGAGGCGACGCAGGTCTGCCGAAGGTTTCCATTCCTCGTGCCTGCGGCCAATGCAGACGTCGAGAAAGGCGACGTGGACCTCTGACAACTGTACGCGGTGTAGCCGCGTACTCCAAACCGCGTGGTCTGCGGCCCTGGGCGACCGAAGTAGGCTCTCCGTCGTGGATCTGAAGCGTGTGCGTCGCGACGTCGACCGCAGCGTCGATTTGGCGGTGCTCTTCGCCCAGAAATGGCGCTGGTATCGCCGCGCGCAGACGCCGTGGCAGCTGGCGGCGCTGCACGTCGAACTGGCCCGCCGCCAGTGCTTCGCCCGGGGGCGCCTCTACGGCGAGCCGCTGCAACTGCTGCGCGAGAACCGCCTCCGGCTGGGCGAGCAGACGCTCTTCGAGGACGGAGTCTGGCTCACCTCCTACGCCGGGCGGATCGAGATCGGCGCGAACTGCATACTCAACCGCAATGTGATGGTGGCGGCCAGCGATCTGGTGCAGATCGGTGATCACACGCTCATCGGCAACGGCTGTCTGATCACCGACTCCGCGCACCGCAATGACGACACCGACGAACCGATGCCTTGGCAGGGGTACGCCAGCAAGGGGCCGACCCGGATCGGCGACAACACCTGGATCGGAGTCAATAGCGTGATCACCAGCGGGGTAACCGTGGGTCGGCGCTGTGCGATCGGCGCGAATTCGGTCGTCACGCGGGATATCCCGGACTTCAGTGTCGCCGCCGGGTCACCGGCCCGGGTCATCCGCTCGCTGCGCGAACCGTGAGCCGGCGGCGGCGGTTAGCGTCAGGCCGCGGGCGGCGAACTCGGCCCGGCCGCCGTCCTCGGCGGTGAGCACCCACGGGCCGTCGTCGAAGAGGGCGATGGTGTGCTCCCAGTGCGCCGCGAGTGACCCGTCGGCCGTCACTACGGTCCAACCATCCTCGAGCTCGGATGTCTCTGGAGATCCGAGGGTGATCATCGGCTCGATGGCCAGTGCCATGCCGGCGGTGAGCTTCGGCCCCTGGCCCGGCCGACCGTAGTTGAGCACGTGCGGATCCATGTGCATAGCCGACCCAATACCGTGGCCGCCGTAGCCCTGGACGATGCCGAAGGGACCGAACTCCGACTCGTCGCCAGAGGCCAGCACCGACGTCTCGACCGCGTGCGAGATGTCCGAGAGACGTCCGCCGACCACCGCCGCGGCCAGCCCGTCCCACATCGACTTCTCACAGGCTGCCGAGAGCGCTCGGGCCGAATCGCTGACGTCACCCACGAGCACGGTGAGCGCCGAATCGCCATGCCAGCCGTGCACGATGGCGCCGTAGTCGATGGAGATGATGTCACCGTCGCGCAGCACAGTCGCCGGGGACGGGATGCCGTGCACGATCTCATCGTTCACCGACGCGCAGATGACCCCTGGGTACGGCCCGGTGCCGATGTCGTAGTGCAGGAAGGAGGAGGCCGCGCCGGCCTTGGCCAGAACTTCGCGGCCGACCTCGTCCAGGTCGGCGGTCGAGACGCCAGGGGCGGCCGCCGCCCGCATCGCCGCGAGCCCCTGAGCCACGACTAGACCGGCCTCGCGCATCAGGGCGAACTGCTCGGCCGACTTCAGCTCGATCTGATTGCGGATACGGCGCATAGAGCCCCTCCTAGGAGCGGGCGGCCGAGAGCGCCGCGATCGCGCGGTCGGTGACGTCCTCGACGGCGCCGAGGGCGTCGATACGTACCAGCTGCTTACGCGAGATGTAGAACTCGATCAGCGGTGAGGTCTGAGCGGAGTAGACCTCGAGACGATGACGAACGGTCTCCGGGAAGTCGTCGTCACGCTGGTAGAGCTCGCCGCTGCAGCGGTCACAGACACCCACGACCGTCGGCGGGTCGTACTCCAGATGCCAGACGTGGCCACAGTTGCGACAGGTGCGCCGGCCGGATAGCCGCTTCACGACCTCTTCGTGTTCGACCTCGAGTTCGAGAACTACGTCGAGCGAGGAGCCGAGATCATTGAGCATGCTGTCGAGCTCGTAGGCCTGTGCGACGTTGCGCGGGAAGCCGTCCAGCAGGAAGCCGTCGGATGCATCCGGCTCACCAAGCCGGTCGCGGACCATGGCGTTGGTGACCTCGTCCGGAACGAGATCTCCGGCGTCCATGAACTTCTTGGCCAGCTTGCCCAGATCGGTACCACCCGAGACGTTGGCGCGGAAGATATCGCCGGTCGAGATCTTCGGAATCGTGAAATTCTCAGCGATGAACTCGGCCTGGGTTCCTTTGCCCGCTCCAGGGGGGCCTACGAGCACTAGCCTCACTATCGCAAGAACCCTTCGTAGTTGCGCTGAAGCAGCTGGCTCTCGATCTGCTTCACGGTATCCAGCCCCACGCCGACCATGATCAGCACCGCGGTGCCACCGAACGGGAAGTTCTGGTTGTTGCCGCCGGACACGGAGAAGAACAGGTTCGGCAGTACCGCGATGATACCGAGGTAGATCGCGCCGGGGAGTGTGATCCGCGACAGCACGAACGCGAGGTACTCAGCGGTCGGGCGGCCGGGGCGGATACCCGGGATGAAGCCGCCGTACTTCTTCATATCGTCCGCGCGCTCTTCAGGGTTGAACGTGATGCTGACGTAGAAGTAGGCGAAGAAGATGATCAACGCGAAGTAGATCGCGATGTGCACGGCCGACTGCTGGTTGATGATGTAGTTGTTCACGTAGCGGTAGAACGTGCCCGACGTCGAACCGACCAACTGTGAGATGAGCTGCGGAATGTAGAGCAGCGAGGACGCGAAGATCACCGGAATGACGCCGGCCTGGTTGACCTTCAACGGCAGGTAGGTCGAAGTACCGCCGAACTGGCGCCGCCCCACCATTCGCTTCGCGTACTGAACCGGGATCCGCCGCTGGGCCTGCTCCACGAAGACCACGGCCGCGATGATCGCCAGGCCGAGGCAGATGATCAGGAAGAAGGCGAAGCCACCGCTGTTCTTCAGGATCGCGTTGCCCTCACTCGGGATGCGAGCGGCGATCGAGGTGAACATCAGGACGCTCATACCGTTGCCGACGCCACGGTCGGTGACCATCTCGCCCATCCACATGATGATGGAGGTGCCCGCGGTCATACAGATGACCATCGTGCCGAGGGTGAAGATGTCTTCGCGGTAGAGGATCTGAGAGGTACAGCCGGGGAACAGCTGCTGGGTGCGGGCCAGGGCGATGAAGCCGGTGGACTGCAGGATGGCCAGACCGATGGTCAGGTAGCGGCTGTACTGAGTCAGCTTCTGCTGTCCGGACTGCCCCTCCTTCTTCAACGCATCGAATCGCGGGATCACCACGACGAGCAACTGGATGATGATGCTGGCGGTGATGTACGGCATGATGCCGAGCGCGAAGACCGAGAGCTTCAGTAGCGCGCCACCTGAGAACAGGTTGATCAGCGAGTAGATGTCCTTGTTGGCGCCATTCGCGCCCTGCGTAATGCAGTCGCTGATGCCCTTGCTACTGGTGTTCGGAGTCGGAACGGATGCTCCGAGTCGGTACACCGCGATCATCGCGAAGGTGAAGAGCAACTTCTTTCGCAGATCTGGCGTGCGGAATGCCGAGGCAAAGGCACTGAGCACGGATCCTCCTGCGGACGAGGCGATCGCTGGGATCGCGCTACTTGGCTACCGGTTGAATAGCTTCAGATACGGAAAGTTTAAGGGCTACGCGAGAACGCAGCACCGGGTCAGGCTAGCGCATCTGCACCGAAGGCACAGCGGCGAGTCCGATTCGGGGTGAATTGGTCCTCGTCCGCCGTGCCCACGGTGGTACAGAAACACGAAGTCTGATGCTACAGATCGGTGACGCTTCCGCCAGCGGCCGCGATCTTCTCACGGGCGGAACCCGAGAACTTGTTCGCGGTGATGTCGAGCTTGACGCTGCCCAGGTCCCCGTCGCCGAGAACCTTGACCAGCTGGCCCTTGCGGACCGCGCCGGCGGCGACGAGCTCGTCGACACCGATCGTTCCGCCGTTCGGGAAGAGCTCCGCGAGGCGATCCAGGTTCACGACCTGGTACTCGACGCGGAAGCGGTTCGTGAAGCCCTTGAGCTTGGGCAGACGCATGTGAATCGGCATCTGGCCACCCTCGAAGCGGGCGGGAACCTGGTAGCGGGCCTTCGTACCCTTGGTACCGCGACCGGCGGTCTTACCCTTGCTCGCCTCACCGCGACCCACGCGGGTCTTCTTGGTGTGCGCGCCCTCGGCCGGGCGAAGGTGGTGAACCTTCAGTGGTCCGTTAGTCATTAGTCAACCTCCTCGACCGTTACCAGGTGCGGCACAGTGTTGATCATGCCGCGGATCTCGGGACGGTCTTCTTTGATTACGGTGTCGCGCATCCGCTTCAAGCCGAGGGAACGCAGCGTCTCACGCTGGTTCTGCTTGTAGCCGATCCCGGACTTCGTCTGGGTGATCTTCAGGCGGCTCATGGTTCAGCCTCCTAACTCGTCTGGCCGGCGCGGGCACGGAGCAGACCGGCAGGAGCGACGTCTTCCAGCGGCAGGCCACGGCGAGCCGCAACCTCTTCCGGACGGACGAGCTGCTGCAGGGCAGCCACCGTGGCGTGCACGATGTTGATCGGGTTGTCTGAGCCGAGGGACTTGCTCAGCACGTCGTGGATGCCGGCGCACTCGAGAACGGCACGCACCGGGCCACCGGCGATAACACCGGTACCGGGGCTGGCCGGCTTGAGGAGCACGACGCCAGCGGCCTTCTCACCCTGAACCGGGTGCGGGATGGTCTGCTGGATGCGCGGGACCTTGAAGAAGTTCTTGCGAGCAGCCTCGACGCCCTTGGCGATCGCGGCCGGAACTTCCTTGGCCTTGCCGTAGCCGACGCCGACCGTGCCGTCACCGTCGCCGACGACGACCAGGGCGGTGAAGCTGAAGCGACGACCACCCTTGACGACCTTGGCGACTCGGTTGATCGTGACTACCCGCTCGAGGTAGGCACTCTTCTCGGCACGGTCATTGCCGCGTCCACCGTCACGTCCGCCTTCGCGTCCGCCACGACCGCCGCGGTCGTTGCCGCCGCGCTCATTGCCGCCGCGGTCGTTGCCGCCGCCGGCGGCACCGGTGCGACCTGTGCGCTGTGGTCCGGGCATCAGCCGTTCCTTCCAATCATCTTTACGTTCATTGCAGTGTGGCGGTTGCTCATCAGAACTCGAGACCGCCTTCACGGGCAGCGTCGGCGAAAGCCGCGATACGCCCGGTGTAAGTGGCGCCACCCCGGTCGAAGACGACCTTGGTGATGCCGGCCGCCTTGGCCGCCTCGGCGAGCTTGCCGCCGACGAGGGTGGCCTGCGCGGTCTTGTTGCCGTCGGTCAGCTTGTAGGTCGAGACCGAAGCCAGTGTCTTGCCCAGGCTGTCGTCGACAACCTGCGCGAACAGGTGACGCGACGAGCGGGTGACGACCAGACGCGGACGCTCGGCACTGCCGACGACCTTCTTGCGCAGCCGGAAGTGACGACGGGATTTCGAGACCCGACGGGTGGCCGAAATGCCGGCGGAGCGGCGGGCCTTCTTGAGAATCGAGGATGCGGCCATGGCTTACTTACCTGTCTTTCCGGCTTTGCGGCGGACAACTTCGCCCTGGTACCGCACGCCCTTGCCCTTGTACGGGTCGGGCTTGCGCAGCTTGCGGATGTTCGCCGAGACCTCGCCGACCTTCTGCTTGTCGATGCCCTCGACGGTGAAGCGGGTCGGGGCCTCGACCTTGAACGTGATGCCGTCCGGCGCCGTGACCAGTACCGGGTGCGAGAAGCCGAGGGCGAACTCGAGGTCCGAGCCCTTGGCCGCGACACGGTAACCGGTGCCGACGATCTCCATGGTCTTCACGTAGCCGGTGGTGACACCGGTGACCATGTTGGCGATCAGCGTGCGGGACAGGCCGTGAAGTGCCTTCGACTGACGCTCGTCGTTCGGACGAGCGACTTCGAGGGAGCCGTCTTCGGCCTTGTCCACGCTGATCGGCTCGGCGACCGTGTGGCTGAGGGACCCCTTCGGGCCCTTGACTGTGACTTGCTGCCCGTCAATCGTGACGTCGACCCCGCCTGGGACGGGAATCGGCAGCCTTCCAATGCGACTCATGCTGCTTCTTCCTTTACCAGACGTAGGCGAGGACTTCCCCGCCCACACCGCGCTTGGCGGCTTGCTTGTCGGTCAACAGTCCGGTGGACGTTGAGATGATGGCGACGCCGAGCCCACCCAGCACACGGGGCAGTCCGGTCGACTTGGCATAGACACGCAGACCTGGCTTGGAGACCCGGCGCACGCCAGCAATGCTGCGCTCGCGGTTCGGTCCGTACTTCAGGTCGAGGACGAGGAGCTTGCCGGGCTGGCCTTCGGGGGTGTCGGTGATGTGGAACCCACCGATGTAGCCCTGCTCCTTCAAGATCTCCGCGATGTGCCCCTTCAACTTCGAGTGAGGCATCACCACCGTGTCGTGGAAGGCTGAGTTCGCGTTGCGAAGACGCGTCAGCATGTCCGCAATCGGGTCAGTCATAGTCATGTATTGCTCTGCTTTCTCGCGCGGTTCCCGCTCAGTCGAGCGGGCCTATCGCGAAGTAATGTTGTTCAACCAGACAAGTCTGCCTGATCGCCGACCGGTAACCAAATCGCTGGCCGCCGGGAGTCTTGGGTGTAGCGCCGGGGACGGCGCCACAACGGTGCTGCTAACGCAGTCGTACTGGACTTACCAGGACGACTTGGTGACGCCTGGCAGCTCGCCGGCGTGCGCCATCTCGCGCAGGCAGATCCGGCACAGGCCGAACTTCTGGTACACCGAGTGCGAACGACCGCAGCGCTGGCAGCGGGTGTAACCGCGAACCGCAAACTTCGGCTTGGCCGCAGCCTTGTTAACTAGTGCCTTCTTAGCCATCTGGCTCAGTTCTCCTTGAACGGGAAGCCGAGCGCCTTGAGCAGCGCGCGTCCTTCGTCGTCGTTAGCGGCGGTGGTGACGATGGTGATGTCCATACCGCGGGGACGGTCGATCGAGTCCGGATCGATCTCGACGAACATCGACTGCTCGTTCAGACCGAAGGTGTAGTTGCCGTTACCGTCGAACTGCTGCGGCGAGAGGCCCCGGAAGTCACGGATACGAGGCAGCGCCAGCGAGAGCAGGCGGTCCAGGAACTCCCACATGCGGTCGCCGCGGAGAGTGACCTTCGCGCCGATCGGCATGCCCTCGCGCAGCTTGAACTGCGCAATCGACTTGCGGGCCTTCTGCACCAACGGCTTCTGGCCGGTGATGAGGGTCAGGTCGCGGACAGCCGGCTCGATGAGCTTGGCATCCCGCGCTGCGGCGCCGACACCCATGTTGACGACGATCTTGGTCAGACCGGGGATCTGCATCGGGTTGCCGAAGGAGAACTGATCCTTCAGCGCCGGCACGATCTCCTCGCGATAGCGGGTCTTGAGACGCGGAGCAGCCTGCTCCGACGTTGATGCGGCAGTCACTTCAGGTCCTTTCCAGACCGACGCGAGACGCGGACGTTACGTCCTTCTTCGTCACGGCGGTATCCCACACGGGTCGCGTTGCCGTCACCATCGACGACCATCACCTTGCTTGCAGCGATCGCGGCTTCGATCGTCTCGATGCCACCGGTCTTGGCGCCGCGGGCAGTCGTCGACATCGCGACGTGCTTCTTGATGCGGTTGACGCCCTCGACGATGACCTTGCCCGTCTCGGGGTTGGCCGCCAGGACCTTGCCCTTCACGCCGCGGTCTTTTCCAGCGATCACCACTACGGTGTCGCCCTTCTTGATCTTCATCTTTACAGCACCTCAGGAGCGAGAGAAATGATCTTCATGAACTTCTTGTCACGCAGTTCGCGACCGACGGGACCGAAGATTCGGGTACCACGCGGCTCGCCATCAGCCTTGATGAGAACGGCGGCGTTCTCGTCGAAACGGATGTAGCTGCCGTCGGGACGGCGCCGTTCCTTAACGGTACGGACGATGACCGCCTTGACGACGTCGCCCTTCTTGACACCTGCACCGGGCAGCGCGTCCTTGACGGTGGCGACGATGATGTCCCCGATTCCGGCGTAGCGCCGACCCGAGCCACCCATCACGCGGATGCAGAGGATCTCCTTTGCACCGGTGTTGTCGGCGACTCGAAGTCGCGACTCCTGCTGAATCACTTCTGTACTCCCTGCTCTGTGTCACCCGCTGCCCGCACTCCTGCGAACCCGACGATGACACCCGTTGGTATTTCGAGTTATTGAGACTTGCTGGACGAGATGCTTACTTGGCCTTCTCGATGACCTCGACGACGCGCCAGCGCTTGGTGGCCGACAGCGGTCGGGTCTCCATCAGCAGCACGCGGTCGCCGACGCCGACTGCGTTGCTCTCGTCGTGCGCCTTGAGCTTGTTCGTGCGGCGGATGACCTTGCCGTAGAGGGGGTGCTTGACGCGGTCCTCGACAGCGACCACGACGGTCTTGTCCATCTTGTCGCTGACGACCAGGCCCTCGCGGGTCTTGCGGAAGGTGTCGCGCGCGGGCGCGGCTTCCGTTGCTTTGTCGGTCATGCCATCTTCTCCATCATCTTCATTGCGTTCATGTACTACTTGGCCGCCGACTCAGCCTCGGCCGGGGCGACCGAGAGGCCGAGCTCACGCTCGCGCAGGATCGTGTAGATCCGGCCGATGTCGTGACGGACGGTGCGCAGGCGACGGTTGTCATCGAGCTGTCCCGTCGCCATCTGGAAGCGAAGCTTGAAGAGGTCTTCCTTCGCTTCGTGCAGACGGGTCTTCAGTTCGTCGTCGTGCAGTTCCCGCAACTCACTGGGGCTGGTCATTAGATGTCACCTGCTTCACGCTTCACAATGCGGCACTTCATCGGCAGCTTGTGGATGGCACGGGTCAGCGCCTCGCGGGCGGTGGCCTCGTTGGGGTAGGTCAGCTCGAACAGCACGCGTCCGGGCTTGACGTTGGCGATCCACCACTCCGGCGAACCCTTACCGGAACCCATGCGGGTCTCGGCCGGCTTCTTGGTCAGCGGGCGGTCGGGGTAAATGTTGATCCAGACCTTGCCGCCACGGCGGATGTGCCGGTTGATGGCGATACGCGCGGACTCGATCTGGCGGTTGGTGACGTAGGCCGGCTCGAGAGCCTGGATGCCGTACTCACCGAACGTCACTCGGGTACCGCCCGAGGCCTGGCCGCGCCGGGTCGGGTGGTGCTGCTTGCGGTGCTTGACGCGCCGTGGGATGAGCATGACTCAGCTCTCCGTCTCTGTGCTGTCTGTTGCCATAGCGGTGGCGATCTCGGCCGCCGACACGTCGCTGCCCGCAACCGTCTCGACGACGGCGGTGGAGGCTCCGGGAGTCTCGGCCACACCGGTGTCGATGGCCGGGGTCTCGACGACCGCGTCCTCGACGGGAGCCGCGGTGGTCGGGCCCTCGGATGCGGCGCGGCCGGCTTCGGTGGAGACGCCGGTCGTGCCCTGCGAGCCGGAGCGACGCGGGCGGCTGCTGCTGGCCGGACGGTCACGACGCTGACGCAGCGCCTCAGCCGCGACCGCAGCCTCGCGCTCGGTGCGCGAACCGGTCGGCACCTCGCCCTTGTAGATCCAGACCTTGACGCCGATGCGCCCGAAGGTCGTCTTGGCCTCGAAGAAGCCATAGTCGATGTTCGCGCGCAGCGTGTGCAGCGGAACGCGGCCCTCGCGGTAGAACTCCGAGCGGCTCATCTCGGCGCCACCGAGGCGGCCCGAGCACTGCACACGGATGCCCTGCACGCCCGGGCTCTTCTGCGCGGACTGCATGCTCTTACGCATCGCCCGACGGAAGCTGACTCGGTTGGAGAGCTGCTCCGCCACGCCCTGAGCTACCAGCTGCGCGTCACCCTCGGGGTTCTTCACCTCGAGGATGTTGAGCTGGACCTGCTTACCGGTCAACTTCTCCAGCTGGCCACGGATGCGGTCGGCCTCGGCGCCACGGCGACCGATGACGATGCCGGGGCGGGCCGTGTGGATGTCCACGCGGACCCGGTCACGGGTGCGCTCGATCTCGACCTTGGAGATGCCGGCGCGGTCCATACCGGTCGCCATCAGCTTGCGGATCTGGACGTCTTCTTTGACGTACGCCGCGTACTGCTTGTCGGCGAACCAGCGCGACTTGAAGTCGGTGCTGATACCGAGGCGGAACCCGTTCGGGTTTACTTTCTGACCCATTAGCGGGTCCGTCCCTTCTGTACAGCCTTCGAAGCGGTCGCGATCGACTCAACCTCGATGGTGATGTGGCTCGTGCGCTTGCGGATACGGAAGGCCCGACCCTGGGCACGCGGACGGAAACGCTTGAGCGTCGGTCCCTCGTCGACGAAGGCACGCGAAACGAAGAGCGTGTCCGGGTCGAGCTGGAAGTTGTGCTCGGCGTTGGCGACGGCGCTGGCGAGCACCTTCGCCACCGGCTCGCTCGCAGCCTGCGGTGCGAACTTCAGCACCGACAGCGCCTGGTCGGCAGGCATGTTGCGGATGAGGTCGATGACGCGGCGCGCCTTCATCGGCGTGACCCGGACATTCGCCGCACGCGCGATGGCGGTGCGAACTTCGTCCGTTTCAGGGTTGGCAACCATTACTTTCCTCTTCTTAGTCTCGTCGGCTTCTAGCTGGCTGACTTTGTCTTGACTCAGCCGCGCCGGGAGCGACGGTCGTCTTTGATGTGGCCACGGAAGGTGCGGGTGAGCGCGAACTCGCCCAGCTTGTGGCCGACCATGCCTTCGGTGACGAAGACCGGAACGTGCTTGCGACCGTCGTGAACGGCGATCGTGTGTCCGAGCATGTCGGGGATGATCGTCGAGCGCCGCGACCACGTCTTGATGACGATCTTGGTGCCCTTGTCGTTCTGAGCGTCGACCTTCTTCAGGAGGTGGTCGTCGACGAACGGACCCTTCTTCAAACTGCGTGGCATCTTCTAGTCCTCTTAACGCTTCTTGTTCGTCTTGCGACGGCGGACGATCATCTTGTCGCTGGCCTTGTTGGCGCGGCGGGTGCGGCCCTCGGGCTTACCGGCCGGGTTCACCGGGTGACGTCCACCGGACGTCTTGCCCTCGCCACCACCGTGCGGGTGGTCAACCGGGTTCATGGCGACACCGCGGACGGTCGGGCGCTTGCCCTTCCAGCGCATGCGGCCGGCCTTGCCCCAGTTGATGTTGCTCTGCTCGGCGTTACCGACCTCGCCGACCGTCGCGCGGCAGCGCAGGTCGACGTTGCGGATCTCGCCGGAGGGCAGACGCAGCTGGGCGTACGGTCCGTCCTTGGCCACGAGCTGGATGCTCGAACCGGCGGAGCGGGCGATCTTGGCCCCGCCACCCGGGCGCAGCTCGACGTTGTGCACGACCGTACCCGTGGGGATGTTGCGCAGCGGGAGAGCGTTTCCGGGCTTGATGTCAGCGCCCGGGCCGTTCTCGATGCGGTCACCCTGCTTGAGCAGGCGCGGAGCGATGATGTAGCGCTTCTCGCCGTCCGCGTAGTGCAGCAGCGCGATGCGCGCGGTGCGGTTCGGGTCGTACTCGATCTCGGCTACGACCGCGGGGACACCGTCCTTGTCGTGGCGACGGAAGTCGATGACGCGGTAGGCCCGCTTGTGGCCACCACCCTGGTGACGGGTGGTGATGCGACCGGTGTTGTTACGGCCACCCTTGTTGTGCAGCGGGCGAACCAGCGACTTCTCCGGCGTCGTGCGGGTGAGCTCGACGAAGTCGGCGACCGACGAGCCACGCCGGCCCGGCGTAGTCGGCTTGTATTTGCGAATTCCCATGACCTATATCCGTTTCCCGTTACGCCGGAGCGCCGAAGACGTCGATGCGGTCGCCGTCACGCAGGGTGACGATGGCGCGCTTGACGCTCTTACGCTGTCCGTAGCCGGCCCGGGTGCGCTTGCGCTTGCCCTGGCGATTGAGGGTGTTCACGTCGGTGACCTTGACGTTGAAGACCTTCTCGATGGCGATCTTGATCTGAGTCTTGTTGGCATCCGGGTGGACTTCGAATGTGTACTTGTTGTCGTCCAGGAGGCCGTAGCTCTTCTCCGAGATCACCGGAGCGAGCAGAACATCGTGCGGGCTGTCAAACATCAGGCTTCCTCTTCCGTAGCGGCGTCGGCCCCGGCAGTCGCGGACTCGTCGTCCGTCTTCGCCGCTGCCTTCTTGGCGGCCGCCTTCTTGGCCGGCTTGGCCTTCGCCTCAACAGCCTCGGTGGCATCCGCGGTGTCGGCCTTGGCGGCCTTCTTCGCAGGGGCTTTCGGGGCCTTGGTCGCGACGTCGACCTTCTCGTCGATCACGGCGTCAGCCTCGAGGCTGCTGGCCGCACCCTTGGCCGACTTCCCCTTGGCGGGGCCGGCGATAAAGCTGGCCAGCGCCTCCTCGGTGAAGACGATGTCGTCGCTGATCAGCACGTCGTAAGTGTTGAGCTGACCCGGCTCGAGGATGTGCACCGCGTGATGGTTACGCAGGCTCAGCCACGTCGCATCGTCGTTGCGCTCAGCGACGACGAGGATGTTGCGAGCACTCGAAACCGACGCGAGCGCCGTCGTGGCGGCCTTGGTGGACGGCGTGTCGCCGACCAGCGAGGTAACCACGTGAATGCGGTCGTTGCGGGCCCGGTCCGACAGCGCGCAGCGTAGGGCGCCGGCGATCATCTTCTTCGGGGTCCGCTGCGCGTACGAACGCGGCTGCGGGCCGTGCACGACTCCACCGCCGACGAACTGCGGCGCCCGGGTCGAACCCTGGCGGGCTCGGCCGGTGCCCTTCTGGCGGTACGGCTTCTTGCCACCACCGCGCACCTCGGCGCGCGTCTTGGTGGCGTGCGTGCCCTGGCGGGCGGCGGCCAGCTGAGCAACGACGACCTGGTGGACCAGCGGGATGTTCGTCGGAACATCGAAGATCTCGGCCGGCAGCTCGACGGTGCCGGTCTTGGCCTTGGCGTCAGCCGGGTTGCGAACAGTGAGAGTCGCAGTCATGTTCAGGCTCCCTTCACTGCGGTACGGACCAGGACGAGACCGCCCTTGGGGCCCGGAACGGCACCCTTGATGAGGAGGAGACCGCGCTCAGCGTCGACCTTGTAGACGGTCAGGCTCTGGGTGGTCTGCTGCTCGTGACCCATCCGGCCGGCCATGCGCAGGCCCTTGAAGACACGACCAGGCGTGGCGCAGGCACCGATGGAGCCGGGTGCGCGGTGCTTGCGGTGCGTGCCGTGACCGGCGCCCAGACCGTGGAAGCCGTGGCGCTTCATGACGCCCGCGGTTCCCTTGCCCTTGGTGGTGCCGGTGACGTCGACCGAAGCGCCGTCGGCGAAGACATCCGCGCCGATCTCCTGTCCGACCTCGTACCCGTCAAGGGTCTCGGTGCGCAGCTCGACCAGGTGACGACGGGGCGTCACGTTGGCGGCCTTGTAGTGCCCGGCGACCGGCTTGGTTACCTTGCGCGGGTCGATGGCGCCGTAGGCGAGCTGAACGGCGCTGTAGCCGTCCTTCTCCTCGGTGCGGATCTGGGTGACGACGCACGGACCCGCCTTCACGACGGTGACCGGAACGACCCGGTTGTTCTCGTCGAAGACTTGGGTCATGCCGAGCTTTTCGCCCAGGATCCCCTGCAATTGCTTAGCCATGGTGTGTGATCTCTCGCTGTTCGCTACTGAATCTCTTACTGAATGTTGACGTCGACGCTGGCCGGCAGATCGATGCGCATAAGCGCGTCCACCGTCTTCGGCGTCGGGTCCAGAATGTCGATGAGCCGCTTGTGGGTGCGCATCTCGAAGTGCTCGCGGCTGTCCTTGTACTTATGCGGCGACCGGATGACGCAGTAAATGTTCTTCTCGGTCGGCAACGGCACCGGTCCGACAACCCGGGCACCCGTGCGGGTGACCGTCTCGACAATGCGACGCGCGCTGGCGTCGATTGCCTCGTGGTCGTAGGCCTTGAGCCGAATGCGGATCTTCTGTCCCGCCATGGTGGCTAACTCACCTTCACTGTTTTCGGTGTATCAGTGTTCGATACTTCAGGATCAAGCTCGCAAGCCACGGGTGCGGCAAGGAGCGGCAACGCAAATTTCTTCGGACTCACCAGGGTGCTGATCTCATCGACCAGCACCCTGGGTGAATCCTTTGAAGTTGTTACCTACTAAACGTTGCGGAGCGGCCCGAACAAAATGGGGCTTACCGCGCGTTCAATTTCAGTTACTTGATGATCTTCGTGACTCGACCGGCGCCGACGGTGCGGCCACCCTCACGGATCGCGAAGCGCAGACCGTCCTCCATGGCGATCGGCTGAATCAGCACGACCGTCATGTCAACCGTGTCACCCGGCATGACCATCTCGGTGCCCTCGGGGAGGGTAACGACACCGGTCACGTCCGTGGTGCGGAAGTAGAACTGGGGACGGTAGTTGTTGAAGAACGGCGTGTGACGGCCACCCTCATCCTTCGAGAGGATGTAGACAGTGCCCTCGAAGTCGGTGTGCGGGGTGGTCGTGCCCGGCTTGATGACAACCTGGCCACGCTCGACGTCCTCGCGCTTGATGCCACGAAGGAGCAGTCCGACGTTCTCGCCGGCCTGGCCCTCGTCGAGCAGCTTGCGGAACATCTCGATGCCGGTGACCGTGGTGGTCTGCTTGTCCGGACGGATACCGACGATGTCGACCGTCTCGTTGACCTTCAGGACTCCACGCTCGATGCGGCCGGTGACGACCGTGCCGCGACCGGTGATCGTGAAGACGTCCTCGACGGGCATGAGGAACGGCTTCTCGGTCTCGCGAACCGGCTGCGGGATGTACTCGTCGACGGCGTCCATCAGGCTGAGAACGGCCTCGGCCCAGGTCGGGTCGCCCTCAAGGGCCTTCAGCGCCGAGACGCGAACGATCGGGGCGTCGTCGCCACCGAAGTCATTGGCGTTGAGCAGCTCACGAACCTCGAGCTCGACGAGCTCCAGGATCTCCTCGTCATCGACCATGTCGGCCTTGTTCAGCGCGACGACGATGTAAGGAACACCGACCTGGCGGGCCAGGAGCACGTGCTCCTTGGTCTGCGGCATCGGGCCGTCGGTGGCGGCGACGACGAGGATCGCACCGTCCATCTGAGCGGCACCGGTGATCATGTTCTTGATGTAGTCGGCGTGACCCGGGCAGTCGACGTGCGCATAGTGGCGCTTCTCGGTCTGGTACTCGATGTGAGCGATCGAGATCGTGATACCACGCTGGCGCTCTTCCGGCGCCTTGTCGATCTGGTCGAACGCCTCGGTGTTCGGGTTGAGGGCCGGGTACTTGTCGTGCAGGGTGCGCGAGATAGCCGCCGTCAGGGTCGTCTTGCCATGGTCGATGTGACCAATGGTGCCGATGTTGACGTGGGGCTTGGTGCGCTCGAACTTGGCCTTCGCCACTGCTCTGCCTCTTTCTTGTCTGTATTGCTAGTTGGTTTGTGAGTTGGTCTAGCCGGTGCTGCGAGTTATTCGCCGTTAACCTATTCGCCGTTAACCTTGGCGATGATTTCCTTCGACACGTTGGACGGAACCTCCGCGTACGAGTCGAACTGCATCGAGTAGCTCGCCCGTCCCTGCGTCTTGGAACGCAGGTCGCCGACGTAGCCAAACATCTCTGACAGCGGAACCAACGCCTTGACGACGCGGACCCCACTGCGCTCCTCCATGGCCTGGATCTGGCCGCGGCGGGAGTTCAGGTCGCCGATCACGTCGCCCATGTTCTCTTCGGGCGTCGTCACCTCGACCGCCATCATCGGTTCGAGAAGAACCGGGCTGGCCTTGCGTGCCGCTGCCTTGAAGATCATCGAGCCAGCGATCTTGAACGCCATCTCCGAGGAGTCGACGTCGTGGTAGCCACCGTCGGTCAGCGTCATCTTGACTCCGACTAGCGGGTAGCCGGCGAGGATGCCGTACTGCATGGCCTCCTGCGCGCCCTGGTCCACCGAAGGGATGTACTCCTTCGGGATACGACCACCGGTGACGGCGTTGACGAATTCATACGTCGGGCCGTCGCTGGTCATCTCCAGCGGCTCGAGCTTGATCTGCACCTTCGCGAACTGACCCGAACCACCGGTCTGCTTCTTGTAGGTGAGATCTTCGCGCTCGACGACCTTGCGAATCGTCTCGCGGTAGGCAACCTGCGGCTTACCGACGTTCGCCTCGACCTTGAACTCGCGACGCATCCGGTCAACGAGGATCTCCAGGTGGAGCTCCCCCATGCCCGCGATGATCGTCTGGCCGGTCTCTTCGTCGTTCTTGACCTGGAAGGTCGGGTCTTCCTCGGCCAGCTTCTGGATGGCCGTACCCAGCTTCTCCTGGTCGCTCTTCGTCTTCGGCTCGATGGCCACCGAGATGACCGGGGCCGGGAACGTCATCGACTCGAGAACGATCGGCTTGTTCAGGTCGCTAAGCGTGTCACCGGTGGTGGTCTGCTTGAGACCGGCCACGGCGATGATGTCACCGGCGCCGGCGCGGGGCAGTTCTTCACGCTTGTTGGCATGCATCTGGTAGATCTTGCCGATGCGCTCCTTGCGGTCCTTGGTGGAGTTCAGGACCTGGCTGCCGTTGTCCAGCACACCGGAGTAGATGCGGACGAAGGTCAGCTTGCCGAGGTGGGGGTCGGTGGCGATCTTGAACGCCAACGCGGCCAGCGGCTCGGACTCGTCGGTCTTGCGCTCGGCCACCGTCTCGCCGTCCTGCAGCGTTCCGGTGACGTGGTCGACGTCCAGCGGCGAGGGCAGGTAGTCGATGACCGCGTCGAGCATGGGCTGAACGCCCTTGTTCTTGAAGGCCGAGCCGGTGAGCACCGGGTTGATCTTGTCGGCCAGCGTCGCGCGGCGGATCGCGGCCTTCAGCGTCTCGACGCTGATCTCCTCATCGCTGAGGAAGGCTTCGGCGATCTCGTCGTCGACGTCGGACATCGTCTCGAGGAGTGTCTCGCGCCACTGAGCGGCCTCGTCGGCCAGCTCGGCCGGGATCTCCTCGACGGCGAAGTCTTCACCGAGCTTGGTCTCGCCACGCCAGGTGAGGGCGCGCATCTCGACCAGGTCGATGACCCCGAGGAAGTCACCCTCGTTGCCAATCGGAATCTGCAGCACGGCGACGTTGGCGTTGAGGCGATCCTTCATCATCTGCACGCAGCGGAAGAAGTCGGCGCCGGTGCGGTCCAGCTTGTTGACGAAGCACATACGCGGCACGTTGTACTTGTCGGCCTGGCGCCAGACGGTCTCGGTCTGCGGCTCGACACCGGCCACACCGTCGTAGACGGCGACGGCGCCGTCGAGGACACGCAGCGAGCGCTCCACCTCAACGGTGAAGTCGACGTGGCCGGGCGTGTCGATGATGTTGATCGCGTGGCCCTTCCACTCACACTTCGTTGCAGCGGAGGTGATGGTGATGCCGCGTTCCTGCTCCTGCTCCATCCAGTCCATCGTGGCAGCGCCATCGTGAACTTCACCGATCTTGTAGTTGATACCGGTGTAGAAGAGGATGCGTTCGGTCGTCGTGGTCTTACCCGCGTCGATATGCGCCATGATCCCGATGTTTCGGGTCTTGGCGAGCTCGGCGTTGTTAGCCATGATTCCTTCTCAGTCGTTAAGCGGGATGAAGCTGTGAGCAGATACTTGCGAGGTGGCGCCGGGGTGGCCGGCGCTTCGCCCGCGAATTACCAGCGGTAGTGCGCGAAGGCCTTGTTGGACTCGGCCATCTTGTGGGTGTCTTCCCGGCGCTTGACGCTGGCGCCGAGGCCGTTACTGGCGTCGAGCAGCTCGTTCATCAGGCGCTCGGTCATGGTCTTCTCGCGGCGGGCGCGGGAGTAACCGACCAGCCAACGCAGGGCCAGCGTGGTGCTACGGCCGGCTTTGACCTCGACCGGCACCTGGTACGTGGCGCCACCGACGCGACGGCTGCGAACCTCGAGGGTCGGCTTGACGTTGTCGAGCGCACGCTTGAGCGTGACGACCGGGTCGGTGCCGCTCTTCTCGCGTGCTCCTTCAAGAGCGCCGTAGACGATCGTCTCAGCGACCGAGCGCTTGCCGTCGACGAGGATCTTGTTGACCAGCTGCGTCACCAACGGCGATGCGTAGACCGGGTCGATGACGAGCGGGCGCTTAGGCGCCGGACCCTTGCGTGGCATTAGCTCTTCTCCTTCTTGGCGCCGTACTTGCTACGGCCCTGCTTGCGGTTGCGAACACCCTGGGTGTCCAGCGAACCGCGAATGATCTTGTAACGAACACCCGGGAGATCCTTAACGCGGCCTCCGCGGACGAGCACGATGGAGTGCTCCTGCAGGTTGTGGCCGACACCCGGGATGTAGGCCGTGACCTCGATGCCGCTGGTGAGGCGCACGCGGGCAACCTTGCGCAGGGCAGAGTTCGGCTTCTTCGGGGTCGTCGTGTAGACGCGAGTGCAGACACCACGACGCTGCGGGGAGCTCTTCAGTGCGGGCGTCTTGGTCTTCGACGTCTTGTCCTGCCGGCCTTTGCGGACCAGCTGCTGGATCGTAGGCATTCGGCCTGCAATCTCCTTAGATCGTTTGGTGCGGGTGCGGTCTGTGTATTTCTGACATTTCTGTTCCCGGCGTTGCCGCCGAGAGAATCACTGTCGGGTGGATACGAGGCCGCTCTGCGGACACGCTGCACCCGGTGGTGCCTGCTCTTTTGTTGTCTCCATCGACCCACGCGGTCGGGCGTGTCGCAGCCCGCTCACGAGCCAGCCCGGCGAAGATCGCCAGTCTGGACGATGGTTGTGCGCCCGCCGCCGGCCGCGAACAAACTCAGTAGACCCCTTATTTTCTGGGGCCTGCAGACGGCTACGACTGAAGGGCACGGAGTGGCGCCCGAATCGCTTCGGGCACAGCTGTCTACGATACCCGGACGCGTGCGGAGAAGCAAAATCCCCCGAAATTGCGAGACCGGGGCGACCGACCGGATCTGGCGACGGACTGGATCTGCGAACTCAGGCCGGTCGCGCTAGTGGTCGCGGTCGACCACGTAGCGGGCGAGGGTGCGAAGGTCCTCGGCCGCGGTCGCCTCCAGCGGCAGGCCGTCCAGGTGGGCCAGTGCCTTGCGCAACCGCGCGTCGGCTTCATCGGAGGCCCAGCTCAGGCCGCCGGCGGCCGCGATCAACGCCGTCGCCCGCTCGACGTCGGCCTCCTCGCTCGGCGGACCGTACTGCAGCAGTGCTCCCAGCTGACGGGCGGCGTCGCCGTCGGCGCCCAGCGCGGCGACCACGGGCGCGCTGCGTTTGCCGGCCCGGACGTCAGAGGACGACGACTTGCCGGTGATCTTCGGGTCGCCGACGATCCCGAGGATGTCATCGACGAGCTGAAAGGCCATCCCCAGCTCGAATCCGTAGCCAGCCAGCCCGCTGACCACTTCCTCGCTCGCCCCGGCGGCCAGCGCGCCGATAGAGGCCGAGGCACTGATCAGGGCCGCCGTCTTACCCGCCTCCATCTGCAGGCACGCATCGAGATCGATGTGTTCGGCACCCTCGTAGGCGAGATCACGGGACTGCCCACTGATCAGCTCGTGAATCGAGTGGGTGAGGCACGGCAGGGCGCGCATGCCGGCCGCCGCGTCGGCGATGAGGACGTCGAAGGCCACGGTCAGCATCGCGTTGCCGGCCAGAATCGCCTGTCCGTCACCGAAGACCGTCCAGGCGGTCGGGCGATGGCGACGCTCGACGTCTCGATCCATCACGTCGTCATGGATGAGGGAGAAGTTGTGTACCAACTCGACCGCGATGCCACCCGGCACGCCATCACGGGCCGAGCCTCCCCCGGCCACGGCCGAGATGACCGCCAATGTCGGTCGCAGCGCCTTGCCGCCGCCGCACGCCGCTGAGCCGTCGGCCTCCTGCCACCCCATCTGATAGCTGGAGATGAGCCGCATCTGGTCATCGCGCAGCGTGGCGATGGCGGCCCGCATGGCCGGCTCGACCAACTCTCGGGCCCGTTCGATGACCAGCAGCGCCGGATGAGTGTCAGCGCGCGAGGTCACGATTCTCCGAACATCTCTGCCCTTGATTCACAGGGACAATCGTCTCATGACCGAGCCGGGCTGGGGTTCGCCGCCCGGTCGTGGGTGGCGGCTCGACGCAACCGGCTGCGTCGGGTCTGTGCCACTACGGCCAACGCGACGAGGGCGGTCAGGGTGATCAGCGACCCCCAGAGCGCGGTCTGACGCGCGTGATCGGACTGTTCCGGGGTGGCGCGGGCGGGCAGGCTGGTGGCGCGACTGGGGGGAGCCACCACCCCGGCCTCCTCGGGCAGCACTGCCGTCACCGCCGCCACCGGGTTCACCATGCCGTACCCCACCGCATCGTTGCGGCCCCTCGGTGCCGCCGGATGCGAGGCGGTCGCCTCCAAGCGGTGGATCACCTGGGCGGCGGTGAGATCGGGGAAGCGCGCCCGCACCAATGCGGCCACTCCGGCGACGTAGGGGGCGGAGAAGCTGGTGCCTTGGATGGACCCGGTGCCCGCCTGAGTGGTGATCTGGTCAACCTGGCCGGCACCGCCGCGGAACGGGTTGGTGGAGGTGATCTCGGTGCCGGGTCCGGCGATCCCGACCCACGGCCCGGCAATCGAGAAGGCGGCGGCCGAGCCGTCCTGGGCGATCGCGCCGACCGCCAGCACCCCAGGCAGGTCGGCCGGGGTGGCCGCGGTGACGGCCGGTTTACCAGGGGTGTTCTGGTGCGAGCAGTCGGCGCTGGAGTCGAGGTTGCCCGCTGAGACGACGATGACTACGTTGGCGGCGACCGCGGCCTGCACCGCGCTGGAGAGCTCCGGGCTGTCGACGGTTCCAGCCGGCCCACAGTCGGCCTCGGAGATGTTGATGACCTGCGCGCCGTGGGCGACTGCGTAGCGGATCGCCGAACCGAGACTGGCGGGGGTGCCGGCTCCGGGTGCGTCCGAGCTGTTCGTGTCATCCCGCAGGGCGTACCGCTCGCTGCTCTGGCGGATGGAGAGCAGGGTGGCATCCGGAGCGACCCCGGAGAAGCCCGACTTTGGATCCGGCGATCCTGCGATGAGACCGGCGACCAGCGTCCCGTGGCCGTCGCAGTCGTCGAGGCCCGGGGCGCTCGCGGTGCCCCCGGTGCCCCCGGTGCCCGCGGTGCCCGCGGTGCCCGCCGTGCCCCCGGTGGCGACCAGATCGGCCAGACCGCTGAGCCGGTCGCCGAAGGCCGGCCCGGGATTCACCCCGGTGTCGATGACCGCGACCTTCACCCCGCCGCCCCGGGTGAATCTCCAGGCTTCGGTATAGAGCAGTAGTCGCTGGGCCCAGCTAACCCCGTTCTGGACCGTCGTCGGCGGAACGCCTTGCGAGACGCAGGCCGCCTTCTGCACGTACGCCGCCGGCGGGCTGGGCGCAGTCGCCGCGGAGGCCGCAGCCGCGCCGACGTCGCCGACAACGACGAACGCGGTGAAGAGCAGGACGGCGAGGCCGGCCCCGCGGCCGCGGCTAATGCGGCTAGCCGGATCGGGGAGTCCCCTCCCCGCTGACCCGGATCTACTCATAGGTGGCGCATCGTCGAGTACAGCCCCATGACTCCGATCGCGAGCGGAAGGATCGAGATGAGCACCAGTGATTCGAGGAAGTCCACGCTCCGCATGGTGCTGGGAGCCAATCGCACTCGCGGCACCACGACACTGATGAAGATGGCCACAACCGTCAATCCGAGGCCGGCGGCGAACAGCCACGGGGTCGCATTGCCCGGATCGGTGAGCACCGCCAGCGCTCCGGCCGCGGCCAGGGCGGCCAGCGGGATGCCCTGCAGGGCCACCCGGGGGACCAGACCGGCCACGCTGCGACTGCGCAGCGCCAAAGCGGCCAGGCATACGCCGCCCAGTGCGACCGACATCGGCGTCGCGTGCAGGGCGACGGCCGCCGATGCGAAGGCGACGGCGAGCGCGCAGCCGATAAACGCACCGTTGAGATACTCATCGGCCAGGCGCGCCTTGGCGGCGACATCCTCCACGTCGATGTCGTCGCGAATGGAGCGCATTTCATTGGCATTCGTCGGAACGATTGGCAGCGGCAACCGGGACAGCCGCACCACGAGCCAGGGCAGCGTCGCGATGGCGGCGACGCCCAGGGCGCAGCAACCGGCCAGCGAACTCACGGTCTCGACGTCGAAGACAGTGCAGACCGCAGCCGTGCCGGCTCCGAAGGCGGCAGCGATCGCGGCCGCGACGAACACCACCGTGCCGGTGGCGATGGCCGCGACCGCCAGCACGGCGTAGGCGAACGCGAAGACGAAGCCGAGCAGCACTCCGGATCGACCGATCGCCCCCGGCACGATGTCGATTCCGGCAATGAAGATAAGGGGAAGGCCACCGACGGCGACCGCGGTCGCGATGATCCGATCGCCGGGGCCGCGGGCGATCGCGGCCGCGACCCCAACCGCCGCCAGCGCGGACGCCAGCGCCAGGTAGATGTTCACCGTGTCGTGGCCACGGTAGAGCAGCGTCGTGGCGGCGATGGCGAGGCCGGCGATCGCCGCGGCCGCGCCCATCGCCGGGTTGGTGCTGCGCCGGTTCATCCGCGTGCGCACCGTGGAGGCGATCGCATCGACCACATCGTCATAGATTGGCGGCACAATCGCCGACTCGCGGGGCGTCAGGTGCAGCGCGGTTCCGTCGAGAATCTCCAGCGAGCGCAGGGTGCGATCACTCGGCAACTCATCGGCCCCGACCAGCGCCAACTGCCAGCCACCGTGCTGGCCACCGCCGTCGTCGCTGCGTTCGCCGACCAGGTCGAGCAGCAACGGGAGCAGATCCACGATCGGCACGTCGATCGGCAGCGCAAGATCCACCCGGGTTCGGGGGGCGATGACGACCACTCGGGCGAACGATCTCGATTCAGCAAGCGTCACGAATACAAATCCAATCGAGTGGAGCAGGGTCGGGGCGAACCGGACGGCCGAACGTGACCCCGAACGCAGATGAGTCGAGAACTGCGGGCCGAAGTCAGGTACCGGTGGCTACTATATTGTGCGAGGGACGCGGGAGGAGCGCCTTGGCAACGAAGATCTTCAGACGTAGGCCGCGGCTTGCCGCACCGGTGATGCCCGCCGGCGAGACCCATCTGCAGGCGCCTCCAGACCTGCCGCGCGTCCTGCCCGTCAACATGCTGACCAACCTGCTCCCCGGCGTGATGATCCTGACCTCGGTCGGCTTCGTCGCTATCGGCGGTCTCAATCCGGCGTCGCTGATGATGGGCGGGATGATGGTCATGTCGACCGTCGGCATGATGGGCGCCGGTCAGGGAAATCGGCGGGGCGCCCGAAAAGCGCAGCTGACGGCCGACCGCAATGACTACCTCGCTTATCTCGATCAGATCCGCGACGAAATCAGTCGCACCCGCAGCCAGCAGCGGGCCGCCCTCGTCTGGACCCACCCCGACCCGACCTCGCTGTGGTCCATCGCCGGTGGCCGCCGCATGTGGGAACGCCGCCCGGGTGATGCGGACTTCAGCGCGGTGCGAATCGGCACCGGCACACAGCGATTGGCGCGACGGCTCATTCCGCCGCAGACCGGCCCGGTCGAGGAGGTGGATCCCATCGGCGTGCTGGCGCTGCGACGGCTGGTGCGGGCCCATTCGCTGGTCGACGACCTGCCCCTGGCGGTGAAGCTGCGCTCGTTCCCGGCCGTCTCCATCGGTGGCGATCCCGATCAGGCCCGCAGCCTGGCCCGCTCGATGGTGGCGCAACTGGCCTCCTTCCACGGCCCGGACCACCTGCTCGTCGCCGCCGCCGTTGACGGCATGGCCCGTAGCCAGTGGGACTGGCTGAAGTGGCTGCCTCAGAACCAGCACCCCACCCTCACCGACAGTCTCGGTAGCGCCCGGATGGTCACCTCATCATTGGCCGACGTCGAAATGGGCCTCGGCCCGGAGCTGGCCGATCGGCCACGCTTCAACCGGGCGAGCACGCCGAACGGCGACGAGCCCCACATCGTGATCATCGTCGACGGTGGCCAGGTCACCCTCGAGGAACGCATCATGCTGGAGGAGGGGCTCGTCGGGGTCACCCTGATCGACCTCTCCAACTCGCTCGGCCGGTTGCCCGCCCGCCGTGGGCTGCGCCTACTGGTCGAGGGCGGCCGGGTCGGCGCCATCGGGCGCGATCAGACCGAGTGGCTCGGCGGCGTTGACCTGCTGACCGTCGGCGAGGCCGACGCCCTGGCCCGCTGGCTGGCGCCCCACCGGCTGAGCACCTCGCAGGCGGCTGACGACGCGCCCCTCACCGGATCGGCCGAACTGGTGGACATGCTCGGCATCGGCAATCCCGCGAACATCGAGATCAGCCGGGTCTGGCGCCCCCGCTCCTCGCACGAGCGGCTGCGCATCCCGATCGGCATCGGCGAGCACGGCGAGCCGGTGGATCTGGACATCAAGGAGGCGGCCCAGGGCGGAATGGGGCCGCACGGTCTGGTGATCGGCGCGACCGGCTCAGGAAAATCAGAGCTGCTGCGCACCCTTGTGCTGGGGCTGGCGGTGACCCACCCGGCGAGTGCGCTGAACCTCATCCTGGTCGACTTCAAGGGTGGCGCGACGTTCCTCGGGCTGCAGGACCTGCCGCACACCGCCGCGGTGATCACAAACCTCCAGGACGACCTCACCATGGTCGACCGGATGTATGACGCGCTCTCGGGCGAGATGAACCGGCGGCAGGAACTGCTCAAGGCGGCGGGCAACTTCGCGAACGTGAAGGACTACGAACGGGCCCGGGAGCAGGGTGCGCCCCTGGACCCGCTCCCGTCACTGCTGATCGTCTGTGATGAGTTCAGCGAAATGCTGAGCCAGAAGCCGGAGTTCGCTGAACTCTTCGTGGCGATCGGGCGCCTGGGCCGCTCGCTGTCCATGCACCTGCTGCTCGCCTCACAGCGGTTGGAGGAGGGGAAGCTGCGAGGCCTGGACAGCCACCTCTCCTATCGGATCGGACTCAAGACCTTCTCGGCAGCCGAGTCCCGCACCGTCCTCGGAGTCACCGACGCCTACGAACTCCCGTCGATCCCCGGTTCGGGGTACCTGAAGTTCGACACGTCGACGCTGATCCGCTTCAAGGCGGCCTACGTCTCCGGCCCGTACCAGGGCGAGGAGCAGGCTCCCGACGCCGGCGGCGCGTCCTCCAACGCCCGGCCCTGCAGCTTCGTCTCCACCCGGGTCGAGCTCGAGGAGCTGCCGCCCGCCATCGCCCCGCCATCCGCTCAGGCGAGTCCGACGGCGGACGAGGAGGACTTCGACAACCGGCAGCCGGCGGTGCTCGACGTTGTGGTCTCCCGGCTGCGCGGCCAGGGGATGGCGGCACACGAAGTCTGGCTCCCCCCGCTGCGGGAGGCACCGACCTTCGACCAGCTGCTGCCGCCGCTGTCGGTCGTCGCCGGTCGTGGCCTCTGCCCGGAGGGTTGGACGGGGTTGGGTGGGCTACGCGTGCCGGTCGGCATCGTCGACCTGCCCTTCGAACAGCGACGCGACCTGCTCGCGCTCGACTTCTCCGGTGCCGCCGGGCACGGGGTGGTGGTTGGTGGCCCGCAGAGCGGCAAGAGCACCCTGCTCCGCGACGTCGTGACCTCGCTGGCCCTCGCCCACACCCCGCACGAAGTCCAGATCTACTGCATCGACCTGGGCGGCGGATCGCTGGCCGCCACCGAAGGGCTCCCGCACGTCGGCGCGGTCGCCTCGCGTAGCAACCCGGATCTGGTGCGCCGGATGATCGCGGAGGTCGGCGGGATCCTGAACGAGCGGGAGGAGTACTTCCGCCGCAGCGGCATCGAATCAATGAGTGCGTACCGGCAGCTACGCCGGGAGGGTCGTGGCGCACCCGGTACAGCCGGGCAGTTCGGTGATGTCTTCATCTTCATCGACGGCTGGGCCAGCTTCCGGACGGAGTTCGAGGACCTGGAGCAGCGGATCACCTCACTGGCTTCTCAGGGCCTCTCCTTCGGCGTGCACATCGTCATCAGCGCCGCCCGCTGGGCCGAGATCCGCGCGGCGCTGAAGGACATGATCGGCACCCGGCTGGAGCTGCGCCTCGGTGATCCGGGCGAGTCCGAGGTCGACCGGCGGATGGCCCAGGGCGTCCCCCGGGGCACTCCGGGACGGGGGCTCACTTCCTTCAAGCGCCACTTTCTCGCCGCATTGCCGCGGATCGACGGCGCTGCCCTGCCGGCGACACTGTCGGCCGGCTTCTCCGACCTCGTCGCGCAGGTGGCGAGCGCGTGGACGTTGGCCGGCACCGGGGTCGGGGCACCGCCGGTTCGGATGCTGCCGGCGGTACTGCCTTACGACCAGCTGAGTGTGCCCTCAGGTTCCCGGCTCATCCCGATCGGCATCAACGAGGAGGCACTGGCGCCGGTCTCCCTCGACTTCGACGCCGAGCCGCACTTCCTCTATTTTGCCGACGGCGAGTCGGGGAAGACCAACTTCCTGAAGGTCGTGGCCTCGCGGCTCATGGAGCAGCATTCCTCATCCGAGGTCCGCATCCTGCTGGCCGACTACCGGCGCACCATGCTCGGCTACGTGGATCGGGAGTACCTGGCCGGGTACGCCGCGGCCGCTCCGGCGCTGGAGGCGCTGCTGACCGATCTGCGTCCGATCCTGCAGCAGCGGCTGCCGGGACCGGACATCACTGCCGAGCAATTGCAGGCTAGAAATTGGTGGAGCGGCCCTGAGCTCTTCGTCCTGGTGGACGACTACGACCTGGTCGCGGCCCCAACCGGAAATCCGATCGCGGCGCTGCTGGAGTTCCTGCCGCAGGCCAAGGATGTCGGGCTGCACCTGATCATCTGCCGGCGTACCGGGGGCGCGTCGCGGGCGCTCTTCGAACCGGTGGTGCAGCGACTGCGCGACCTCGGCGCACCGGGCATCGTCGGCGCCGGCAGCCGGGACGAGGGCGCGCTGCTGGGAACCGTCAAGCCGTCGGCCCTGCCACCCGGGCGCGGGGTGCTGGTCGGGCGCCGTTTCGGGGCGCAATTGATACAGCTCGCCAAACGCTGAGAAGGGCGTCCCGTGCAGATAAGAGAATTCTTAGAGGACAGTATGGAGGCCTTCAGCGCCAGCATTGCTCGCCCTCTGGGCTGCTGGTAAACAGTGAGACGAGAGGTAAACACCTACCGACCAACGAAAGGGGACGCCAGAATGACTGGTGCCTTTAATACCGAAGCCGCGACGATGGCCCAGGCCGCCACCCGGGTCACCGACGTCAATCACACGATCTCGACCGAACTCCGCACCCTTTTCAGCAGCGTCGAAGCGGTGCAGGCCCACTGGTCCGGCCAGGCGGCGGCCTCCTTCCAGCAGCTGATGGCTCGATGGAACGAGGACTCTCTCAAACTCAACCAGGCGCTCGCCGGCATCTCCGAGCAGATCGCCCAGTCGGGGAAGGCCTACCACGCCTCCGACGAGAGCAACCAGTCCGCCATCCGCAGCGCAGGCAGTGGTCTTAACCTCTGACGTTTCGTCAGAACACTTCTAGGACCGGGAGGTCAATCAGCATGTCTTCGCCAATCAAGGTCACCTTCTCGCAGCTCGCCGCGACCCAGGACCAGGTGCGCAGCACCGTCAGCAACATCAACACCCAGCTCGCCGATCTGAAGAGCTACCTAAACCCGTTGGTCCAGACCTGGTCCGGTGCCGCGGCTGAGAACTACAACGCCGCCCAGGCCCAGTGGGACCGCGCAGCCGAGGACCTCAACGCGGTCCTGAGCGCGATCGGTAACGCGCTGGGTTCGGCGAACGAGGGCTACCAGGCGACCGAGAAGTCCAACGCCAGCCGCTGGTAATTGCGTCGGCACCGAATTGTTCGGCACGGTAATTGTGTCGACACCGAATCTGGTGCGGGAACCGATCCGGCCGGCCCGCCGGTCGGATCGGTTTCGCATTTCTCGCCGATTCGGCACTTCAATTCTCAACTATTAAGGCCGCAATTCGCGGAAGCGATTCCGCGCCCGTCGCATTGGCAGGAGGGAGGCTCACGTGACGTCGTTCAAAGCAGATCCGCAGGCTCTCACCAGCGCCGCCCAGGCGTTTACCGGTCAGGTAAACCCCATCGGTACCGTGGCGGCCCAGGCTGAGGCCCTTCACGGCTCCTCGACCAACGCCGGCCGTGACTACGGCGCCGATGGCGCCGCCTACCGCGCCGCATTGACGACGATGCTGCAGACCCTGCTCGTCCCGATGGGTAACAAGACGACTTGGGTCGCGGACACGCTGTCGGGCACCGCTGCGAGCTACCAGGCCGGCGACCGTTCCGCGGACAACGGATTGAATTCGGCCGGCAAGCCCATTTCGGGAGCGGCCTGAGATGTCCGACTGGTGGAACCCGCTCGAAGATGTCATCAGCACCGACGTCAACGAAATCAAGGACGTTGCGACCGGTTACGCCGACGCGGCCGGTGACGTCGGCTCGGCCGCCGCCAGCGCCGCACATGACTACGGGCACGGCTGGTCCCGGGCCTTCACCGATCTCACCGACGGCGATCCACTGGGGAGCGTCAAAGCACCACTGGACGTTCTCGGTGGCCAGTTGAGCGCGACCGGACATCTGGTTGAAGGGGTCGCCAAAGGTACTGGCGACGTCCTCAGCGGTGGATTACATGCCGCGGCCGACGGTGTGCGGGGAGGCACCAAGCTCGTCAGCGACGTCGGCTCGGATGTGCTGCACGGCCTCGGTTTCGGTGGCAGCAGCAAACTCGAGAAGACGATCGAGAAACACCTCGCCGGGCAGGAGAGCCCAGCCTCGCTGAACGCGAATCGTGCTGAGGAGAAGGCGGGGAAGGCCAAGCTGCAGCAGTTCAAAGCCCGCCTGGCCGGCAACGACCCATCGGCCTTCGGCACGGCAGATGAGATCCTCGACCCGGGCTCGGCCGGAATGCACTACTTCGACTACTTCCTACCGGCGTACAACAAATGGACCGGCCAGCAGATCACGATCACCGCGATCCGGCAGGCTTACGACCGCGAACGGGGCCTGAACTTCGCAGCCTTCACCGCTGACTCGCGGTTGCTGGCGACCGCCGCGACCCAGACCCAGAGCATCACCGAGGTGCTCCAGAACGCCTACAACTCTCTGGTACCCACCTGGCAGGGCAGCGCCGCCTCCCAGTTCGAGGCCACCATGAGCACCTTCTTCACCGCCGACCAGAAGGTCACACGCAGCCTCACCGCCACCAGCGAGGCCATCGCCGCGATCGTGGTTGCGATGCAGAATCTCGTCTATTCAAAGGCAAGCGCCGTCTCTGGGCTGTACCTCGATCGGTTGCCGCCCGGTATCGACGGCGTCCAGTCACTACAGGCCCTGGTCGCGGTGGCCCAGGGTCACGGCCACGATCCCCTGCGGCGCTGGGTACTCGGGACGCTCGGCCAGCCCATCCATGGACGCCACGCCTGGGACTCCGACGCCATGTACAGCCTCGACGATCTCGACGATCGCTCCCGACAGCTGGCGGCGACGGTCGCCGCGCAGTGGTGCAACAAGGTGCTGGTCGCCCAGACCGAGCAGCGGCTGGACACCTTCTTCCGGATCTGTGACTCGACGACCGCCGACATCAAGCGTCTCTTCGCCGAACTGGCGACGGAGACGAAGTCCGTTATCGATCCCTTCGCCGCAATGCCCACCACCCAACCCAGTGACGGCGGTGGTACCACCGCACCCGCTGGCAGTGGCAATGCGGGTGCTGGCAATGCGGGTGCTGGAAGTGGCAGTGGCGGTATTGGTGGCGGTGCTAGCCCGGGCGGCGCTGGCGGCACCACCGCTGCGGCCGGATACACACCGATCCCCAACGTCGGATCCGGTGAGACCACCCCCTCGATGCCGAGCGGAGCCGGGTCGTCGGGTTCAGTCGGCATCGGGACCGGTATCGGAACGGGTGTCGGATCCATCGGCGGATCGATGGGGGGTGGCGATCCGATCATCACCAACGCTGACGGCTCGGTCAGCTTCGGTCCGGACGGCAGCCTCACCCTCGGCAACCGAAACCAGGATGGCAGCTTCATCCTCACCGACACGGACGCGTCCGGCACCCAGCAGTACCGCATCACCTTCGACGCCGATGGGCACCCGATCGTGACACCGCTCAGCGCCGCGACGACCGCGGCCGGCGGGTCGGTCTCGGATCTGAACAGCGCAGCCACATTCGGTCCGGACGCAAACCTGAGCGTGGGCTCAATCGCCGACGGCAGCCACTTCACCCTGACCGACAGTTCCAGCGGGACGCCACAGGCCTACCAAGTCAGCTTCGACGGTGGCGGGCACCCACAGGTCGCAGCTGCCGACGCGAGCACTGCCGTCGATACTGCCGGTGTCGACGGTGCTGGTGCTGCTGGTGCTGGTGCTGGTGCTGGTGCTGGTGCTGGTGCGGCAAGCGGCACGGCCGGCAGCACGGCGCTCGGCGCCAGTACGCAGCTGGGAATGAGCACCCAGTTCGGCGCCCAGGATGCTGGGCAGTCCGTCGCCGCCACTTCGCTCCCGGACGCCAGCGGGTCCGGCTCGGCTCAGGCCGCAGCCGGGCACTCCGGCGCAATGCCGATGGGGATGCCGATGATGGGCGGCATGGGTCGAGGCGCTGGCGGGGGTGAGCAGGAACTGCGCCGCAAGTACGGTGGCGGAAAGGATGAGGGCGTCGTCGATGCCGAAGAGCTCGAATACTGGAACCGACTGGGTCCGACGATCGGATGACGACGATGCATCTCACCACGCAGCTCGCCCGGCAGCTGACGAGCCAGGCCGAACGATCCGCTGAGGTCGAGTTCAACCGGCAGCACGCGCTGGCCCGAGAGGCGGAGCGCGCGGTCGAAGCCATCGTCGCCAGCGGGGCCAGGCTGAAGCAGAGCGAGCAGGCAGCCGGATCGGAGCGCTGCGACGCCGGGGACGGCGGGCGCCCGGAGTCGGATCAGACCCCGAACCGCTCGCACTCCAGACCTGCACCCGAGGAGCTTGACGACGATCTTGACGACGATGACGAGCAACCGAGCCACTGGCTGACGTGAATGTCCGCACTGAACCGCACCGGGAAAGCAACTTGATCACAGCGAGCGAGGAGGCGCTGTGAGTTCGTTGGTTCCCCGTTTCGATGCCGAGCGGGCGCGCGCGGCATCGATGCGCATGCGCTATGTGGAGATTCGCAGCGCACTGGCAAAACTGCAGGTGAAGGCGGCATCCGAGGATGGGACGGTAACGGTGGAGATGGGGGCAGGCGGAGCGGTCCGCGCAGTCACCTTGACCCAACAGGCCATGCAGAAAACCCCCGAGGCCCTGTCCCGGTTGCTGCTGGAGACGATCAACGCCGCCACCCAGCAGGTTGCCGAGAAGACCAATGAAGTCGTCTCACCCTTCGTCAGCAACGCCGGCCTGGATCTGCAGGCGATAACCAGCGGCCGGATCAGCACCGCCCCGCAGCAGCGTCCCCAGAACCCCTTCGCCGAGGAGATAGAACGCGCCAGCGCCATCCCGAAGCGCCCGATGGGCGACTATGCCCGCAATCAGCAGCCACGTAATCCGCAGCCACGTGATCAGCCACGCAACCAGCCCCCACCGAGTCAACCGGCACCGAATCAACCGGTACCGAGCCGGCCGGGGCCTGGTCCGCTCAACGAGGAGGACGTCTGATGGCTGACTCCTACACGGTCGACACTGAGGTGCTTCGCCACGTCGCCAGCGACCTCGGTGGCCAGGCTTCGGCGGCGCCCACGCTCATGGATGGCACTGCGACGGGGGTTCCCAGCGGGTCCTGGGGCGCCCTGGGAGACTCGCTCGGCCTGAACCAGCTCTACACCGATGTTCACGACCAGGCTGACCGCACTCTGGCTCGAATCCATGACTTCCTGCTCTGGTCCGCCGATACCCTCAATCAGACCGCCGTTGAGTACGACGATCGGGAGCAGGCCACAGCTCGGCATTTCCGCGCCATCGGCGACGACTCCGGGTCAGGCCGGCGATGATGTCGAACCCGGCCGCGACCATCTCGACCAAGGAGTCGCTCCTCGCCGTCATGGAGAACCTGAAGGCCGATGAGTTCGCCCGTCTCGGTAGCGACGTCGCGACGCTGGTCGGTCCCTCTCGCGGTGTCGCCGAGGATGCGAATGCTGTGGAACACGAATTGGTGGATGCGGGCCTCACCTTCCTCAGCGGACTGATCGAGCCGCTGCGGCAGTGCCTTGAGCTCGTCACCGGGGACGCCGCCTCGCTGAACGCCCGCGCCGAGCAGTGGAAGGGTCTGGCCGCCGGGCTGTGCGCGGCCGGCCCGCGCATCGACCAGACCGCTGCGGCGACCCGCGGCACCTGGACGGGTGAGGCGTCCCGGGCCTTCGACGCGACGATGCACGAGTTCACCGGCACCGTTGCCGGGGCCGCCGGCGCCTGCGACGGCGTGGTGATGCTGCTGCAGACGAGCGCCGAGCTCATGACTGGCGCGGAGGGCCTGGTCACCGACATCCTGGCCCAGGTCGTCGAATACATGATCGTCGTCGAGGCCTCAGCCGCCGCCTCCTCGCTGGCTACCTTCGGGGCCAGTCAGGCGGCCGCGCAGGCCGCGATTCTCGGCGAGACGGCCGAGGGAGTCGAGAAGGCGATCGGCATCGTCGACCGAGTGGCCGAGTTGCTGCAGCGGATAGCCCAGGCTCTCACCGAGTTGGGTGGGGTCTTCGCGAAGGTCACTGAACTGCTGGCGCGGTTGGCCAAGCAGTCGGGCGGCCCGTCCGCCGTGCCCCCGAGCGAGGCCAGGCCCGGTCTCGATCGGCCGGTGAGCCCATGACCGGCTCACTGCTCAATTGGCTCAGCTTGGGCGTCGAGGAGTTCGCCCGTTGGGGCTGGCAGCAGCGCATCGGCTGGCCGGACCCGCTGGGTAGCTCGCCGGTCGGCCGCTACGAACTCCCGCTGGAGGAGATGCTCGGCGAGACTGCGTCGGCGACCCCGCAGCGCAGCCCAGCCGAAGCGCGGCTGCTGGAGTCGGTGGCCCGGACCCTCTGGTATCCCGCCTACTCGGCCTTCGCCATCCGCGGCCCGGCCGGCGAGGAGGCGACGTACTGGGTGGCCCTCGCCGGAGCAGAGGACACGATCCTGCTCATCGTGAGCACCGAGGAGGTGCGCATCAGCCGGGTTCAGCCGACAGAGATCGCCGAATCCCTGGTGGCTCACCTGCCGAAGGTGCTGGCCGCGCCGACCATCCGGATGGAGGTCGCACCACAGACCGCAGCGCTGCTGGCCGGCGGCTTCGAGCGCAACGCGCCCGAGCGCACGCTCCGCTCGGCAATGTCCTCCGCCGGTATCCCCGACGTGATCGCGGCCCGACTGCTGGCGCCGGAATCAGCGGTGCTGGCCACTGGGACGATCGGGGCGATGAGCTACGAGAGCGAGCCACCCCGGCTCGCCCCGCGCTCGGCCAGTTGGAGCGAGATGGCCGACGGGGCCATGCTCGCCAGCCAGGGGCGCGGGGGCGAAGTTATCTGGGAGCCGATGTCACCCACCGTTATGATGCGAGTGGTGGCTGACGCGATAGCGAGTCTGGGTTCACGATGAATCGACTCACGAGATCACGCTGGCCAATCGGCCATTCGGTGTGCAGGAGGGGAAGTAACCGATGAGTCTGCTCGACGACATCAAGGGTGCGCTGGACTTCGGCGGGATGTCCCTGGATCAGATCCGGACCGTAGCGCATTCAGTGAAGACAGGCCCGCTGGAGCAGATGGCCGATGCCTTCGACCAGGGACAGGTCGTTCTGCTTCAGCAGCACAGTGAACTCCAGTCCGCCGCGACCAACGTCGTCGCCGGTTGGAAGGGGCAGGCCGCTGACGCCGCCTCGACCCGGGTGCTGAACACCGCGACCACCAGCCGCGAATCCAGCTACTCGGCGCAGTCCTCGTCGGAGAACGTGCGGCAGCTGATCGCCACCATCAAGACCGAGCAGGCCAAGATCCAGTCCGTCCCGAAAGTCGACACGTCGTTCGGGGCCGCGGTGCATTCCGTCGGCGGACCGGTGGCGGCGGCGTTCAACCCGGGCGCCGTGGTCACCCAGATGGCGGCCACCCAGGCTCAGGCCAACCAGCACAAAGCCACCGCCGCGAAATACCTGACGACCATGAATGACGCCGGCCACGACACGGCCGCCGCGCAGAGCACCGCGTTCGTCAAAATCCCCACCGATCCGTACGTCGGCGATTCACTCCCGCTGCGGATGAGCATTCCGGCCGTGACTCCGGCTTCGGCCGGCCCCGGGGCCGGGCCGACCTACTCGCCCCCCGGCTCGGGCGGACCGGGCTACGTCCCTCCGGCATCCAGCGGCCCTGGCGGCAGCGTCCACCCGATCCCCGCGACGCCCACTGGCCCGTCGACCCCCCTGCCGAACGGCACCACTCCGGGAAGCACGGTGCCGGCCGGAAATGTGCCGGTGGCTAGCGCGCCGCCGGGTTCGACCCCGCCGGCCGGAGCGACTCCGGGCGGCGGCGAACCATCGGCTCCCGGAACGGCAGCACCTGGACTCCCCTCCTCGGTCGGTGTCGGCGCCGGTGCGCTGGCCGGCGGCGGCGCCCTGTTGGCAGCGGGCGGCCTCTCCGGGATTGGGCGGGGCGGTGTCGGTACCGGCGGTTTCGGTAGCGGCGCAGCGCTGGGTGATGAAAGCGGTGTGCGGTCCGGTGGCAGCGCAGCGCGGGGCGCTGGTGTCGGCGGCGATGCTCTCGGCGAGGACGGGTCGGTGGCTCGGCTCCGGTCCGGCGCGTCCGGTTCGGCGACCGGCCGCGGATTCGGGGCCGGCGAGGCGGCCGAGACCTCCGGGCTGCGGGGCGGTGGGCTGCGGGGCGGAGCTGGAGTCGGCGACGGCCTCTCCTCGGGTGGCTACGGCGCCGGTGAACCCGGTTCGGCGCCGCTGCGCGCCGGATCGCTCGGTGCGCCGGCTGCGGACCTTGCCGCCGGCGAGAGTCGCGCCATCCTCCCGGGTGCCGGCGGAGCTGGAGCTCGCCGGGGCGAGGAGGAGGAACTCAACAAACGGCCTGACTACCTTGTCGAGACCGATGACATCTGGGGCGACGGCCGGCTGGCCGCTCCCCCGGTTCTCGGCTAGACCGTCGACGAATCCCTGGCGAAAGGCGAAACATGTCCGCGAAATCCAGCTCCGGGTCATTTGAAGAGATCGGCTTCCTCGTCGAGGGCGCGGTCGTCGGCGACGGCGTGGCGTTCGGCCGACTCGGCGACGCCATCGGCGACGCGATGGCCCAGGTGAAGGTCGACACCGCGACCGCGACCGCCGCCGGCGCCGACGTGCACGTTGAACTCGGCTACCTCGTCAACATGTATAACCATCTCTCCGACCTGCACACCGACCTCCGGCAGCGGTACACCACGCTGCATGCGAAGACGCGCGCACTGGCCGCGAAGGCACCCGGCGGCAGTGCACCGGGAATCAAGGCCGCCTGGGTGGCGATCGCCAAGTCCACCGGTGGCGTCGGCGACAGCCAGGCGACAATGCTGGGAAACGTGCAAGCGGTAGACCATCTCATCCAGGGATTCATGAGCGCCGCCTATCAGAACGTCGTCTCCTATGCCAGCCAGGAGAACCTCGCAATCGCCGAACTCGGGAAAGCTTCCATGGCCTCCGGCGCCGCAGCGACCGCCGCCCAGTGAGCCACCGCCGACTCCTCCGGACCAGCCTGGCTATCGGACTCAGTGCCGCGATACTCGCCGCGACCCCCGGGACAGCGTCGGCGGACGCGATTCGGGACGGTCAGTGGTGGCTGTCCAAACTGGCCATCACCCCGGCCTGGGCGCTGACCAAGGGTGACGGGGTGAAGGTCGCCGTCTATGACACCGGGGTCGACGGCACCCATCCCGATCTGCACGGGGCCATCGCCGGCGGGACCGACACAACCGGCAAGGGCACGCCGGATGGGCTCACACCCGTCGCCGGCATCGCGGAAGGCTCCACCGATCCGACCAATCCCGCTTCCAAGGCCCAGCACGGAACCGCGATGGCAGTCTTCATCGGCGGGCGCGGACACGGTCCGGACAATGCCAGCGGACTGATCGGTTCGGCTCCGGCCTCCAAGTTGCTCGCCCTCTCCACCTTTGGCGGCAACGACTCCGCTGCGCAGGCGACGCAGGCTATCCATTGGGCCGTCGACAACGGCGCAAAGGTCATCAACATGTCCTTCGGCGGCGGTGGCCCGTCGGCCGCCGACATCGGCTACGCCCAGGCCCATGACGTCGTGCTGGTAGCCGGCAGCGGCAACGACGGCGCCGAGGGCGCTATGAGCGGACCGGCCAGCCATTTCGGAGTGGTCGTGGTGGGCGGTGTCGATGCCGATCTACGCCGGGACGCCACCGCCGACTACGGCGGCCCGTCGACCCTGGCCGGCGACCTTGAAACTCCCGGGCTCGCCGTCGTGGGGCCGGATTCCACATCCCACGTCGCCGGAGAGGACGGCGATCTTCCGTCGGCGACCACAGTCGCTCAGGGCACGTACACGACAACGCTCGGCACATCGAACGCCTCCGCGATCGTCTCCGGCATTGTGGCGCTGATCCGGGCCAAGTTCCCCACCATGGACGCCGCGAACGTCATCAACCGCCTGATAAGGACGGCCACTCCGGCCAGCGGCGGCGGATACAGCAACGAGATCGGTTTCGGAGTACCCAACGCCTACAAGGCGCTCACCGCCGACGTACCGTCGGTCTGCGAGAACCCGCTCGGCTCCGAGGCCACCCAGAGCACCGGTGTCTGGCAGTCGATCGTCGACGGGACGACCTATAAACCGGCCTGCACGCCGACTAACGCCCCCACGGCGCCCACCACCGCCGGCGCGACGTCGACCGGGACGTCGGCCTCGCCCGCCAAGAGCTCCTCATCCAACGCACTGCTGATCGGCATCGGAACGCTCGGCGCGCTCGCCGTTCTGGTCACGATCATCGTGGTGATGCGCCGGGGCGGCGGCCCGGGCGGCCCACCGGACGGACCCAGCGGCCCAGGATCAGGCGGATCTGGACCGCGGGGGTACCCGCAACCTCCGCCCTACCCACCCCAATACAACCCCCCACCGCAGAGTCCACCTCCGCCGAATCCACCCCAGCCGCCGTTGGGCTATCCACCGGCTCGCTGAGTCTCAGCGTGAAGCCACTACTCCGTGGAGCCGCTACTCAGCGCCCTCGATGAGGCCCCCATCGGGCACACCTTCGGCCGTCTCCCGCGCCGCTTCATCCTGCTCGGTGTACTCCGACGGCGCCCGGGTCCCCTCCATGCCCGCGTCGCGTAGCGCGTTCACCGGGTCGATCTTCAGGTCGGTGCCGCCGGCCCGTCCGACCCTCACTTCCCGCAGGTCCTGCAGTCTGTCGGCCGCGTTTCCCAGGTAGTCGTGGTCTCCGGTGCCGAGGCTAGGCAGCTGCCCCACCGCGTCGCGGGCGGCGTCTCGGCGATCTTCGAGGGCCCGATCCACCGCCGCCTGGCTTCCGGCGGCTACCCGGCCGGTGTCCGTGTCGATGTTGCGGGACTGTTTGGCCAGATGATCGAGGTTGTTACGGGACTTGTTGACCTCCGAGTCGGCATCGGCCAGCCGGGTGCTCGCCACCTCGCGGTCGGCGTCGGTCGTCGCTGTGGCAAGGGCGTGCCGGGCGCTCGCCTGTTCGCTCAGCGCCAGGTCGAGCTGGGTCTGCGCGGCGTCGGCCGCACCCCGGTTAGCCGACTTAGCCGCGGCCTGCCCGGCTACCGCGTCCTTGTACTTGTCGACGTCGCCGGCCCCGTGCCGGGAGGTCGAGGCGATCGTGGTGCGGTGGGCGTCTCGGGCGGCGGTGTCGGCCGCTCTGGTTGCCCCTCGGCTCGCACCGGCGGCCGACTTGAGATCCTGGGCCGCGCCGCTGAGCGCCTTCCCCGAAGCCCGGCCGCCCGTCTCCAGTTGCTTGAGCGCGTTCACCAGTTTCATGATTCGGGACGCATTGCGCATAGCCAGCGAGCTACCCTCAGCGACCTCGTCGATGACGAAGGCGGCCTCACTGCCGCCGAGGGTCTCGATCGCCAACGCCTGCGCCGCGACGAACTTCCAGATCGCATCGGAGACGAACTGGGCGATGCTGTCCCGGATGATCCCGCGCACCGTGCCGACGGCGACTCCGGCCACGGTCATCGCCTGGGCCGCGTTTCGGGCGTGATCGGCCGCGCCGCTAATCGTGCTGGCGTAGTTGGCCGCTGCGCGCTGATACGCCGCCGCCGCTGGGCCCGTGTACTGGGACCCCAGCGCCTCGGCCGAACGGGTGTAGTCGCTCGAGCTCTTCTCCAGGGCCGCCGCGATGCGCTGCCAGGTCTGAGACTTGGCGCTCACCTCATCCGGGTTGCCACCGACCAGGTCCAGCGCATCCATGAGGAAGCCGATGTGCTCGATGAGCCAGCCGATTCCGGCGGCGCCGAGCGCCCCGAGCGGATCGGCGATGATCCCCAGGAGGTCGAGACCGTCGCCGGCGAGGTCGACACCTTGGGCGACCCAGTTGCCGTTCTGAAAGTCCTTGACGGTAGATGCAGCGTCATAGAAGATCCCGGCTCCCGCGGTGCCCGCCGTCCAGCTGTCGAGGTTCGTCAGCCCCTGATCGGCGGCGGAATCCGGGCCCGCGTCGATGAGTGGATTGCTCACTGGCCCGCTCCCCCGTCGCTGGAGAGGCTGATCGAGGTGAAGCCTCGCTGCGAACTCTGCTCGGCGCCGGTGTAGGCGTCGGCCATCGCGTCGGTCGCTTCGGCGATAAACTCCCCGGCACCGATCGAGGCCTCGACGAACTCCGCCGCGCTGTCGGTCCAGACCTGCAGAATCTGGGCCACAAAGATGCAGGCGACCCCGAAGGACTTGATGTCCCAGGTGTCGGCGGCATTCGCAGTAGCGCCCTGCAACTGGCTCATCAACCCCGCGACCTCAGCGGCGTGCGCGTGCAATGCCTCCGGCGACACCTCGACGACATCGCCCATCACAGACCCCGCCCCTGGAAGCCGTCTTCGAAGTCCCGATTCGGCGGCTCGGGCACCGGCTCGCTCAGCGCCGGAAGCTGGCTGCGGACAAAGTCCATCGCAGCCCCCGACTCACCGACCAGTGCGCCCAGCACTTGCTGAGCCTCCTCGGCGGCCTGGACCCGGGCCTGCTGCGCGGTCCGCATGATCTTGGCCGCCAGCTCCGGCAGGTCGAGGTCACGGGCCGATGCACCGAACTCGATGCCGGCCAACGAACCGGTGGCAGTGACACTCACCGTAACCGCACCGTCATCGCTGGTCACCGACGGGCGAATGGCCGCCACCTGCGAGCGTGCCGCCTCAGCCCGTTCGGCGATCTCGCCGACCCGCAGTTGATACGTCGCTACCGGATCCTCTGACCGCATTTCCGGGCCCTCCTCCTGCGTCTGCGCTGCCTATCCGCTGAAGCTAACCGGCACCGTTTGCCGGCGGCAAGGTCACCGCGGGGTAGGCCCTCAGGGGCCTCACAAGTCGATCTTCAGGAATGTGCTCAGAAACGCTCAGGAACATAAATGTCCGGCAAACCAGCTAGATTGTCAGTCACGGACGAGCAATGGTGTTGAGGAGGGTGGCTTGAGTTTGGGGGGGCGCCGGTGGCTGGTGGCCGCTGGCCTAGCGGTCTGCGTCGCTGCCGGGTTGATGGCTGCCTACGCCATTCACTCACCCGGCTACAGCACCCGTCACCTAGACCTCAACGACGGCGGGATCTGGGCCTCCAGCGACCACGACGGTCTCTTCGGCCGGGTGAACAAGCCCGCCGGCAGCCTGGACACCGCCTTCTACCCCCCGGGAGGCGGCCAGCAGAACTATCAGCTCGACATCCTGCAGGATCACGCCGCCGTGCTGGCGCGCGACCGCGCCAGCGGCAAGCTCTACCCGGTTGACGTCGCCGTCGGCGCGGTCGAGTCCGAAAAGGGGATCGCCCTCTCAGCGTCGGCCCAGGTTCAGATCGGGGGTGGCACCGCGGCCGTTCTCGACCCGAGCAGCGGAAAGCTGTGGGCCACCCGAATAGACACCGGTCAAGGTGTCACCGGTAACCACGGCTTGGCCGCACTGGGCAGCAAAGCCGCTGTGGTCGCCGAACTCGGATCCTCCAGCGGCACCGGGATCGGCTCGACGCTGGCCGTCGGCATCGACGGCACCGTCTACGCCGTCTCGGCCTCGGGCAAGGTCGCCACCGTCCGTCAATCCGGAGCCGGCCTCGGGCACGTCACGTACAGCAAGCTCGACGCCGCGCTTCAGGCGCCGCAGGTCACTGCGGTCGGCACGAAGATGGTGGTCTTCGACGCCAAGACCGGAGCGGTGCTGCTGCCCGGTCATCACACCACCACGATCACCGACCGGCAGAGCGGCGCCGTGCTGCAGCAGCCTGGCCCCGACGCGGGGGGTGTCCTCATCGCGACCCAGACCACGCTCTATTCGGTGGACCTCGGCGATGCCAAGGCGGCCACGATCTCCACCGCCGGCACCGGGCAGCCGGCCGCGCCGGTGTGGCTGAGCGGGTGCGTCTACGCGGCTTGGAGCGGCACCCCGGGGGTGGCTGTCCGCGGTTGCAACGGGACGAAGGCCACGCCCGTTGCGCTCAGCAACGAGCAGGCACTCGTGCAGCCGCAGCTGCGGATCAACCGGGGCGCCGCGGTACTCAACGACCTGGTCAGCGGAGCCATCTGGGACCTCGATGATGGCCGGCGGCTGGACAACTGGACGGCGGTGAAGCCACCGACGCCGATCAAACCCAAGAACGATCAGGAGCATCACGACCCGAATCTCGGTGCGGTTCTCGCTCCGCCCCGTGCGGTCGACGACGAGCTCGGTGCCCGCCCCGGACACAGCACCATCCTCTACGTGCTCGACAACGACTCCGACCCGGGCGGGAACGTCCTGTCGATCGCCTCGGTCACCGGCCTGGACAACCCGCAGGCGAGCCTCTCGATCGCCCCCGACGGGCAGAGCATCCAGCTGACGATGCCGGGTGGTTCGGGGGACGTCCACTTCAGCTACAGCGTCGACGACGGCAAGGGTCTCTCGGCGAGCGCGAACGTCGCCGTCACCGCACGCGGCCCCGGCGACAACCGGCCGCCGAACCTGCGTCGGGGCTACGAGGCGAAGGTCTGGGGAGTCGCCTCCGGCGGATCGATCTCGCTGCCGGTGCTCGGGGATTGGCGCGACTTCGACGGCGACCCGGTGATTCTGGCCGGCGCCACCGCCGCTGCCGGACGGGTCAGCACCTCCCCGGACGGCCGGGTCAACTACATCGCTCCGGTGACGCCGGGGCCGCAGACGCTGCAATACACCGTCTCCGACGGCCGGGACACCACCGACCAGACTCTGCAGATCAACGTCCTGGCGATCACCTCGTCCCAGACCGCTCCGGCCACCGCCGAGCCGGACGTGGCCCGCGGCGAGGTGGGGCAGCCGATCGTCGTCAACCCGTTGAGCAACGACCTCCCGGGCACCGACCCGACCGACCCTGACGCCCGACTGCAACTGGCCACCGACGTGGCCAGCCCGGACGCGACCGTCGTGGTCACCGACCTCAAGGCCGGGACGGTGACCCTCACCGCCAGCCATGCCGGAACGTTCCTCTTCGAATACACCGTCGCCTACGGAAACGCGGCCTACGCCAAAGGCGCGGTTCGCGTCGACGTCATCGCGCCACCCGCCACACCCCAGCGCCCCATCGCAATGCTGGATTCAGCCACTCTGCACGGGCAGCGGCCCGTCGTGGTGGATGTGCTGGCCAATGACTTCGATCCCTCCGGACGGCTGCTGGTCGTCCAGTCGGCGTCGGCGACGGTCGGCAACGAGCTGCAGGTCGCGATCATCCAGGGCCGCTGGTTGCGGATCAACTCGCTGGTCCCGTCGATCGCGCCCAACCCGCAGACCGTCGACTACGTCGTAAGCGATGGTGTCGGCGCCTCCGTGACCGGGCAGGTATCGGTGAGTCAGCTGCCGCTGTCGGCCGACAACACCCCGGTTCCGCAGGACGACTACGCCACGGTACGGGCCGGCGACATCGTCACCGCACCGGTGCTGGACAACGACACCGACGCCGACGGAGACCCGCTCAGCCTGCTGTCTGACGTGAATGGCGCCCCGCACCCCGGGCAGCTCACCGTCACCTCCAACCAGAGCGATGCCCTCCTCGGCCAGGCTTACGTCTCCGGGGACGTGATTCGTTTCGTGGCGCCGGCCGGCGTCGCCGAGGAGGAGACGCAGGTCGTCGGCTACGTCGTCCAGAACGATGCCGGTCAGCAGTCAGTCGGGCAGCTGCACGTCACCATCGAGCCGCCCCCCACCGCAGCGCGTCCAGACCAGGTGCCCAGCCCGCCCAACGTCGAGTCACGGGCGACCGCCGGTGACACCATCACCATCCCGATCCGAACCAGCGAGGTCGACCCGGACGGCGATTCGGTGACGCTCATCGGCATCGCCTCGGCCCCGGCGCTCGGCCGAATCATGTCGAGCACCGCCTCCTCGATGGTCTACCAGGCCTACCCGACCAGCTCCGGCACCGACACCTTCAGCTATCAGGTCACCGACCGCTTCGGCAAGACGGGAACGGCGACGATCCGGGTCGCCGTGGTGCCATCCAGCGACCCGCAGCCCCCGGTCGCCTCCGACGTCTCGATCACCGCCGCGCCCAACGCCGCCCTGGGCGTTGACGTTCTGGCGCGGGCCTTCCACAGCCCGGACGACAGCGTGAGCATCCTGCCACTGAACCGAACGAATGTGGGGGCGATCCCGGGCGGCGCCTCGCTCACCTCGCCGACCGGCAGCATCCAGGTCACGGCCAGCAAGAACCTGGTGCCGGTGGTCGTTCGGTTCGCGGTCACCGACGGCATCGGCGAGCCGTCGCCAGCCACCCTCACCGTTCGCTCTCAGGCCGGCTTCGACATCCCGCCGGTCGCGGTCGACGACTACGCCAACCCCGCGGTCGGCGACAACGTCGTGACGGTCGATGTGCTCTCCAAGGCATCCGACCCCGACGGTGACGCGAGCCGGCTGCAGGTGAGCAAGGTCTTCGACCCGGACGCCACCTTCGCGGGCGGGAAAATCACCGTGCCGGTACTGAAGACGCCGCAGGTCGTGCCGTACGAGATCAGCGACGATCATGGCGCGACCGCGATGGCGATCATCTACGTCCCGGCCGAGGGCGCCGGCGCGCCTTCCGGCAAGGCCGATCAGTCCATCAAGATGGATAAGAACAGTACGAAGACGATCAATATCGCGAATTTTGTTACTGATCCGTCACACAAGGCCGTCAGTCTGACCACCACCAACCAGCTGTCGGCCTCGCCGAGCAACGGGCTGCAGGTGACGGCTAGCGGCAGCACGCAACTCACCCTCACCTCGAGCGGAAACTACGTCGGACCGGCCGCGATCACCTTCCAGGTCACCGACGGCGTCAGCCTCACCGACCCGGCCGGGCAGTTCGGCATCATCTCGGTGCCGGTCCAGGTCGGCCCCGAGACGCCGGTGCTGCGCTGCCCGACCAACAACCTCGCCGTCGTCGAGGGTGGCGCACCGCTAGACCTCGACGTCACGTCGCTCTGTCACGTCTGGGTCGCCGACCCGGCCCAACTGAGATCGATCAGCTACACCGCCTCCTGGCAGCCCCAGCCGAGCAACGTGAGCGTGAGCGGATTCGGCACCAAAACCCTGCACGTGACGGCGGCCGGCTCGGCCATCCCCGGCACGACGGGGGCGCTCGTAGTCGGGGTCAGCGGCTCCAATCCGACCCCGTCGAAGATCCACCTCGCGGTGGTCTCCTCGCCGCCGCCGTCGGTATCGGCGGTGACCGTCGACGGGGTGGTGGCCGGAACCTCGGCCACGGTCGACCTCGCGAACTACGTCAGCACGCAGTTGCGCGATCGGCTCGTCTCGGTGGTCAGCGTCTCGCGCAGTTCGGGGATGGGCGCGTCGGTGACCTCCAACGGTTCACAGGTCTCGATGACCCCGGCCGCGGACGCGCACGGCACGATAACGTTCGCGGTCACGATCACCGACGTCGCCGACCGGACCCGCACCGAGCGGCAGGCCAACGGTGTGATCACGCTGCACGTGCTGGGGGTTCCGGACAAACCCGGGACACCGGACCCCGGACGTACCGTGCTGAGCCGGGTGGTCGCCCTCTCCTGGTCGGCCCCGGCCAACAACGGTGAACCGATCGACTTCTACGAGGTCGACTGGGACGGCGGAACGCAGAAGTGCCCGGCCTCCCCCTGCATGATCACCGGGCTCACCAACGGCACCCAGTACCAGTTCACGGTCAGAGCTCACAACGGAGTTGGCTTCAGCCAGCCGAGCGCCGCCTCCGCGCCGGCGCAGCCCAACACCGTGCCCGACGCCGCCACCGGATTACAGACCTCCAACCCCAAGGACGGCCAGCTCGACATCGCCTGGAAGGCCGCACAGAGCAAGGGCACCCCCGTCCTCAGCTACGTGGTCAGCTGGCCCGGGGGCGCGGCGAACGTGACCGGCACCAGCGCCACGGTCACCGGACTCAACAACGACGCGGTCACCACCATCCGCGTCGTCGCGGTGAACCAGCAGGGGCCCGGACCGGCGGCCACCGTCACCGGCGAGTCCTCAGGGCTGCCGGCGGCGCCCAAGAACGTCAACGCGACTCCGGTCTCATTGGCCGGACGCAGCGGAAAGGCGGTCACCGTCAGCTGGGCGCCGGTGGACCCGAACGGTCCCGGCCCGACGACCTACACCGTGTTCCGTTATGTCGTCGCCACCAACGGTGCCCAGACGACCGTCTGCAGTGGCACCCACGCCCTCTCCTGCCCAGACCAGGTAACCAATGACGGCACGACCTACCGGTACGGAGTGGTCGCAGCGAACGCGACCGAGGGGCATTACTCACCGCAGGGCAACTCCGACACCGTGGAGGCCGCCGATACACCGGACACCCCGATCCTCAACGGGCTCGCGCCCTCCGAACAGTACGGTCAGGCCACCATCACCTTCACCCCGGCGGACGTGCACGGCGCCGGCGGCACGATCGTCTGCGTCCTCGACGACAATCACACGTCCTGCGGCAACTGGGCGGCCAGCGGTGGAATCCAGCGCCAGACCATCACCGGTCTAGACAACGGAACCACCACCACCCTGCACATCCAGGAGTGCAATAGCAGCACGCATCTCGCCAATCCGTGCAGCCCGTTCACCGCTTTCGCGTCGGTGACCCCTTACGGCCCGATCGGCACGCCGGTGATCAACCCGGTCTCCGGCGACGGGCAGTACGTCAACTTCTCGGTCAGCGTCGACCCGAACGGTCGCCCGGTCACCATCACCGTCACCCGTCGGCACAGCAACGGCAGCACCGCATCGCAGAGCTTCACCAGCACCGCGACGTCCACCTGGCAGCGGGACTTCGAGGACGACTCGAACGACAAGGTCGGCTTCAACCAGAGTGAGACGATCACTGTCACCGCATCGCCGGCTAATCCGGGCGACAACCGCCAGCCGATGGTGACTCAGAAGGTGGGCTACGCCGATCAGGCGGGCGTCCAGCTGAGCCGCTCCAACACCGACTGCACGCCCGATGCCACTCCCACGCCGGAGCCGCCGGCCACACCCGGGCCGTCGCCGACGCCGGATCCCCACTGCGGAATCATCCACCTGAAGCTGACCGGCTTCGAGAAGTCCGACACGGTGAAGTGCACCTTCGAGGCCAGCGCCAGCAACATCCTCGGTGGCGACCGGACACCGCCGGACGACGTGAACATCTCAACCGACAACTCGGGCGACTACGACGACGACACGCCACGCACCTACGACACGAAGAACACCAACCTGGTCGCCGTCTGCGAGGGCGTCAGATCGAACACCTTCAAATGGACCTGATGAACATGACCACGAACACCACCTCCACCGCTGGGAAGCAATCGATGACATCACTCACCGCCGAACAGGTCAGCTGGTTCGCGCAGACCTTCGAACGTCTGGCCGACAACATCGGGCTCGCCGTGCTGGGCAAGAAGCACGTAGTGCGGCTTTCGCTGACCTGCATGCTGTCGGAGGGACACCTGCTGCTGGAGGACTACCCCGGCACCGGGAAGACGAGCCTGGCCAAGGCGCTGGCCAACACCGTGCAGGGCAGCAACAGCCGCATCCAGTTCACGCCCGACCTGCTTCCGTCAGACGTGACGGGGGTGACCATCTTCGACCAGCTCAAGCAAGCCTTCGAGTTCCACCGCGGCCCCATCTTCGCCACCATCGTGCTGGCCGATGAGATCAACCGGGCCTCCCCCAAGACCCAGTCGGCGTTGCTGGAGGTGATGGAGGAGAGCCGGGTGACCGTCGACGGCATCCCCCATGACGTCGGCGCACCGTTCATGGTGATCGCCACCCAGAACCCGATCGAACAGGCCGGCACGTACCGGCTGCCCGAGGCCCAGCTCGACCGCTTCCTGATGAAGACGAGCCTGGGGTATCCGGATGCGGATGCGACGGTCGAACTGCTGCGTGAGTCCTCGATTCGCGATCGCACCAAGACGATCCAGCCGGTCATCACCGCCGAGGTGGTCACCCAGATGAGCGAGCTGGCCGATCAGGTCTTCGTCGATGACGCCATCCTGCGCTACATCAGCTCGTTGGCCGAGCAGTCCCGGGTCCACCCGCAGGTGCGCCTCGGGCTCTCGGTGCGCGGGTGCTTGGCCTACGTCCGCTGCGCCAAGACCTGGGCCGCGGCCAGTGGACGCAACTACGTGATCCCGGACGACGTGAAGGACCTCGCGCTACCGATCCTTGAGCACCGTCTGCTGCTCGACGCCGACGCTCAATTCAGCGGCGCCACAGTGCGGGGCGTCATCGACCAGATCTTCACCGCGGTGACCCCGCCGGCCGGATTCACCAACTAAACGCCGCCGTCCATGTCCAACGCCCACGGCCACCGCGGAGGTGGCACTCGCTCCCGTCGTAGCCCGTCGGCGACCTCGGCCGCCCGCCCGCCGCAGCGCCGCGCTCCGGGCGGGCGCGGCGCCGGTCGCCGAACGGCCGGGCGACGCCGCCGAGCGGGGCGGCGCGACCGCTACGCCGAGTCACTGCGCCGCCAGCTGAACTCGGTGACCGCCCCGGTTCAGCGGGCCTGGGCGACCGCGGCTCCGGTCCTGCGTCCCGTCACCTCACTGGTCACGCCGCTGGGGTGGCTGCTGCTGGGCTGCGCCATCGCCGGGTGGCTGATCGGGGGACTCTTCGGGTGGGCCGAACCCGCGATGATCGGGTGGCTGCTCCTCGTCCTCTTCATCCTCTGCGTTTTGCTGACGATCGGGCGCACCGATCTGCAGGTGACGATCCGCATCGAACCGTCCCGGGTCCGCGTCGGCGAGACCTCGTCGGGGCGCGTCGACGTGCTGAACCGGCGTCGCGGGCGGCTTCCGCCGATTGCGCTGGAGCTGCCGGTCGGCGAGTCGGGCGGTCGCTTCAACATGCCCAGTATCGGAAGCGGCCACTTCTTCACCGAGGTCTTCTCGGTACCGACCGATCGACGCGGGGTGATCCCGATCGGGCCGGCGACCACGGTGCGCGGTGATCCGTTCGGGTTTCTGCGGCGTTCGGTGCGTTGGACCGAGTTGCTGGAGCTCTTCGTCCACCCTCGGATGGTCGCCGTCGAGCCGCTGGACTCCGGTCTGCTCCGTGATCTGGAGGGGCGCACCACCAACGACATCTCAGTGAGCGACCTCGCGTTCCATGCCCTGCGCGAATACGCACCGGGCGACGATCGTCGTTACATTCATTGGCGATCCTCGGCCAAGGCGAGCGCCGGGATACCCAACAGCAAGTTTCTGGTCCGGCAGTTTCTGGACACCCGCCGCTCACACCTGACGCTGGTGGTGGACGGCGATGAGTACGCCTACCGGAGCGCGGAGGATTTCGAGACGGCGATCTCGGCCGCCGCGTCGGTCGCGGTCCGGGCGATCCGTGACGAGATTCAGACGACCGTGGTGGCCAGCGAGGAGGTGGTGCACGTCGGAACTCCGCAGCGGACCCTGGACGGCTTCGCCCGGGCCCTGCCGTCTCGGAGGCCGCTGGCCACCCTTGCCCTGGAGGCCTCTCGAATCGCTCCGGCCACCAGCGTCGCACTGATAATCACCGGTGCGTTCTCCGAGTTCAGTGACATCCGGCGCGCCGCCGCACACTTCCCGATCGAGGTGAACACGGTGGTGCTGCGGGTAGATCCGCAGCGCCCGTCCGGGATCTCGAGCGTCTGGGACATCACCGTGCTCAGCATCAACGACCTGGCTGACCTGCCCCGCCTGCTGCGCGCAGGACCGGGCGAATGAGCGAGCGAATGAGCGAGCGAATGAGCGGGCGAATGAGCGGGCGAATGAGCCGGCGGTCAGAGGGTGGGGCGTTAGCGCGCGGCGAGCGGGCGGCGTCGTCCCGTCGTTCGCTGGTTCCCCGCTCCCGCGACTATGTCGACGCGGCCTTCGTGCTCGCCCTCACCACCGTCGCGACCGTCACGCTACGCCTCACCTTCTCCGGTTGGAGCTTTCTGGTCGCCGGTTTCGTCGGGGCACTGATCGGTGTCGCGATCGCACACCTGGGAAACGCGCTGCGCGTCCCGTGGGTGCTGACTCCGGCGCTGCTGGCCGTCGGGTACTTCCTCTTCGGTGGCGTGGTGGCCCTGGGCGGCGACCCGGCCGGCGGCCCACTGCCCACTCCGGCGACGGTGCAGGAGCTCTGGCGCCTGCTCATCCACGGCTGGACGCAGCTGCTCACGACGCTGGCGCCGGTCACTGCGAATGGGCCGCTGATCGTGCTTCCGTTCGCCGTCTGCCTCTTCAGCGCCGGCGTGGGCATGACGATCGCCGGGCGGACGCTACGAGTCGGGGCACCGTTGGTGGGTCCGGTCGCGGCGCTCTTCACGGCCATCCTGCTCGGAACCACTCAGCCCAGCACCATCGAGTTCGTCAGTCTCGTCTTCGGCGCTCTGGCCGTCGGCTGGGTTGCGCTGCGCGGCCAGCGTCGCATCGTGCAGACGCACGGCGGCTGGTCTTCGCGGCTGGCAACCGCGATCGGACTCCTGGTCGTGGCGTCGGCGGTGGTGCTCGTCGGGGGTTCACTGCTACCCGGGCACCGCTACGACCAGCGCGAGACGCTGCGGGCTCATGTGACACCCCCAGTGGATCTAAGCGCCTTCCCGAGCCCGCTGGTCGGTTTCCGCAAGTACCGTCCGAGCGCCCAGCAACTGGCCGACCAGACGCTCTTCACCATCAAGGGTCTGCCTGCCGGCTACCCGATTCGAATCGCGACCCTCGATGACTACAACGGGGTTGTCTGGGCCGCTCACAACGCGCCGCCAACACCGGCGCTGGGCGATGAATCGGCAACCTTCCAACGCGTCGGCAGCAGTATCGCCACGACCGAGAGCGGTCCACGAGCGAAACTGGAGGTGACGATCGGGGCCGCCTACGCCGCCGCGACCGACACCAACAGTTGGCTGCCGAGCGCCGGCGCCACCGAACAGGTCTCCTTCTCCGGGCCGGACGCCGACAGCCACGCCGAGGAGCTTCGATACAACCTGGCGACCGATTCAGCGATCGTGGTCGACCGGGTGAAGGCCGGCGACACCTACACGCTGGACGCCGTGCTGCCCCAGAACACTCTCCCGTCGCAGGCAACGCCCTTCGGCGGCAGCACCCTTGATCCGGGTGTCGGCGCGTTCGTGGTGGCGGCGATGAACCGTTGGGTACCCAGCGCGGGCAGCGCCTGGGATCGACTAACCGCCATAGCCAACTATCTGCGAACCAACGGCTTCTACAGCGAGGGCGGACCCGGCGAGACTCAGTACCTGCCCGGTCATTCGACCGGCCGGCTGACCCGGTTCCTCTCGCCGGGTGGCGCCGTCAGCCTGGTCGGCGATGACGAGCAGTACGCCGCCACCTTCGCCCTGATGGCCAACGAACTGGGCATCCCGGCCCGGGTCGTCCTCGGCGCGACCGGCGAGCCCGACGCCAATTCCGGGGCCGGCGGCGTGACCGTGGTCCGGGGTAAGGATGTTCACGCCTGGGTCGAGGTTCATCTGGCCAGCGGCGCGTGGGCAATGGTGCCGCAGACGACCTTCATGCCACCGGTGTCCAAGAAGCCGAACAAGCAGAACCAGCAGCAGTTCGAGAACAACAACGCCTCCGTGGTGCCCCCGCCGAACACGTCGCGGCCGCCGAGCAGTCTGGACGAGTTCGGCCAGGCCGGCTCGAACTCCTTCCGGCGCAGTCAGCACGACACGACACTGGCCAAGCGGTGGCATCTGCCGGCGTTCGTGGTGACCACCCTCAAGTGGGTGCTCCCACCGGTCACCGTGGTGCTCGGCATCGCCGGGCTGATCATCGCGGTGAAGGCGCTACGCCGACGACGACGGCGGCGGGCCGGCACTCCGGCGCTGCGCTACGCCCAGGGGTGGCGGGAGATTCTCGACCAGGCTCGCGATCTCGGCGTCGCGGTCTATGCCGGTTACACCCGTCGGGAACAGGCCGAGAGACTGTCGGCGTTCGGGGTACGGCCGCTGGCCGAACGGGCGGACGGCATTCTCTTCGGTCCGCAGCCGGCGTCGTCGGCTGAATCGGCCGAGTACTGGAGCGACGTGCTCCGGGCCCGGCAGGACATGGTGCTTGGCGTGAGCCGCTGGCATCGGCTACGGGCCCGGGTCAGCCTGCGTTCACTGCGCCCGATGACCCGGCTCCCGAAACCCGACTAGCAACCGGTCGCGCTCCACCCGCCGCACCGGTCGCGCTCCACCCTGCCCCGCCAGACGTCGAATTCGGTTCACCAACCGACGCCCACGGGGACAATCAGAGCGGGTTCCGGGCAGCTGCGCCGGGTTGGTTGGTCAGGCGGCCGGGCTCGCAGCGTGGTGATCCAGCGGTGGTCGTCAGCGGGTCGGCTCAGCCCACGGGCGAACGCCCGCTCCAAACGGTGTCGCAGCTCCGACGTCTGGCGTAGGTCGGCCCAGCCCCAGCGGACCACCACCAGCCCGGCTCGCTCCAGCCGTTCCTGCCGGAGCTTCTCCTCGCGCAAGGTGAGAACGGATTCCCCGCCGTACTTGTCCAATCCGTCAGCCTCGCCGACAACGCCGTACTCCGGCCAGTAGAAGTCGACCCGACCGAGAAACCTGCCGTCCAGATCCCGAAGTTCGGCCTGCAGTTCAGCGGGCGGGAGGGAGTGTTCAAGCATCCGGAGCCGGCTTACCGACTCCAACGCGGACTCCGACCTGCCGTCGACCAGGTCCGCCAGATTGGCGGCTCGTCGAATGCCGGGCCACCCCTTGCTGCGCTCGCGATAGGCGCACAGTCCGGCTCGAGTGATACTTCCCCGGCGCAGGCCTGCGTCGGCGGTGACGACCGCCGCAACGTGCCCCGATTCGCGGGCAATGTCGTACACAGTTCGGGTCTCGCTTGTCCGGCGCAGAAGCTGGCGCGACGAACGGCGATCCAGGTCGTCCGCGCACAGGGTGGCGCGGTGCAGATGAACAGACGCCGTGTCACCCGTCGAACGCGGGCGAACGGTGACACAGGGGCGAATCGGAAGGTTCAGCGTCGCAAGATCAGAGAGCAACGCGGCGCTCGCGTGGCTAGCAACGCAATCCGGCTTGGCCAGCAGAACCGCGCACACGCGGGTCCGCAGCGCCTGGCGCGCTGCTTCGGGCGACGACACGTCGAGTACGTCCGGAAGGCAGTAGACGCCGCGCCGCACCCGAGTCAATCTCCCGGCCCGAACCGCCCGATCGATCGCGCTCGGATGCCACCCGGCCACGGCGGCCTGCGCGAGCGTGAATGCACCGTGCTGCTGCCGGCTGATCTCGGGAACACTTCGCACGCGTTGAGCCTCTCAGCCAACCGTGACCCGATCGGCCGGATCAATCACGCTGTGGATGACGTCTCAGCTTGTGAACAACCGACGTGACGCCCGACCGATCGCAACCCTGTCCCGGTAACCGTCGAATTCGCGGCCGCCACCGACGCCCAGCGGGGCAACGCGCCGAATAGGAGACGAAGGCGATGTCGCAGCACGCGATCAGTGCTCAGCGACGACGGCGGCGCCACCAGCGACGCTGATCCCGTCCGTCGTTGGCCCGGGTCGGGGCCGCATCGGCCGACGGCCCGGGGATCGGCAACCGTACCCAGGACGTTCCCGGCTCGCTGAACGGCGAACGCCCGGGAGGCGGGCTCACCATCGGGCCGGGATCGGGCGTCGGCGGCGCCCCATAACGCGGCATCGGCGGCGGGTCGACCCAGGCCGCTCTCCCCTCCGCAGGCTCGCGGTAGCGGTAGCCGGTCGAGGCGTCGCGTCGGGTGTCGCTGAGATCTCCGCGCAGGCTCTGCACGATGTCCTCGTCCGAAGCCGTTGCCGTTCCGAACGAGCCGGCAGCATCACCGTCATCCTGACCCACCGACCCCGCCCCGGAACCCGCCGCCAGGTCGAAGCGGTTCTCGTGCTCCTGCTGCTCCAGACGCAGATCGAGCGCGATCCGAGCCTGCCAGTAGTCGTCGAGCGAGATGCGGCCGGCCGCGATCAGCGCGTCCAGCTCGGCGACGGTCAGATCCTCATACATTCATTGGCCGATGCACCATAGCGCCCTCAACCCGAGGTGCTGATGCCGAAGTAGGCGGCGGCGACCGCCGGGTCGAGGGTTGGTCCGGTCGGCAGCACGTTCAGCAACCCGGGCGACGCGCCCCGAATCGTCTTCCCCAGACCGAGGTAGGCGAGCGCCTGCCTGCTCACCACCGGATACTTCACGCCCTGGCTGGTGAGCAGAAACAGCGCCCCCGAGCTCGGGTCCTGCGCTCCGGTGACCTGTCCCATCACCGCGCCGTGCCCGGGGGCCACATACACCGCGTCCGCGCTGCCAGCGGGCGAGCCCGGGGGCGCGGGGACGGCCGTGGCCTTAGCCGGCAGGGGCAGGGCCGTAGTCGGGTAGACGGCGTAGCTTGCCGGATCGCTCCCGCCGGTCCAGGTCAGACAGACCACTGGCGCCTGGGTCGAGGAGTAGAAGGACGGCTGAGTGGCCGGGAAGTCGTCGACCGGCAGCGGATGCTTGGTCACCGGTGCGCTGCTGAGCGTCGACAGGGGCACCGTCGGGACCGGGCCGGTGCTCGGCGTGGAGGCGCGAATGAGATCGAGGAACAGCGGGGTTATCCGCTGGACTCCGTCTTCGAGAACCACGTACTCGGCCGGGCCCGACGAGAGTTGCGCGGTGAAGACAGCTCCCGCGGTGAGCGAACTCGACCAGCTCACCGCGTTCCCCGCACCGGCGATCTGGGGCTCGGTGAGGGGCGCCCCCTCCGGGATGGCGTTCAGCAGGCCGAGGCTCACCGGTCGGGGCGTCTGCGCGTCGGTGCCGAGCGCGAGGGTGGCCGCTCGATCGGACTGCTGGATCCGCGAGCGCCGACCGTCCCACAAGACATAGGTCGTCTTGCCGCCGTCGGCGGTGACCAGCGTGGCGACGTTACCGACCTCGGATGAGGTGACGACGGGCTCCCCGACGATCGCGGTGGTCTTCACCGTCGGCGGGCTGGACGGGGCGAGCGATGGATCGACGGTGGAGACATCGCAGACGGCCCAGGTGGCCGGCAGCAGTTTCGACTCCGACGGCAGATCATCCGGAGCCCCGGTGATACCGAGCAACTGCCCCTTGGCCATCCCGGCCAGCGTCGCCGCGTTGACCGACTTCGTCTCGGGTTTGCCGTTGTTCGAGCTGTTGCTCCCCGAGGAGGCCTGCCCGGCCGCGAGCAGCGCCGAGGAGAGGTTCATCGACGAGTAGAGGCGGCCGTCGCGCAGCACGTAGGTGGCACCGTTGTCGCTATCGATGAGGACGGTGGCCGAGCCGATCGAGGGAGCTGGCTTGATGAAGCCGTAGACCGCGAACCCGGCCAGCGCCAGCACGGCGATCGCGAACCCGACCAGGTACGAGAGCCCATGCCGGGGGCCGCCCAGGGAGCGCCGGTAGGACTGCCCGGAGGAGACGGCCAACTCCAGACGCCGCATGCCGAATCGGTAGGCCTCAACCTGCGATTTCGTGGTGTTCTCGGTTGGCACGCGAGCTTCGATCCTCCCTGTTCCTGGCGTTATACTAGCCGGGCTCAGACGGCTGCAGTCTATTCCGGGAGGTGGCGAGCTGGTCTCCATCCCGCCGCGCCCGAAGGGTTCCGGCGGCGATCGGCGGCAGCACGCCGTCAAGTCGGCCCCCGGCCGGCGGCGCCGCAGCGACTCATCCCCGGGCCTGGATATCCGCCCCGGCGGCCCCGCCGACGGCACCGGCAGCCGCAGCGGCGGCGGCCGAAACGGCGGCAGCAGCCAGGCCGGTACCTCCGCCCCACCCTCATCCGGGCTCGCCGCCCAGCGGGCCAGCGCATCGGCGCCGGGACGTCCGGGCAGCCGAGATCTGGGCAGCCGCGACCTGGGCAATCGAGACCTGGCCAATCGCGGCCTGGGCAGTCGAGACCGGGGCAATTCGGAGAACCGCGGGGGGCGCCGCCGGGCGGCCAAACCACCGCAGCGCGTCCGCCAGGGGCTCTTCTTCGGCGGTGTGCGGATCGCCGCCATCGTGGTCATCGAACTCGTCGCCGCCGCCATCCTGCTGACGCCTGATCTGACTCGTATCTGGGCCGCGGTCGTGGTGGCACTGGCAGTGGTGGTCGCGGCCGCCGGGCTGATCGGGTTGCGCGGAGTCCGGCTCGGCACCTGGGCCAGTTCGGTGATCAGCTACTCCGGGCGGCGGCACGTCACCACCGTGGAACCCACCAACCCGACCGCCACCGAGACCGACGGGGTTGAGGGCGCCTATCCGGTTCCGGCCGAGGTCATCGCATTCTTCCCCGACCTCGCGGTACGGCAGTTCGCGCTGCGTAGCGGGGAGCAGGTCGGTTTACTTCGCGCGGAGGGGACGTGGTCGGTGAGCGTCACCGTCACCGCCGAAGACAGCGACGTCCTCACCGCCGCCGACCCGCTGCGGTTGAACGTCGAGAAGATCGTGGCCTCGCTGGCCAAGCAGGAGCTGTCCCTGGACGCGGTCCAGGTCTGGACGCAGACCCTCGGCGGTGACCGGAACCGGTTCGGCGGTGGAGCACTGAGCGCGATCGCGGCCGAACTGGAGCAGCGCGCGCCGCTGCTGCGCGATCGCACCCTCGTCGTGACGCTGCAGCTCAATCCGATCAGCGCCCGCGAGGCCATCGACGCGCGAGGCGGTGGGATGCTGGGCCTGCAGCGATTGGCGTCGGCTGCGATCGGCACGGTCCGGGCCGAGGCCTTCGCCGCGGGCTTGCTCGGGCGCCCACTGGACGCCGCCGGCGTCACCCGGGCGATGGCCGTCGCGCTGCTGCAGCCGCCGGTCGCCGACGAGTCGGTGCTGCGCTGGATCGAGTCGTGGAAGGCGATCGCGTCGGCTCAGGTTCTGCACCGTAGTTTCGTCGTCAGCTCGTGGAGCCTGGCTGCTCTCGATGACCTCACCTACACCCCCAGCTTCGGCCTCACGATCGCGCACGAAGTCCGGCGGCAGGACACCGGCGGTTTCCTCACCGTCAGCACCATCCGGGTCTCCGCGCTCAGCGCGACCGAGCTCGACGCGGCCAGCGACCAACTGCGCAGCGAGTGCCGCCGCATCGGCGTGGGCGTCCGGCTGCTGCGCGGGCAGCAGGCGAGCGCCTTCCGGATGACGATCCCCGGCGGTCAGAGCCGATGACCCGCACCGACCAGGCCCGCCTGGACAACGAGGTCTACTGCCAGTTCACCGGCGAGGCGGAGCAGTTCCAGGTCCTCAACAGCAGCGTCGGCCAGGGGATGCTGCTCGGCCAGAGTCGCACCGGACGGGCCGTGCGGGTTCAGCTGCTGCGCCCGGTCCCCAATCGCATCGTGGTGGTCGGCGAGGCTCGGCTGGCGTCGATACTCGCCATTCGGGCCGCCGTGCTCGGGGCGACGATCGTGATCGCCACCGAACGCCCGGCGCCGTGGAATCTGCTCGTGCAGTCCATCGCCGGCCAGCGCCCGTTCGCCACCGTCTCCCGCCCCGATTCGCTGACGCTGCCCGCGCCGACCATCGCCGCACCGCTACTGGTTCTGCACGACAGCAGCGCGGTCGCCTCGGAGTCGGTGCTGGCCCGCTCGGCCTGGCAGACGTCGCTGCACCTGGTCTTCCGGCTCAACCCCCAACTCTCCTCGCTGCTCGAGTCGAGCGACCTGACGCTGCTCCCCCGTCCAGCTGAGGAGGAGGTCGAAGCCACCCTTGAGCTGCTGCGGCTGCCGCCGGAGCTGGCGGCCGGCCTCGACCGGATGGGCGAGAACGAGTACCTGGCAATCACCCGCAACCGCGCGCAGTTCGTGCGGATCGACCCGACCGCGTCCGAGCAGAACATCCTGCGCTAGATCGCATCTCCCGGTTCAGCCGGCCTGGCATCACCCGGGTGGCGGCCGGTCATCGCCCTCACGCAGCCGCCGGACCCACTTCGGGCGGGCTGGAATGAGCCGCAACGCGGGCATCACGCCGCGTTCGAAGAGGGTCATCGCCGGATCAACGGGCTGCGCGGCCAGCCGGTCTGCCGCCTCGGCCAGATCCCACCGGCGACCGCCGAGCAGCGCGGCCAGCGCGTCATTGGCCGCATTGACCGACGGTCCGTAGGCCGGGTCAATCGCGTAGGGCTGGTCGAAGGCGTCGAAGCGACCGAACCAGGAGGAGTCGATACGCACCTCACGCGGACCGCGGTAGCGCAGGGTCAGCGCTCCCCGCCACCGCTCGGAGCGGCTCTCCAGGACCAGCCAGGCGCGATCAGTGGCGATCAGCAGGAACTTGTTCTTGTCGGCGAAGAACGGCCAGAGCTCGGTTGCCACGACTCGAAGTGCCGTGCCGGGGCGGGAGCTGGCCAGGATCACCGACTGCAACTCCTCGCCTGGCTGCAGGAAGGCTGCCACTTCGGCGCGCCACTTCTCACGGACGGCCAGGGCCCGACCGGCCGGATCCGGGCTGGACGTCTCCGACTCGGGGCGATCCTCGGGGTGGTGCCGGTCACCAGCCACGCGGGATCCCGGTCTCGTCATCGAAGTTCGGTTTGGGCTGACTATCGGCAACCGCGGCGGTGCTCAGATCGCTCAGCTCGAAGTGCTGTCGGGCCACCGCGAAGGCCTCCTCGCGCAGGCTCTGCAACTCCGCGTCGGCGACCCCGTTCAGCAATCCACCATTGCTGAGGCCGCTGCTCACCTCGCTCCAGGTCAACTCGCCGGCGCTCACCCGACCGGCCAGTCTCCGCAGCGACTCCGGGGCGCCGGGCCGGCGGCTGGCCTGCGCGAGAAGGCCGGCTAGCTCCTCATCATTCGGCTCGGCCCGCTCCGACTGCTCCTGCTGCATCCGTGTCACCTCTGCCTGCAGGTCGTCGGCCGCCTCGTTGACCGGACCGACGATGGCGTCGAGCTGGCGGCGCACGTCAGCCTCTGAGATTTCTGAGGCACCTGAGATTTCCGAGGCGCCTGAGAGGTCCGAGCCGGAGAAGGCAGCGCCGACGGGCTCGAACGGCGGGCCACTGGTCACAGAATCACTCACCTTCTGGCTACGTAGGGCGTGGTCGGCTCTGCCGGCAGCTTACTGAGGTCTGAGAGCTCGCCCGGAATGGCGCCGACACCGCGGATCACCGCGCGCACCTTCTCCACTTCGTGGGACAGCTCGGCCGGAGCATTGGCGACCAGGTGGTAGATGTCCTTCAATCTCTGGAACGACTTGAGGGCTGCGTTGGCCAGCTTCACCAGCAGTTCCACGCGGTGCACCAGCTTCCAGGCGTTGTAGAAGTCGACCAGCGCCTCTTCGACCTTCTTGGCCGCGACCGCCTCCCCGACGCCGCACCACCAGCCGGCGGCCAGCCAGCCCGCGGCGACCTCCACCTGGTGGATGACGCTCTGGATGTAGCCGAGCGCCGCCTTGAAGACAGCCTCGAACTGCTGGGCCACCCGATCCAGCACGACCTTGATAGCCAGGCAGATCTCCCTCTCCCCGCTCATCCCGCCGCCGAGATGGTGGCCATAGCCGGCGAAGCGGGCCTGGGCCGATCCGGTCCAGACGCTGTGCACGCTATTGGTGTTCTGCAGGGTGTCGCTACCGTGCTGCTTCCAGGCATCGCCAACGTTGGCCCAGGCCTGGCCCTGCGCGGTGAGCACCGTCCAGTTGCCCACCAGCGCGTCAATCGGCTCGGTGATGTGGTGACCGGTGACCTTGTTGAAGAGCCAGTCGATCGCCTTGACGTCGATATCCATCTTCGACCGGGCCGACTTCGTCGGGTCGGCGGCGGCGTGCGTCGGGGCCAGCCGCACCGACGTTTCGACGAAGGGGGCGGAATGCTCGTGCCGCTCGGCCCGCACCCGGGCCGGAAGGTTGCGGTCGGCCAATGCCGAGTGCAGCTTGCGCGCGGCGGCAGCGTCGCTGTCGACGTAGAGTTCGGCCGTCTCCGTCAGCGCCCGGCCGGTCTGCGTGTAGACGCGGGCCAGGTTCCCGTAGTGCTCGGAGAAGAGCGTCGCCAGTTCGGTGGTGGCTGGTTGCAGGATGGCCAGCAGGCCGGTCATGCCGCTCGACTGCCCGGCGTAGGTGCGGCAGTACGGCGCAATCTGGCGGATCTCGCCGCTTCCGTACTCGCCCCATTCCTTGCCGAAGACTGCCAATGCTCCAGCATCTACGGTGTAGTCCGCCATCTGCCGCCCCTCCTCCAGTGACGCGGCCGTGGTCGCCGGCGCGTCGTTTCGCTGCTTCAGCAGCGAACGTATCGACCGATCCCGCACTGCGGCAAGGACGACGCGAGTGGGCCTCTCAGGTCGATGACAGGTCACTCTCAGACGCGTTCTCAACCACGGGCCGCTCCAAAAGGTGGGGCAGATACAGAACGGGCCCGACACCGTGCTGGTGTCGGGCCCGTTCTGGGTGGTGATATTTAGCGGTACTCGGTGAAGCCGTACTCCTCGAGGGGCACAGCCTGGCCGATGTTGTTGCTGTCGTAGCCGAAGAAGTCGCTCTCGTCGTAGCCGGCCATGGTGAACGCGGCCGCCCGCGCCTCCTCGGTCGGGTTGACCTCGACGTTGCGGTAGCGGGCAATACCCGTACCGGCCGGGATCAGCTTTCCGATGATCACGTTCTCCTTAAGGCCGACCAGCGAGTCCGAACGGGCCGAGATGGCAGCGTCCGTGAGGACCCGGGTGGTCTCCTGGAAGGAGGCCGCCGACAGCCACGAGTCGGTCGCCAGCGACGCCTTCGTGATACCCATCAGCACCGGACGTCCAGCGGCCGGCTCGCCGCCCTCGGCGACGACCCGGCGGTTCTCCGACTCGAAGACCGCACGCTCGACCAGTGAGCCGGGCAGGAACTCGGTCGCACCCGAATCGATGACGGTGACGCGCTTGAGCATCTGACGGACGATGACCTCGATGTGCTTGTCGTGGATGGCCACACCCTGCGAGCGGTACACCTCCTGGACCTCACGAACAAGGTGCAGCTGCACCTCACGCGGGCCCATGATGCGCAGCACGTCGTGCGGGTTGACGGCACCGGCGATGAGCTGCTCGCCGACCTCGACGTTGTTGCCCGGGTTGATGAGCAGACGGGCCCGGCGTGAGATCGGGTATTCAATCTCCTCGCTGCCGTCATCCGGCGTGACCACGAGGCGGCGGGTGCTGCCCTTGGTTCCGTCGGACTCCTCCAGACGAATCCGTCCGGCCGCCTCGCTGATCGGTGCAACACCCTTGGGCACGCGGGCCTCGAAGAGCTCACCGACACGGGGCAGACCGTGCGTGATGTCGTCACCGGCGATACCGCCGGTGTGGAAGGTACGCATGGTCAGCTGGGTACCGGGCTCACCGATCGACTGGGCGGCGATGATGCCGACCGCCTCGCCGACGTCGACCAGCTTGCCGGTGGCCAGCGAACGCCCGTAGCAAGTGGCACAGGTGCCGAGCGCCGACTCGCAGGTGAGCACGGAGCGCACCCGAACGTCGGTGATGCCGGCGACGATGAGCTCGTCGATGAGAACGTCACCCAGGTCGGCCCCGGCCGTCGCGATGACCTTGCGGCCCAGCGTGACGTCCTCGGCCAGTACGCGGGCGTAGACGTTGGTCTCCGCATGCGCGTCCTTGATGAGCGTGCCGTCGGCGGATGCCTCCGCGATCGGGATCGAGACACCACGCTCGGTGCCACAGTCCTCCTCGCGGATGATGACGTCCTGCGACACGTCCACCAGACGACGGGTCAGGTAACCCGAGTCAGCGGTACGCAGCGCGGTGTCGGCCAGACCCTTGCGGGCACCGTGGGTGGAGATGAAGTACTCGAGCACCGAGAGGCCTTCACGGAAGTTGGCCTTGATCGGGCGGGAGATGATCTCGCCCTTCGGGTTGGCCACCAGGCCACGCATACCCGCGATCTGACGCATCTGCATCATGTTTCCGCGAGCACCCGAGCTGATCATGATGTACACCGGGTTGGTCTTCGGGAAGTTGGCTTCCATCTCCTTGGAGACTTCGCTGGTCGCCTTCGTCCAGACCTCGACGAGCTCCTGACGGCGCTCGTCGATGGTGATCACACCACGCTGGTATTCCTTCTCGATCTTCTCCGCGTCCTTCTCGTAGCGGTCGAGGATCTCCACCTTGCGCGGCGGGGTCACCACGTCGTCGATGGCGATGGTGATACCCGAGCGCGTCGCCCAGTGGAAGCCGGCCGCCTTGAGAGCGTCCAGTGCCGCCGCTACGACCACCTTCGGGTAGCGCTCCGCTAGATCGTTGACGATCTGGCCGAGCTCCTTCTTGGTGACCTCGTAGTTGACGAAGCGGTAGTCGATCGGCAGGGCCTCGTTGAAGAGAACCCGGCCCAGCGTAGTGTCGACGATCAGCGTGTCGCCCGGGGTGAAGCCCTCCGGAGCAACCCAGGCATCCGCCTTGGAGCCGTTGTCGACCGAGTAGACGCCGTCGAGACGGATGCGCACCGGCGCCCGCATGTCCAGAGCCTTGGCGTCGCGAGCCATCAGGGCCTCGGAGTCGCTGGAGTAGACGTTGCCGGCACCCAGCTGCTCGTCGCGGGTGGTCGTGAGGTGGTACAGACCGAGGATCATGTCCTGGGTCGGCATGGTCACCGGACGGCCGTCAGCCGGCTTGAGGATGTTGTTCGTCGAGAGCATCAGGATGCGTGCCTCGGCCTGGGCCTCGGCCGACAGCGGCAGGTGGACCGCCATCTGGTCACCGTCGAAGTCGGCGTTGAACGCCGTGCAGACGAGCGGGTGAATCTGGATGGCCTTGCCTTCGACCAGCTGGGGCTCGAAGGCCTGGATGCCGAGACGGTGCAGCGTCGGCGCGCGGTTGAGCAGCACCGGGTGCTCGCGGATGACCTCTTCGAGGACATCCCACACGACCGGGCGGGCGCGCTCGACCATCCGCTTGGCCGACTTGATGTTCTGCGCGTGACTGAGGTCGACCAGTCGCTTCATCACGAACGGCTTGAAGAGCTCCAGGGCCATCTGCTTGGGCAGACCACACTGGTGCAGCTTCAGCTGAGGGCCGACGACGATGACCGAACGGCCTGAGTAGTCGACGCGCTTGCCGAGCAGGTTCTGGCGGAAACGACCCTGCTTGCCCTTGAGGAGGTCCGACAGCGACTTCAGCGGGCGGTTACCCGGGCCGGTGACCGGACGGCCACGACGACCGTTGTCGAAGAGGGCGTCAACCGACTCCTGCAGCATGCGCTTCTCGTTGTTGACGATGATCTCGGGCGCACCGAGGTCGATGAGGCGCTTGAGGCGGTTGTTGCGGTTGATGACGCGGCGGTACAGATCGTTGAGGTCAGACGTCGCGAAACGGCCACCGTCGAGCTGAACCATCGGACGCAGGTCCGGCGGGATGACCGGCACGCAGTCGAGCACCATGCCGAGCGGGCTGTTGCTGGTGGCCAGGAACGAGGCCACCACCTTCAGACGCTTGAGGGCACGCAGCTTCTTCTGGCCCTTGCCACTGCGGATGGTCTCGCGCAGCGACTCGGACTCGGCGTTGAGGTCGAACCCGCGAAGCAGCGTCTGCAGCGACTCGGCGCCCATGCCGCCCTCGAAGTACTCACCGAAACGGTCACGCAGTTCGCGGTAAAGCCCCTCGTCACCGATGAGCTGCTTCACGTCGAGCTTGCGGAAGGTGTCCATGACCTCTTCGAGACGGTCCAGCTCACGCTGAGCGCGGTCACGCAGCTGGCGCATCTCGCGCTCGCCACCCTCGCGCACCTTGCGACGAACGTCGCTCTTGGCACCCTCGGCCTCGAGCTCGGCCAGATCGGTCTCGAGCTTCTTGGCGCGGGTGTCGATGTCGGAGTCGCGCTTCTTCTCAAGCGTCGACTTCTCCGCGCTGATCTCGGCCTCGAGGGTCGGCAGGTCGCGGTGACGCTCTTCGGTGTTGACGCTGGTGATCATGTAGGCCGCGAAGTAGATGATCTTCTCGAGATCCTTCGGCGCCAGGTCGAGCAGGTAACCCAGACGCGACGGAACACCCTTGAAGTACCAGATGTGGGTGACCGGAGCGGCAAGCTCGATGTGGCCCATGCGCTCACGACGAACCTTGGCGCGGGTGACCTCGACGCCACAGCGCTCACAGATGATGCCCTTGAAGCGCACGCGCTTGTACTTGCCGCAGTAGCACTCCCAGTCACGGGTCGGGCCGAAGATCTTCTCGCAGAACAAGCCGTCCTTCTCAGGCTTGAGCGTGCGGTAGTTGATGGTCTCCGGCTTCTTGACCTCGCCGTGGGACCACTCGCGAATGTGATCGGCTGTTGCCAGACCGATGCGCAGCTCGTCGAAAACGTTGACGTCGAGCAAAATTGCCTACTCTCTTAGTGGAGCTTTTTTCTCTTAAGTTCGTTGCTGTTTCCCGGCCGCCGCCGCATCGGCGCGGATGCGACGGCGACCGGGACGTGACGCTTTAGACCTCTTCGACGGAGCTCGGCTCGAAGCGACGCGACAGGTCGATGCCCAGCTCTTCCGCGGCGCGGTAGACGTCGTCGTCGGTGTCGCGCATCTCGACCGTCTGGCCGTCCGAAGACAGCACCTCGACGTTGAGGCAGAGCGACTGGAGCTCCTTGAGGAGCACCTTGAACGACTCCGGGATACCGGGCTCGGGGATGTTCTCGCCCTTGACGATCGCCTCGTACACCTTGACGCGGCCGAGGATGTCGTCGGACTTGATGGTGAGCAGTTCCTGCAGTGCGTAGGCCGCACCGTAGGCCTGCATCGCCCAGCACTCCATCTCACCGAAGCGCTGGCCACCGAACTGAGCCTTACCACCGAGCGGCTGCTGGGTGATCATCGAGTACGGACCCGTGGAGCGTGCGTGGATCTTGTCGTCGACGAGGTGGAGCAGCTTCAGGATGTAGATGTAACCGACGCTGACCGGCTCCGGGAACGGCTCGCCCGAGCGACCATCGAGCAGGCGTGCCTTGCCCGAGTGGCCGATGAGCTGCTTGCCGTCACGGGTGACGTTGGTCGAGGAGAGGAGACCGGTGATCTCCTCCTCGCGGGCACCGTCGAAGACCGGAGTCGCGACGTTGCCCTGACCCTCGCGGGCGGCCTCGGGCAGGCGGGCGGCCCAATCGGGCTCCCCCTCTACCTTCCAGCCGGTCTTGGCGACCCACCCGAGGTGGGTCTCCAGAACCTGGCCGACGTTCATTCGCGACGGCACACCGAGCGGGTTCAGCACGATGTCGACCGGAGTTCCGTCCTCGAGGAACGGCATGTCCTCCGGCGGCAGGATCTTGGAGATGACGCCCTTGTTTCCGTGGCGTCCGGCGAGCTTGTCACCGTCCTGGATCTTGCGCTTCTGGGCGATGTAGACGCGGACCAACTCGTTGACGCCGGGCGCCAGCTCGTCGCCGTCCTCACGGCTGAAGACCCGGACGCCGATGACCTTGCCGGCCTCGCCGTGCGGAACCTTCAGCGACGTGTCGCGGACCTCGCGGGCCTTCTCACCGAAGATGGCGCGCAGCAGGCGCTCCTCCGGGGTCAGCTCGGTCTCGCCCTTCGGCGTGACCTTTCCGACCAGCACGTCACCGGGGACGACGTCGGCGCCGATACGCACGATGCCGCGGTCGTCGAGGTCGGCGAGGACCTCTTCGGAGACGTTCGGGATGTCGCGAGTGATCTCCTCGGCCCCCAGCTTGGTGTCACGGGCGTCGACTTCGTGCTCCTCGATGTGGATCGAGGTGAGCACGTCGTCCTGCACGAGTCGCTGGTTGAGGATGATCGCGTCTTCGTAGTTGTGACCCTGCCACGGCATGAAGGCGACGAGCAGGTTCTTGCCCAGCGCCATCTCACCGTTGTCGGTGGACGGACCGTCGGCCAGCACCTGGCCGACCTCGACCCGCATGCCCTCGACCACGATCGGCTTCTGGTTGAAGCTCGTGCCCTGGTTGGAGCGCGCGAACTTGGCCAACCGGTAGGTGTTGCGCGTGCCGTCGTCAGCCATCACGGTGATGTAGTCGGCGGAGAGCTCCTCGACCACACCCGCCTTGTCGGCGGTGACGACGTCAGCGGCGTCGACGGCGGCACGCAGTTCCATGCCGGTTCCGACGAGCGGCGACTCGCTGCGCAGCAGCGGGACAGCCTGACGCTGCATGTTGGCGCCCATCAGGGCACGGTTGGCGTCGTCGTGCTCGAGGAACGGGATCATCGCGGTCGCGACCGACACCATCTGGCGCGGCGAAACGTCCATGTAGTCGACCTCGGACGGGTCGAGCAGGTCGACCTCGCCACCCTTCTTACGGACGAGAACCTTGGCTTCGGTGAAGTTGCCCTGCGCATCGATCGTGGCGTTGGCCTGGGCGATCGTGTGCTTGTCCTCCTCGTCGGCGGAGAGGTAGTCGATCTGGTCGGTGACCCGGCCGTCGGTGACCTTGCGGTACGGCGTCTCGATGAAACCGAACGCGTTGACGCGTCCGAACGAGGCGAGCGAACCGATGAGGCCGATGTTCGGGCCTTCCGGGGTCTCGATCGGGCACATCCGGCCGTAGTGCGACGGGTGAACGTCACGCACGTCCATGCCGGCACGGTCACGGGAGAGACCACCCGGGCCAAGCGCCGACAGGCGACGCTTGTGGGTCAGACCCGCGAGCGGGTTGGTCTGGTCCATGAACTGGCTCAGCTGCGAGGTGCCGAAGAACTCCTTGATGGAGGCGACGACCGGCCGGATGTTGATCAGGGTCTGCGGCGTGATCGCCTCGACGTCCTGAGTCGTCATCCGCTCGCGGACAACGCGCTCCATGCGGGAGAGGCCGACCCGAATCTGGTTCTGGATCAGCTCGCCGACGGTGCGCAGGCGACGGTTACCGAAGTGGTCGATGTCGTCCGTCTCGTAGCCCTCCTGGCCGTCGTGGAGACGGATCAGGTACTCGATGGTGCGGACGATGTCGTCTTCGGTGAGCGTGCCGGTGGTGAGCGGCGCGTCGACACCCAGCTTCTTGTTGACCTTGTAACGGCCAACGTCGGCGAGGTCGTAGCGCTTGGGGTTGAAGAAGAGGTTCTCCAACAGCGCCTGCGCGGACTCACGCGTCGGCGGCTCGCCCGGGCGCAGCTTGCGGTAGATGTCGAGGAGGGCCTCGTCGGGGGTACCGATGTGGTCCTTCTCGAGGGTGGCCAGCAGCGTCTCGGACCAGCCGAAGTGCTCGCGGATGCGCTCGGTGCTCCAGCCCAGGGCCTTCAGCAGCACGGTGGCCGGCTGGCGGCGACGACGGTCGATGCGGACACCGACGGTCGAACGCTTGTCGACGTCGAACTCGAGCCAGGCGCCGCGACCGGGGATGACCTTGACGCCGTAGACATCGACGTCAGACGTCTTGTCCAGGGTGCGGTCGAAGTAGACGCCCGGGGAGCGGACCAGCTGAGAGACGACGACGCGCTCGGTGCCGTTGATGACGAAGGTGCCCTTGCGGGTCATCACCGGGAAGTCACCCATGAACACGGTCTGGCTCTTGATCTCGCCAGTCGTGGTGTTGGTGAACTCCGCCGTGACGAAGAGCGGGGCCGCATACGTCATGTCCTTGTCCTTGCACTCTTCGATGGACGCCTTGACGTCCTCGAAGCGCGGGTTGGAGAAGGAGAGACTCATCGAGCCGGAGAAGTCCTCGATCGGGGAGATCTCATTGAGGATCTTCGCGATGCCGGACTGGGGAGACATGGTCTTGCCGCCGTCTTCTTCCAGACGGGCCTGCCATGCCGCGTTTCCGACCAGCCAGTCGAATGAGGCGGTCTGCAACGCAAGCAAGTTCGGAACCTCGAGAGGCTCACGAATCTTGGCGAAGGAGGTGCGGGGCGGAGAGCCGGGGATGCCGGCGATGGTTTTGGTCGTGCGAGATGCTGCCAAGATGCGTCCTTCCGAGGACTTACCTGTACTGGAACCCATGTACTCGAACTCGTGACGCCGCTCTCATCAGAGCCCCGGAGCACCCGGATTTGCTGGGCTCGCGCTGGGTGGGCGACCGGAGTCGACCGAGAACCAGCGATGGGCACAGCAAATAGACCCTTGACGGGCCGGAAGTGAATGAGGGCAGCGCAAAGAGCTACTTTACCTCACGAGGACGCACCTGTCCACCGTGGTCCAACGGCGCGAAACGTCTGCGCAAGCGGTGTCAGCGGGGTCACACTCCGGGGCCCTCTATATGGCTTACCCGGCAGATGTTCCATCCAAGCTGGACACTGCTCTGTACTGCGTGGTGCTCTTACAACTACTGCGTTGGAAAGACTGCACCCGAATCGGGCTTGCGTCAAGCGCTGTGCTCCCCGACACGCCAGCGCAGCAAGGACGAAACGGACCCGACCCAGGAAATCCGACCATTCTGATCGGACGAGCAGCGTATCCGCTCCGCATGTCACGCTCCGAACAAGAACGCATGGCTCGTGCCGTCCAAGGCGACGCAGAAGGACCGCGAGGCGCACGACACGCTGGACACGGTCGCTCCGGACGGGAGGGGAAACGGAACTGACTTCCAAGTCGTGCCGTCGTAGACAAGCGCCGCACCGGCTGGAGATACAGCCATGCAGAATGAAGTGGACACGCACGAGACGACGCCCATAGGTGGCAGATAAGATTCAGAAGCATAGGTAGCGGGCCATCTGACATTCGACCGGGTCCAAGTTGTGCCGTCGTATATGTACGGGCCGCCGTCACCAACCGCGACACAGAATTTCGACGAGACGCAGGAAATCGAACTGAGGCCCCAACCATCGGTTGCGACCAACTTGTTCGCCCAAGTGACACCATTGTATATATACGCGTCACGTTCGCCATACGACGGATTCTCCGTCGGCGAGACGGCGACACAGAACGCTGACGACACGCAGGATGTGTAAACCTGGTACAGGCTTTCGGGTCGCGTCCCAGGCAGTGTTGTCCAAGTGCTCCCGTTGAATACGTGGGCCCCGGAGTTGTAGTCCACCGTCATGCAGTACGTCGCAGAGGCACATGACACGGTCTCGTTATAGGTGTCCGTAACGGTGTCAGTAGCGATAATTCCAGCACTGTTGAACCTGACGACGTGCAGACTACTATCGGTGGCTGCACAGAAGGATGCCGATACACAACTGACTGATAACGCAGGAGCCAAGTCGGGGCGCGTTGTGTAGGTGACGGGTGAAGTCCAAGTGCTGCCCATTGACGAGGACGTCAGATATCGCCCCTCGCCATCAATTGCCCCACAGAAACCGTCGGCGACAGCACACGATACCGAGCGAAGCAGCGCCCCTGGATCAATCGTCTGAGCCGAATGCCAATACGGGGCCTTCCCAGTCGTGAAGGTGTGGTCCTTACTGACGAAGGTTCCGGCGTTCGTCACAACCGTCGCCTGCAGGTGGTACACCGTATTGGGCTGAAGCCCCGACAGGGTGGTATTGACTGTCGCGATACCCGTCGATGGCACAGCGGTAGCGGCTGGCGCCGTCGAACCGTAGGTACTCGTTAACCCGTATGCAAGGGTTGAAGTGGCGTTCCCGGTCGAGGAGACCACTACCGAGACAAGTTCCTTGCCGCCGCCAGGCAATGCGTAGCCGTCGACACTCATCAAACCTGGAACTACGAAGGTAAGGAGTCCCGTCGACGCGTTACCGCCCGAACTCGTGAGCTGCACCTTGTAGAAATACGGGGACTTGATCAACCCAGACAGGGAGATGGCGAACTTGGCGCTCCCCGCACTGTCGCCGGTGACCACGATCGCGGACGACGCGCTACCCAACGATGCAGATGTTCCGTACAAGACCTTCACTGACCCTGACGCTCCGGCGTCGGCCAGGTTGACGACGCCGGAGATCTTCTCAGCCCCCGATGAGACAGATGCGCTAACGGACACGAACCCAGCCCCGCCGGCCGAGGCCAGCGGAGTGCCAAGAGTGAGTAGCAGAAGAGAGAGCACAAGCAAACTAAGAAGGCGCAGTGGTCGTCGAGATCCACGGCAACCAGTTCGGCACACGCCGCGAGCTGATTTAACAGAGAACATATCGGCCTCATCTTGAGCAACGCAAAAGCAAATTGGAGATACCAGAAATGGGACTTGGCGATAATCCGCCAACACCGATTACGCGACCGCAATAATAGCGGGCGGAGGTGTGCGCGTGAGTCGTGAGTTCCTTACAGCTACGGGCCGCCTGAGCTCGCCGCGCGAAGGTTGAATGTCATACGAAAAGGCTTTGTATCCGGCAACTTCCCTCCCAAGAAAGTAACCTCGGCATTAGATGCAACAGGCCGGTAGACCGAGGTTAACATCCTGACGGTCGAAAAGTAACCACCTGTGGATAACCGGCACTAAATTCGACCGGCATACATAGTTTGGACCGTTAATGGCATGCTGATCACGCCAATTCAGTAGCTCAGTTGATGTAGCTGAGCTTGCTGATTTTCCACTTGCCATCGACCTTGTCGGTGATGATCTGCAGAGCGAGCAGATCGGTCACCGGATCGGTGTTCGTCGTGTTCGTGCGAGTCCGCTCGGCGTAGACGGCGACGGTTGCCTCGGTGCCCGCGCTGTTGATCGCGGCCAGGCCTGAGTTGTCGACCTTGCCGACGGCGACGGTCTTGGTGCTAGTCGCGTTCGCCTGTTGGGCCTTCATCGCGTTGGCGTAGTCAGTCTTGAATTGGCCGGTGAGGTTGGTTTCCGCGGCGGCGGCTGACTTGTCCCAGGTGCGGTAGTCATAGCTGATGGCGAGCGCAGTCGCCTGGTTGACCGACGACAGGATCTCACCGCGAAGCGCGGCAGTCGCGTCCGATTTGTGCCAGGGGTGCCAGACGAGCACATTCACGCCAGCAAGGACCAACATCGCGACCACGGCGACGGTGGCGAGAATAGCTTCGCGCCCGAACTTTCGCCCTTCGCTCGCATCGGCCGTCAGGCTGTCTTCCCGCGCGATCCGCGACTTGGTGGCTGGACGTCCGGCCATGCCACGACCACGACGAGCGGAATCATCGACCAAGTCGGTTTTGGTAAGCGTGACCTTGTCGGCCCGATCGGTGTCGGCGTCGTCGAGGGTGGCTGTGGCCGCCAGGCCCGCACCGCCGATGCGCCGGGCCCGGTTCGCCACCTGAGCGGCCGGAGTGCTCCGCACCGGCTTGCGAACTTCATCCTCCGGCGGGTCGACAACCTCGGCCGTCCCACTCGGGGACTCACCTGGGACCGCGACGACGTCGGGGATGGATCCCTGGGGCCCAGCCGTAGCGATCGAGGCGTCGACTGGCTCATTGCTAACCGAATCTGCTGGCGTCTCACGATCGAGGCTCGGTAGGGACTCGGGGCTGGAGATGATGCGCTTCGGGCTCATGAGGTCAGCCCGAGCGACTTGGTGTCATTGATCAGCCACTTGCCGCCGGTCTGCTTCATCGTCAGCTCCAGACGGTTCGCACTGCTCTGGGTCTTAGTGCCTTTGTCATCGACCTTGTAGCCGTTGAAGGCGATCAACACCATCACGGTGTCCTTGTTACTCGACTCAACTGAGGTCGAGGAGACAGTGGCCACCAGGTCTGACTGGGCCGCGACCATGGTCTGCTGGGTGTTGGCCTTCAGCGGCTGGAGGGCATCTAGGGTCGGGCCGCTCACGCCCTTGACTGCGCGAGCCCAGTCGGCGTCGAAGTTCTTGCGACTAAGGCTGCCGAGGTTCACCGTGGCCTGCGAAGCGGCGTCCATCGCGGCCTGTTCGTTGGCGGCGATGTGATACTTGGTGGGACGTGTGAGCTGGAAGACAAGCAGCGCGGCCAGCACGATGCTGAGCGTCCCCGCCACCACCAACACAATCCACGCGGCATATCCGCGGTGTTCTCTCGACATACTCAATTCTCTTCTAGGTGAATCAACACGCCTACCCGGGCGCCTTCCTCAGGTGTAATTGGCAAGGGTAGAGCATTGAGCTTGGAGGCAGCTGAGTAACCGATTTGCGCTGCCAGGGTGTGAGCCTCGAGTTCAGTCGCGCACCTCAGTGCATGCTCGAGGAGAGGATGGTGACCCAGGAGGAGTCCCCGAGGATCTGCGCCGACGGGTTGGAGATATCTCCCACGCGAACCACGTTTGCGGTGTTCGCCCGGGGATAGACGGTGCCACCACCAGCGGTGCTCATCGTGTCGCCACCTGGCGTGTTCGCCGCGCCTCGGACGCTGCTTCGATCCGTGCATTGAGCCGACGTGTTAGGCGCGGCGGGCGAAGTATCCAGGGACGTTCGCTTCTTCGTGCCGCCATATCCGACCGTGCAGAACGGAGGCTGGGTGGACGACCTCACACCAGGTGGCACAAAACCGAAGTGCAACGTCCCGTCGCCCGGAAGTGCGGTCAGACCATCCGCGATGGCAACTGGGAAGAGGGAAAGCACCTGCTCGACGCCACCGGTATTACGGGTTACTACCTGGCCGAGGGTGGTGAGGTTGGCGAACAGGACACCGATATCGTCTTGGTTGCTCTGCACGAAGGTCTTTATCGCAGCGAACGCGCTCGGGCCATTGTCGAGCAGTGTGCGGATGTCTCCGTCGCTCGACTTCAGCGTCGCGGTCAGCTTGTTCAGATCGCTGGCCCAGCTGCCGATGGCCGAACCTTCGGCGACCTGGGTTTTCAAAACCGTGTCGCTGGTTTGAATGAGCGAGATCGTGTCGGGGAGCGCGATCAGAGCGCGATTAATCAGGGTCGTGATCGAGTCGGCGAGCACAGCCAGGTCCGGGCCCTTGTTATTGAACGCCAGGTCAAGCTCATGGAGGCTCTTCTTCAGGTCAACGGGGTTTACCGACTTGGTCAGGTTATCCAGGTTGGTGATGAAAACCTGAGTCGCGATCGGGATCTCGTTCTGCGACATGGGCAGATTGCCGCCAGCCTGGAGATATGGCCCAACGTCCTTTGCCGCCACCAGGTTGACGTACTGCTCACCGACGGCCGAGCGGTCGGCGACGATAGCCGAGGTGCTCTGCGGCAGGTTCGGATCCGAGCAGCTCTTCAGATCCAGGTCCGCTCGAACACCGTCCTTCAGGAGGTGCAGTTCACCGACCTTGCCGATTCCGACGCCCCGGTAGGTCACCTCAGCGTTCGTGAAGATGCCGCCCGAGTCAGGAAAGTCAGCCGAGATGGTGCAGCCACCCCGGCCGAAGATCAAGGTTTCGATGCCGGCATAGCGGGCGCCGACGTAGCTGACGCCGAGCAACGCAATGATGAAGAAGGCGGTGAGCTGGATTTTGACCGATCGCTTGAGCATCTGTCAGCCCTCCGCACCGGGGACATCGGGGATCTGCGATGCATCCAGCGAACTCGTCGCGGTCCTTGGCTTGCAGGTCCCGTACTTCGATTGGGTGACGTCGGAAACGCACAGGTCCTTGAAGGTGAAACCCACATTTAGATAGTCACCCTTGATATCGTTCGTGACGTTTCTCGGGAACGGTGCAGTAGCGAGGAGGGCCAGCGAGTTCGGCAGGTTCGAGCCAGCCTTGTTGAGCTGTGTCAGGATCGGCTGAAGGTTCTTCAGATCGGTCGTCAGATTCGCATTGCTGCTATTGATGACGCCGGTCGCAACGGTGCCGAAGTTGGAGAGACTGTCGAGCAGCGTGACGAACTGAGTTCGCTGTGAACTCAGTACCTTGAGCGCAGCTGGCAGCGTGTCAAGTGTGTTCGTGAGAATCTGCTTCTGCGCATTCAGGTGGGTCACCAACGAATCGACGCTATCGATCGATTTGGTGATCGCATCCTTCTGCGCGTCAAGCGCCCCCACGAACGTGTTGAGCTGGGTCAGCAGATCGCGGATCTGACTGGTCCGGCCGCCGAAGACATTGTTCAGTTCGTGGATGATCGTCTGCACCTGGGAGAGCCCGCCGCCGCTCAGAACCAGCGAGATCGAACCGAGGATCTCCTCGACTTCGGGGTTACGCCCGGTGTTGGCGAGCGGAATCTCGTCGCCACTCGTGAGGCGCTCCGGGGCGGGATCGGTCGGCGGCGCCTCAAGGGCCACGTATTTCTCTCCTAGGAGAGATGTCTGCAGCAACTCGGCACGTGCATTCTTCGGCAGATCCACATCGCCGTTGATCGAGAGCTTCACTTTGGCTGTCCAGCCGTCGAGGCTGATCGAATCGACCTTGCCAACTGCCACGTCATTGACCTTGACTGAGGACTGGGGCACCAAGTCGAGGACGTCCAGAAAGTTGACATCAATGGTGATCGGGTGGCTACCCAGATCGGCGCCGCCCGGAAGTGGTGTCGAGTAGAGGCCGTGGAAGCTGCATCCACTCAGGAGGACGGCACCTACGAGCGGAGCTACGGCCGCGCGGAAGGCCGTACGAAATCTCATCACGAACCCGCCTTCACAAGGTCGCCAGTTGCCTGGTCGATCCATGACGACACGCCGTGAGCTCCGGGCACGTCTACAAAGCCGCTCGACGACCCATCAGCGTGTGCAGGAACCTTTGTGATCAACGTGGGTTTAAGACCGCCCGTGGTGTCGTCATGGTCCATCGTCACACCCTGAGCGTCGAAAACACCCGTGACCGGATTGAACGCGTGCGTGATGTTGGATACCGCAGTCGGTACAACCTGCAGGAACTCGTTTAGCGCAGCCTTCTGCTGCACCAGAGTTGCGGTTACGTCCTTCAGGCTGGAGACACTTGTATGAATACTCATCTGGTTCTTCGAAATGAACGACGAGATATCCGTCAATGCGCCGGAGAGGTTCTTCAGTGCCAAAGCCAGGGAACCTCGCTCGTCCGCCAGGCTGCTGGCCACGGTTGCCAGTTGCTCGTTCAGGTGCCGGACCTGAGAGTCGCTGTTGGCCAACGCGGTCGTGAATGCCTGCAGGTTCTTCACCGTCCCGAAGAGATCACCGCTGCTGTCGGCGAATGTCTTGGCCGCTTTGGAGAGGTCGGTGAATGTCTGCCCGAGAAGTGCGCCGTTGCCGTCGAGGTTCTTTTCTGTCGTCTCGATCAGGTCGTTGAGCGGGCTGGACTTGCCGTCGCCGCTCGGGCCGAGGGCGACCGAGAGATCGCTCAAGGACTTGTAGATGTCGTCTAGTTCTACCGGCGAAGCGGTGCGGCTCTTAGGGATGTCGGCGTCGTTCGGCAACTGGGCGCCGCCGGTGTACACCGGTGCCAGCTGCAGGTAGCGGTCGCTGACGATGGATGGCGGAACGACGACGGCGATCGCGTTGGCCGGCACCTTGTAGGAGGCGTCGTAGGTCATCTCGACCTCGATGTTGTCGACGTGAGGGGTGATCTTGGTGATCTGCCCAACGCGAACGCCCAGAATCCGCACATCTGATCCCACGTAGACACCAACAGCTTCGTCAAAGTGCGCAGTGACGGTCCGAGTCGGCTTTCGCGTTACGAAATAGAAGGCACCGGCGATCACGAACACGAGGATCACACCAAGCGCAACTAGCCGGATGCTGCGTCCCCGCTCGGAACGAGCACGCCTCGGTGTGAGTGGTGCGGCGCTAGGAAGCTCGGCGGTCATCAGTCAGCCCCTGGGGTGAAGCCGGAGATTGTGAGATCTCCGATGGTTGCGTTACGCACGTACCCGCTGAACCATCGACCATTACCGGTAACGTTCGTGAAAAGCCTGTAGTACGGAGCAATCAATTGAAGTCCTCGAGCCAGACTGTCCTTGTTCTGATTGAGAATGGCCAGCACTGCATTGAGCTGATCTAAGGCCGGCTTCAGGTCGGCATTGTTGTCCGCGACCAATCCGGAGAGCTGGGCCGAGACCACCGCGGTGTTCTCCAGCAGAGTCTGGATCGCGTCTTTTCGGCTGTTCAGCTCGTCGAGGAGCAGGCCGCCGTCGGTGATGAGTTGCGTGATCTGAGTGTCCCGATCGGCGAGTACACCCGAGACGCTCTTCGTCTTGGCCAGCAGTGAGCGGAGTGCTGCGTCGCGGCTGGCGAAGGTGCTGGAGAGCTTGGAGAGACCGGTGATAGCGATCTTTACATCAGCTGGCGTGTTGTCGAAGGACTGCGAGAGCACCTGGAAGGACTTGGCCAGCTGCTCCTTGTCGATCGCTTCGACAGTATTCGTCAGTTGCTGGAAGGTCGGATAGATGTCGTAGGGCGCGACCGTACGGGTGAGCGGAATCTGGGAACCCGCCTTGAGCCGCGACCCACCCACCGGGTTGATGGCCAGGAACTTGGCGCCGAGCAGTGTCTTGATCTTGATCGCCGCCGTGCTCTCGTTGCCAACGTAGGCCTGCTTGACCCGGAAGGTGATCTTGACATGGTCGCCGTCGAGGGCCACGCCGGTCACGAGTCCGACTTTCACGCCCGCGATGCGGACCTCGTCATTCGGCTTTATGCCGGCCGCCTCGCTGAACGCGGCGTAGTAGATCGTTCCGCCGCCGATGATCGGCAGCTTCTGCGCATTGAACGCCGACCAGAGCAGCACCGCGATCAGGACGAGTCCGATTGCACCGATGGTCGTCGGATTCCGGCTGCTGAAGCTGCGACCTCCAGGAGCCTTACGCGTCTTCATAGGCGTCGTCGAGGTCATGGGCTGCACCTCGGCTGTGATGAGGTCCAGTCGTTGGGCTCGTTGAGCGTGCCACCACTGCCCGTGGTCGCGCCGGCGAGGCTGCAAACGTAGAAGTTCGCCCAAGCGCCGTAACTCATGGTGCGAATCAACGCTGCGGCTCGGGCCGGAACCTGCTGGATCGTTGTCGTGATCGTGCTGGAGTTCTTGTTCAACGTGGTTGCAAGTCCCTTGAGCTGGGTTACATCAGCGGCCAGCGGCGGGCGAATGCTGGTGAGCAACTGGGTCGCCGTCGTGGCCAGGCCGTTCACGCCGTCGATGGCGTTGCCGATCGACTGGCGATCCTCCGCTAGTCCGGAGACCCAAGTCTGCAGCGAGTTGATGAGATCGGTCAGCTCGGCATCCCGGTCATTGACTGCGGTGAGCACCGAGTTGAGATTGTCGATGAGACTGCCGATCGCCTGATCCTTGCTGGCCAGCGCGGTGGTCAGGCTCCCGACCTGCTGCACCAACAACTCGATCGACGGACCCTCACCCTGGAAGGCGCCGATGATCGACGCCGAGAGCTGGTTGAGCTCGGTACCGTTCAGCACCTGGAAGAGCGGCTGGAACCCGCCGAAGAGTTGGGTCAGGTCGAGGGCGTTCTCGGTCTGCTTCTCGGGGATGTTGCCGTTCGGCGGAAGCAGGTCGTTGGCGTCACCTGCACCCTGGGCGAGTTCGAGGTACCGCTGCCCGACCAGGTTTCGGTAGCGCAGCCGCGCCAGCACCGACTTGGGGATGCGGTGATCGGCGGCAACCGTGAACTTCACCTCGGCTAGGTTCCGCTTCACCACCTTGATGCCCACGATCGAGCCAACCCGAACGCCGGCGATGCGGACATCATCGTTGAGGTTCAGCCCGGTGACGTCGGTGAAGTCAGCGGAATACTTGTTGACCGAACCGTAGGACGCATTGCTGATCGTCGCCGCCAAGACGTAGGTGGCGAGCGTGGTAACGATCAGAAAAGCGATCAGCTTGATGAAGGGCGCGACCCAACCTCTCATTTCGCACTCACCTCCACACTGCTTCCGCGCAGGATCGGCCCGGCGACAATCGTGGATATGTCAGTTACATCGGACGGCTCGGTGCCGGTCTGCGCCGCCACCACCGCGCCGATGAGCTGCCGCTCAGCCAGGCTATTCGGTCCGAAGGTTCCGGGGATCGTTGTGCTTGGCTTTGTGTATGCCCCCGAACCAGTACCGCCGTAGGGTGCTGCACCGTCGTCGAACTTCTTGCCAAGCGGAGCACTGCAGCTCGGCGGAGCGCTGACAACCTTCGGTTCGTCGCCGGCCAGGTAGCGCCCCATCGGCTGGGTCGAGCGAACGGTCACCTTCACGACTCCACCGGCAAAGGCCGCCTGAGCATTCTTGTCGAGCTTGGTTGTCGCGGACAGAATGCAGGTGTACTCCGGCGCGTACTTGGCGAAGAGCTGAAGTACCGGCACGGACGTAGACGCCAGATTGATGATCTGGTTGCCATTGGCCTTGAAGAACGCGGTCAGCGCATCCGAGGTGCTGGTGCCCAGTGTCAGGAAGTTCGCCAGCGCGGCGCTCTTGGTAGTGATCGTGGCCGAGGTGGTACGCAGGTGGTCCAGCGTCGACAGGATGTCCGGCAGCGCGGCGTCATAGGTGGCTGCGACTTTGCCGATGTTCACCAGGTCAGTGGCCAACTGCGGAACACTCGGGTTCAACTTCTTCAGGTAGATATCCAGTTTGACCAGGCTCTGCCCGATCTGATCGCCTCGGCCGCGCAGCGCGGTAGCCAGCGCGGTCAGCGTCGCGTTCAGCTCGGCCGGGCTCAGGGCGTCCAGGACCGGCTGTGTGTGCCGCAGCAGGTCCGAGATCTGGGCAGCTTGGTAGCTCGTGTCCTGGTGGATCGTGTCACCGGCCTCGATGTTCCCCTCAGGGTTCTCGGGCAGGATCAGGGCCACGTACTGCTCACCGAAGAGAGTCTTCGGCAACAACTGCGCCAGCACGTTGCTCGGCACCAGGTCGAGCTTCGACGGGTCCAGCGCCAGTTCGACGTTCGCCCCAGTGGTCGTGGCGTGGATCGCACGGACCTCGCCGACCTCGATACCGCGCACCTTCACGTCCGACTGCGGTTGCAGCTGATTTCCGGTGAAGTCGGTCTTGAGCACGACATCGGTGACCTTGGTGAATCGCTTCTGGTACGCGGCGATCGACAGACCGACCAGGCCCAGCAGCACGACCAGGAAGATGACGCCGTAGATACGCATCTTGATACGGGTTGCATTCATCGCCACTACCCCGCAATCCGAACCGTGGTCGAGGCGCCCCAGATCGCGAGCGAGAGGAAGAAGTCGGTAATGGTGACGGCAACGATCGCGGTCCGGACCGCCTTACCGACGGCCACACCCACGCCAGCCGGACCACCCTTGGCCGTGTAGCCGTAGTAGCAGTGGCTGAGCACCAGTACGACCGAGAAGACGAGCACCTTGAAGAACGACCAGAGCACGTCTTCGGGAGGCAGGAAGAGATTGAAGTAATGGTCATAGGTACCGGCCGACTGCCCGAAATACACCGTCGTCACGAACCGCGTCGAGAAGTATGAGGCGAGCAGGCCGATCACGTAGAGCGGGATGACCGCGATGAAGCCGGCGATGATCCGGGTGGTGACCAGGAACGGGATGCTCGGGATCGCCATGACCTCGAGCGCGTCGATCTCCTCGCTGATCCGCATGGCGCCGAGCTGAGCGGTGAAGCCGCAGCCGACGGTGGCCGACAACGCCAAGCCGGCGACCAGCGGGGCGATCTCACGAGTATTGAGGTACGCCGAGATGAAGCCGGTGAAGGCGCTGGTACCGATCTGGTTCAGAGCCTGGTAGCCCTGCAGACCGACCTGCGTGCCCACGAAGAAACACATGAAGGTGATGACGCCGATGGTGCCGCCGATGACCGCAAGCGCTCCGGTGCCGAAGGTGACCTCGGCCAGCAGCCGCATGACTTCGCGGAGGTACCGCTTGAGGGTGCGCGGAATCCAGATAAGGGCGCGCACATAGAAGGAGAGCTGCTCGCCCCACTGCTCGAGCTGGGCGCCGGGCCAGCGGAAGGCCTTGCGGGCGCCGTCGGTGAAGGTGTTGGCCACTATGACCCCTTCGCCGGGATGATCTGCAGCAGCACCGCGGTGACACTGAAGTTGACGAAGAAGAGGAGCAGGAAGGTGATGACGACGGACTCGTTCACCGCGTCACCGACGCCCTTCGGGCCACCACCGACGTTCAGGCCCTTGAACGCGGCGACCACACCGGCGATGGCTCCGAAGAGCAGCGCCTTCAGCTCACCCGACCAGAGGTCGGAGATCTGGGCCAGGGCCGAGAAGCTGGAGAGGTAGGCGCCTGGCGTCCCGCCCTGCAGGATGACGTTGAAGAAGTAGCCACCGGCGACCCCGACGACGTCGACGAGACCGTTGAGCGCTACCGCGACCAGCATCGTCGCCAGCACGCGAGGCACGACCAGCCGCTGCACCGGCGAGATGCCGAGCACCTCCATTGCGTCCAGTTCGTCGCGGATCTTGCGGCTGCCGAGGTCGGCACAGATCGCCGAGCCACCAGCGCCGGCGATCAGCAGCGCGACCACGATCGGTCCGGCCTGCTGGACAACCGCCACCACACTGGCCGCACCGGTGAAGGACTGAGCCCCGATCTGGCGGGTGAGGCTTCCGATCTGCAGGGCGATGACCGCTCCGAACGGAATGGCGACCAGAGCCGTCGGGACGACGGTGACGCTGGCGACGAACCAGGACTGTTGGACGAATTCCCGGAACTGGAATGGGCGCTTGAAGGTAAGCCGTCCCACTTCCAGGAAGAGTGCGAACAGGCGTCCAGCCTGTTTCACCCCGGCCAGGGGTGCGAACGTGGCAGCCATCAGATAGTGCCGACCGGAATTGTCTGGGTCTGGTAGTCATCGGACATCTCGGCGAGACGGCGAAGGCGGTCCTCTTCGTGTTCCTGAGCGAGCGCAGCCTTCACCGCGGCCTGTGCCGCCTCGGGGAGGGTGTGCAGCATCTCCAGGACGCGCTGCTGGCGACGGGCGACGGCAGCTCGCTGCGGCAGGCCGTGGGAGGGCTGCAGCTGAGGCGGCAGACCGGGGCCGCCCGATCCCTTGGCACCGGCCAGCGGGTGCGGTTCCGGCGCGTTCCTGGCCCGCTCGATCTCGGCGGCCATGAGCGCGACGTCCTTCTCCTCACTCATACCGATCGGGCCCTCGCGCCGGCCGTTGAGGAACTGCTTGACCACCGGCTCGTCGCTGGTGAGCAGCACCTCGCGGGGACCGAACATGACGAGCTCGCGGCGGAAGAGCATTCCAACGTTGTCCGGCACGGTACGGGCGATGCCGATGTCGTGGGTGACGATCAGGAACGTGGCGTCGGTCTGGGCGTTGAGGTCGACGATCAGCTGGCTGATGTAGGCCACGCGCACCGGGTCGAGACCGGAGTCAGGCTCGTCGAAGAGGATGATCTCGGGGTCGAGCACCAGAGCCCGGGCGATGCCGGCCCGCTTGCGCATACCGCCGGAGATCTCCCCGGGAAGCTTGGACTCGGTGCCCTCCAGGCCGACCATCGCCATCTTCTCGTTGACGATCGCCGCGATCTCCTTCTCCTTCTTGCGCGTGTGCTCGCGCAGCGGGAAGGCGATGTTGTCGAAGAGATTCATGGAGCCGAAGAGGGCGCCGTCCTGGAAGAGAACACCGAAGAGCTTGCGGGTCTCGTACATCTGCTGCTCGCTGCAGCGCACGAGGTTGGTGTCCTTGATGACGATGGAGCCGCGTTCGGGCTTCAACAGGCCGATCAGGGACTTCAGAAACACCGATTTGCCGGTGCCCGAAGGGCCGAGCAGGACGGAGATCTCGCCGGGCGGGAGGGTGAGAGAGACGTCGCCCCAGATGAGCTGCTTACCGAAGGACTTGGACAGCCCTTCGACCGCGACCTCGACTCCCACGCTGTCTCCTAACGATCCGATTTACTGCATTCCACAGGTACTTCTCACACAGCTTCGCTGTCCGGTGCTGCTCGATGGTGCCACGTCTTTCGCCGTGACGCCTGCGCAAGACGGACTAGCCAGCCAGACAATCGGCAGGCCAGTAGTTGTGTGCACACGCAGAGGTGTGACGCAGGCAACCCACCTAGAGCAACCTACTGCTCGGTAACCGTACGAGTCACCATCGAGCGGAAAAAACTATCCAAATCTTGATGTGACGATACGCACACAACGGGATGAACCACAGATTAATTCAGGGGAAAAGCAAGAAGGAGCGGCACCCGTGACAGGTGCCGCTCCTTCTTAAGAAATACCTCGCTAGCTGCGCCGTCCGGCCCAGCGTGGGTGAGGCGAGTTACTTGACGGTGACCGTCGCGCCGGCGCCTTCGAGAGCGGCCTTGGCCTTCTCGGCAGCTTCCTTGTTGACCTTCTCCAGAACAGCCTTCGGGGCGCCGTCGACGAGGTCCTTGGCCTCCTTGAGGCCCAGGTTCGTGAGCGTGCGCACCTCCTTGATGACCTGGATCTTGGTGCCGCCAGCGGCTTCGAGGATGACGTCGAACTCGTCCTGCTCCTCAGCGGCCTCAGCGGTCGCAGCCGGACCGGCCGGGCCGGCAACGGCGACCGGAGCGGCGGCGGTTACGTCGAAGGTCTCCTCGAACTGCTTCACGAAGTCCGAGAGCTCGAGCAGGGTCATCTCCTTGAACGCGTCAAGCAGGTCGTCAGTGCTGAGTTTCGCCATGATGGTTCCTTTCGTTTTCTACTTCTTGCCGGTGAGCCGGCGTTGATATCGCATCGTCGGGTTGATCCCGGGACGCGATGGGATGGGGTTACTACTCCGCCGGCTCGGCGGATGCTTCGGACTCGGCAACGGCGGTGTCGATCTCAACAGCGTCGGCCGGAGCCTCTTCTGCGGTGAAATCCTTCACCAGCGGTGCTGATTCGGACGCGGCAGGAGCGGCAGCCTCGGCGGGCTTCTTCTCCTCCAGCGCCTTGGCCAGGCGGGCCATCTGCGACAGCGGAGCCTGGAACAGGCCGGCTGCACGGGTCGGCAGCGCCTTCAGGCCGCCAGCGACCTTGGCCAGCAGGACTTCGCGCGACTCGAGGTCGGCCATCTTGGTGATCTCGGCCGCTGTGAGCGACTTACCGTCGAGCACACCGCCCTTGATGACCAGCAGCGGGTTCGCCTTGGCGAAATCGCGGAGGCTCTTAGCTGCCTCGACGGTGTCACCCTTGACGAACGCGATGGCGGTCGGTCCGACCAGCAGGCTGTCGTCGATCGCGATCCCAGCGTCGGCCGCGGCACGCTTGGTGAGCGTGTTCTTGACGACGGCGTAAGTGGTTTCGCTTCCGAGCGTCCGGCGCAGGGCACCGACCTGCTTGACCGTGAGACCACGGTATTCGGTGATCACAGCGGCCGATGAGTTGGTGAACTGCTCAGCGATCTCGGCTACGGCGGAGACCTTCTCGGTGTTCGGCATTCGTCCTCCTCTCGTGATGTCTGGCTGGGCGAACTCATCACGAAACGAAGAAACGCCCCGGCGCAGGGCGCACGGGGCGGGATTTGCCTCACGCACCCGAGGGCACGCGGCAGAACCGAACCGTCCATCCTGCGCGGGCCGCTCTGGCGCTCCAGAGTTGTTCAGCTGCATGTGCGCATGCAGCAACCAGCGGTCTTTGGTGGATCAGTTACCTACAGTACGTCGAGCAGCCATCAGACACCAAATCCCGCTCGGACGGGCTCGCTAGGCAGAGGTAGGAGCAGCTGAATACGCCGCGCCGAAACAGACGAACGGAATCGGAGCCGCCCCATCGAAGTCGGCGATCGAGTCGGCCAAGGCCTGCGACGACCGCACACCCTTGGCCAGCCGTCGGTGATAGTCCACCATGACGCTCGCTGCCGCGTCGTCGGCCACTCGGGCCACCCCGGATACAACGCACTGGCTGCCCCAGTGCAGCAGGACGCTAGTCAGTCCGAGCGCCTCATCACCCGGGCCGACGGTTGCCAGTCCGAGCTCGCAGGCGGCCAGGATGACGTGCTCGGGGACGCGGCTGATCTGATCCAACTCGTAGGCGAAGAGCGGTCCGTCGGCCAGTCGTATCGAGGAGAAAAGCGGGCTGTCCATCTGATGACGACCATGCGCGGCGACATGCAACACGGAACTCTCGACCATATTGGCGGCGAACGTCTTTTGGTTGGCCACTGCACCTACCACCGAGCGACCCTGGCGGCCCCAGACCCCCGCCACCGAAGACGCCTCGTCCTCAGCCATAGCGAGTCCAGGCCCGGCCACGGCTGTCACCACCCCGGCGACCGCGCTTACTCCTCGAGCACTCAGCCAGGCAGTCGCCGACGGGGTAACGACGACCGGGGTGCCACGTAGCGAGGGAAGGGAATTCCACGGAATCGCGCTCAGCGCACCGGTTGGCACGATGACCAACTCCCGCCCGTCCAAGTCGAACGCGCCGAGTAGTGTCTGGTCAAGCCAATTGAGCGACGATCGAAGCGACGCCCCGACCACAGTTCTCAGCTGTACCGGCAGCAAGTCGTTGGCCAGGCCGTCCAGGTCTGCTCTGATCCGGCTGATCCGATCTACCACATCTGACAACGGTTGCTGTACAGCCCGAATCGATGCCCCCGACGCCTGCAGAATCACCGCGTGCAGCGCGTCGTCTGAGCTCACGAACATCAGCATCACCGCGTCATCCTCGTAGAGCGCGCCTTCGATCTCGGGGATCGACACCGGTCGATCGGATTCACCACCGCCGTCCGTCGTCCAGGCCCGTTCTCGGATCTGACGTTGCAGCTCGCTGATCCGATGGCGACCAGAGGCAACCTCCGGTCCGGCACTGCTATCTGACTCCCGGTCACGCATGCTCTCCACCGTCTTGCGCAGCTGAGTCAGCAGGCCGGCAGTGATTTCATCGGCCGGTGGCCGGACGGCCCTCAGACGACGCGAGGTGGCCCGGGCTCGCTCGCCGGCCGCCACGACACCGGCCGATCGGCCGCTCTTGAGCGCAAGCGAGAGGTCGAAGTCGGCCAGCCTCCGACCGTGCACCGCGCTTGCCGTCTGGAGATCGATCGAACCGAACTTGGCCTGGTGGCTGGCCAGCTCCTGCAGCCCCGTCCGGATCTCCCGCCGTCCGGACCTGACAGCGCCGCCGGCGACGTCCAGTCTTGCCCGGATCAGATAGGTGTGGAGCCGGGCCGAGATCGGATCGTCCTTTCGTACCGGTCCAGCCGCCGCGGCCGCGTCGCGAGCCGAGTCGATATCGCCCGCCCGCAACAGCGCTTCGGCGGCGAGCAGGTGCGCGGTCCTTGCCTGACCCTGCAGGCCCTCGGCCTCAAGCTCGGAGGCAAGCCGAAGCGCCGGCGGAGCGAGACGCGAGCCGGGGCGCCCAGCGCCTAGATCACCCTGTAACAGGACAAGTTCCGCGCTACGACGCCATCGCTCGCTCCCGCGGCGCTTGAAGCGAATGCGGGCCCGCGATGCGAGCGCTCGCGCGCGTGGAATGTCGCCGGTCAATAGTGCGCACTCGGCCCGAGCCAGTTCGGTCTCCCCAAGATCCTGGGCCAATCTATTCCGGGCAAAGAACTCGGCGGCTTCGGCCAGTGCCTCGTCTGCCTCGCGCACGAGGCCAGCCTCAATGAGAACTCGTGCCCGATCCAACGGGGAGACGCCGTGCAGCGATCCCCCGACATCTACCGCAACCGCCTTCTCCATCGCGCTGAGGGCACTGGGAAGATTCCCTTGTAAGAAACTCAGATATCCGAGATTGTGCAGGGCGCCGGCTTCGAACTCCTTCAGTCCGGCCGCGGCCGCGAGTTCCGCCGCCTTCGTGAGATCTCCTTCGGACTGTCTCAGATCACCCAGATAAAGATTGACGATTCCACGATTGCTCAGGAAGTAGCACCGGTCCAGTGCGGACACGTGTTCCAGTAGGTTGACCGCGCTGTCGAGTTCGTCCCGCGCCGCGACCAGGCGCCCCGCCCTGACGTTGAGCAGGCCACGGTTGCCGTGCACCAATGCCCGCAGTTCGTTGTGGTCGATGTATTCGGCGATCTCGGTCGCCTGCTGCAGGGCCACTGCTCCTCGATCGACGCCGTGCAGCTCCGAGTCACTTACGGCGAGACTCAGCCAGACGCGGGCCAGTTGGATGGCGACCAGCCGTCGATGCTCCTCGACCAAGGATTCGCTGATCCGCTCAAGGGTTCGCAGGGCGCGCCGATGAAGCCGACTCGCCTCGGCTGGTCTGCCAAGATTGAACCGGTCGATTCCGCGGCTGTGCAATCGCGCTGACTCTTCTATATGCCAGGCGACGTCCTTGGCGGGCACCAGCTTAGAGCTCCATAGACGGCGTAACCACGAGCGCCCGACCTTCCGAAAGTGCGCGAAGAATGAACTGCGCCATTCCACGAGGCACGGAATCGAATACGAAACGCCCGTCTGCATCCGACACGGTATTGCGGGATGCGTGCTCTTGCCTCAGCTCGACATCCACCTCCGCGCCCGGCGCGATCCATCCGTCCACTCGTACCTGGCCGGCGCTCACTGGGCTGATGGTGACCATGGTGGTCAGACTGGCGCTGGTGAAGGTCACCGTCTGCACCTCGTCCGCGCCCTCGCCTCGGTAAGACAACGAGCCTGCGCTCAGACGCTGCAGCTCAGCGACCTCGGTATGCAGAGCATCCAGGGTCATGGCAAATTGGACTCGAGCAACCAGGCCGTCGGGCATCGGATCGTTGGAGTCGAAAATGTTAGCGATCGACACCATGAGGCTCTTGTCCGTCTCGTCGAGCTCGCCCGCAGCAAGCTGGAGTTCTGTGGGGGAAACGTTGTCGGTCATGCGTACTCCCAGTCCGAGTCGGCAGCTAGCTGCGCGCGAAGTTTGGCTAGGCAGCGACCCCTGGTCGGGCCGATGCTTCCGACGGGCATGCCCAACGCCGTCGCTAGTTGGTTGTAGTCAGGACGATCAGAGAAGGCGATGACCCGAAGCAGTTGCTGGCAGCGCTCCGGCAGCGCCGAGAGATGCCGCCACAGCACGTCGTCGCCGGCATTGCGAACGACGATCATCTCGGGGCCGTCCTTCTCCGGCGTGGCGATCTCCTCGCCGGTGAACTCCTCCGGCTTGACCCGGCTCTGCACCCGGCTGACTCGCCATGCCTCGCGTCGCGCTGTGACCACGAGCCACTGCAGCACTGCAGCTGGGGAGCTGATCGACGGAGCGTGCCGCAGCAGCGCGAGCCATGTCGTCTGCACGACGTCCTCGGCAGTCGCCTGATCGAGACGTGCCGCGCGCGCAGTATGCCAAAGGATCGGCGAGACCAGCGCGACGAGATCTGCCATCGCCTCCGGTTCCTGACTTCGATAAGCCTCGAAGAGGTGTCCGGCCTTCGCCGAGAGAGTCTCAGGGACGGGGTCCGCGCCGATCATGGTCGCACCAGCTTCGCAACTGCGGTGACGGCTTCCCAGCCGCGGTTGACCGCGGACACGGTATCCGTTTGATTGAGAGAACCGATGGATTGCAGCTTGCGCGCAAGCTGACCGGCCAGAATCGGCGCGGCGAACGAGGTCCCGCTCCAGACTGCGAACCCACCGCGGAAGTCATCTGGATCGATCGTAGCTCGTACCACGCCTTTGATCTTCAATCTCACCCCGGACTGCTGCGAGGCATTGAAGGTCTTGGGGAGCGAGCTGATCACGGCCGCCCCCGGACGCTTGCACAGCACCCACGATCCGTCATTGGAGAAGAGCGCAGTGGACTTGCCATTCGGGTTCGTCGCGCCAACGCTGATCAGAGGCACTAGGTCGTGGCCGCCGGTGATAGGTCCGCCCGCGTGCGGCGCGAAGCCCGCCGGGTACATATGACGGGCCGTGGCGTCGTTGCCGGCCGCCGCCACGACGACGACACCACGCACACTGAACTCTCGGAGGGGGTCCATCAATTGCTGGTCGAACGCGAAGTCAGCCGGCTCCTCGTGGTAGTAGCCGAACGACAACGAGATGACGTCAATGAGCTGCGTCGTGTCCCCTGATCGCACAGCCGCGGCATGACGGAAAAGGAGCCAGTTAAGCGCGTCGAGAAGGTCCTGTTCATTGACGGCGCCGTCGCCGTACATAACCCGCACCGAAAGGATCTTGGCATCCGGGCACTTCTGCCGGATGAGCCCCGCGATGAACGTCCCATGACCGGCGTCCGAATCCAGCGTGCCCTCCAGGGGGTCGCTCAGGACACCGGTCGTCTCGGGGCTGGTGTCCGGGTCTGTGAGACCGATTCGATGAATGCCCGCCTTTGGTTCACGGTCGACGACGTCGTCGGTCAGCCAGTCGTGTTCGCCGACCCCGGTGTCGAGAATTGCCACCACCGGTCGGCGGCCGGCCTGCGCAATCACCTTCGCATCAGAGTGCCTGGCCGGCTTCGGGCCGATCCAGTTCACCGGCTGCCGACCGCCATAGCCGATCACTGCGTATTCGTCGCTCGGGGTGACGCCTGATCCCCATGTCTTGGGAGCGCCGACGAGTCCCGAGCCCCACGTCTTGGGCGAACCGTCGATCTCAGCGCTCGCCGTGAGCAGGTGATTGAGCGTGACAGCTCGTCCGCGTTCGGAGTCACGGCCGACAATCTGGCGGAAGTTCTGCAGCACGGTCCACGCGTCCGCTGGGACACTCGGACCCTTGGCGACCGGCACAAGTCGTACCCGAACTCGCAGTACATTTCCGGCGAGTTCGAGCAGCTCGTTTTCGCGTGCGAATTCGAGCATCCGCTCGTCCGGCAGGTCGGCCTCAACCGTGAAGCTCTCCCCCGCCGCCTTGTCCAGATCCTCGCGGACGGCCTCGAAGATCCCATAGCGAACGAGCAACTGAGCCGCGACGTAGATCGTCGGACGGATGATCTGCCCGGGAAATCGGACTGCGGTGTCGGGATCGAGCACCCGCGAATCGTGCTTGTTCAGCACGTACGCCGGCGGGCTCAGATGGGGTTCGCGGCGACGGAGCGGAACCGATCCGCCGCCGGTCGGCTCGTTGCTGGCGGGCGGTTTGGACGAGGTCATCAAGGGCCACCTTTAATGTGAGCGGGCCGCTAAGCCACGTCGAAATCCTAGGCCAGCCCGCTCTGGCTGACTAGGGACCGACGTGGACGCGCCGATGGGCATTACTCACTGTCAGAGCCGCCCGGAGTGCGCCTGATACATCGGCGGCGGAAATGTGCGCCACGACGCTTCGAAAGAAAATTTCGACTTCGATGTATCAGATTCCTATTGCGCATCTCTACCCCCATGACGGTGCGCACTGAAAACCGTCGGGCAAGGTGAGGAACCGGACGGTACGAGGGTTACCGCTCGGCTCCTCATCGCTGTAGCCGGGTACGCGTGGGGGGATCAGGGCCTTCGGCGAGGAGTGGTTCGGGGGAACCAACGACTCGCCGGCGACCATGGTGGCGCGACCATCCGGTCAGCAAGCCCAGATATGAAGACAGCCGGACCGCCAGCGATTGGCGGTCCGGCTGTTTTCGTATGTCCGGCCCTGCGGTTTTGGCACACCGACCGGGATAATCCCTGCAGGTGTGCCAAAAGCGATCAGGAAGTGGTGTCTTCCAGCAGGTTGCGGGTGCGGTTGGCGTCAACCGGGATACCCGGGCCCATCGTGGTCGAGAAGGTGACCTTCTTGACGTACTTGCCCTTGGATGACGACGGCTTCGCCCGCAGCACCTCATCGAGCGCGGCGGCGTAGTTCTCGACCAGCTGAGCCGGGGTGAACGAGGCCTTGCCGAGCACGAGGTGCAGGTTCGACTGCTTGTCGACGCGGAAGCTGATCTTGCCGCCCTTGATGTCGGCCACTGCCTTCGCGACGTCCGGAGTAACCGTTCCGGTCTTCGGGTTGGGCATGAGGCCACGCGGGCCGAGGACACGCGCGATACGGCCGACCTTGGCCATCTGGTCCGGGGTGGCGATCGCGGCGTCGAAGTCGAGGAAGCCGTCGGTGATCTCCTGGATCAGGTCGTCACTGCCAACCTTGTCGGCACCCGCGGCGCGAGCCTCTTCGGCCTTGTCGCCGGTGGCGAAGACGATGACGCGGGCGGTCTTGCCGGTGCCGTGCGGCAGGCTGACCGTGCCGCGGACCATCTGGTCGGCCTTGCGCGGGTCGACACCGAGGCCGAGAGCGGCCTCGACGGTGGCGTCGAACTTGGTCGGGGTGGCCTTGGTGGCCAGAGTCGCCGCCTCGAGCGGGGAGTAGATCTTGTCGGCCTCGATGAGTTCCGCTGCCTTGCGGTAGGCCTTGCTGCGCTGTGCCATGGTGGTGCTCCTTCGTGGTGCTTGTGGTGTTAGCGGACGCCGACCATCGGCCGTCCTCCCACTCGTGCGGTACTGCTCAACCGCCCTGCGGCGGCTGGTAGGGGACTTAGCCCTCTACGGTGATGCCCATCGAACGAGCAGTGCCGGCGATGATCTTCGCGGCCTGGTCGATGTCGTTGGCGTTGAGGTCTTCCATCTTGGTCTGGGCGATCTCGCGGACCTGGGCCTGGGTGACCTTGGCGACCTTGGTCTTGTGCGGCTCGCCGCTACCCTTCTCCACACCAGCCGCCGCGAGCAGCAGACGCGCTGCCGGCGGGGTCTTGGTGATGAAGGTGAATGAACGGTCTTCGTACACGGAGATCTCGACCGGGACGATCTGGCCGCGCTGCGACTCGGTCGCGGCGTTGTAGGCCTTGCAGAACTCCATGATGTTCACGCCGTGCTGACCGAGCGCAGGGCCGACCGGCGGCGCCGGGTTGGCGGCACCAGCCTTGATCTGCAGCTTGATGATCGCGGCTAGCTTCTTCTTGGGAGGCATTGTCTTCTCTTCTTCTGGTGGTTACTTGATTGAAAACTTAGATCTTTGAAACTTGGCTGAAGGACAGCTCGACCGGAGTCTCGCGCCCGAAGATCGAGACCAGCACCTGCAGCTTCTGGTGCAGCGGGTCGATCTCGGAGATCGTGGCCGGCAGGGTGGCGAACGGACCGTCCATCACCGTGACCGACTCACCGATGCTGTAGTCGACGGTCTCGACAATCTGCTTCTCCGTCGACGTCGGCTTGCCACCGGCCATGACTGCGGCCTTCTCGGTGGCCGGAGCCAGGATCTTGACGACCTCGTCGATCGTCAGCGGCGACGGGCGCGAGGTGGCGCCGACGAAACCGGTGACGCCCGGGGTGTTGCGAACCGCACCCCAGGACTCGTCGTTGAGGTCCATCCGAACCAGGATGTAGCCCGGGAAGACCTTGCGGTTGACCGTCTGCCGCTTGCCGTTCTTGATCTCCAGGACCTCTTCGGTCGGCACCTCGACCTGGAAGATGTAGTCCTCCATGTCCAGCGAGGTGATCCGGCTCTCCAGGTTGGTCTTCACCTTGTTCTCGTAGCCGGCGTAGGAGTGCACGACGTACCAGTCACCGAAGGCGGTGCGCAGCTCGCGACGGAGCACCTCGATCGGGTCCTCCTCCGGCTCGTCGGAGTCAGCCGGAGCCGGCTCCACCGCCTCAGTGCTGTCATCGGCGCCGGTGAGGATGGCGACCGAATCGTCGTCGCTGTCGGTGCCGGCCTCGGCGATGAGCGAGTCGGCCTCGTCGTCGTCAGCTCCGAGTAGGTGTGCGGCCTCGGCGATGTCGAGGTGCTCGTCGTCACCGGCGCCGCCGTTGGCGACGTCTTCGGCGGCCAGGGACTGCGCCTCGTCGGCCACATCGGCGGTCGGGGTACCCGAACCGGCCACGGCGAAGGGGTTGCGCAGGTCGCTGCGGTCATCGGCAGCGCTGTCGAAGTCGGACACAATCTCTCTTTCTAGCTTTGAGTTACTCGGACTCGCCAGGTTCGGCGACTGGTACGGCGGGGGATACGGCAGATGCGGGAGCAATCAGCCGCTAACCGAACAACCAGACGACGAGCTTGGTGAAGGCGATGTCGAGCCCGGCCACCAGCGACACCATGATCACCACAAAGACGATGACGACGATGGTGTACGTGATGAGCTCCTTGCGGGAAGGCCAGATGACCTTGCGCAGCTCGGAGACCATTTCGCGCAGGAAGCGAATGACGAACCAGCCACGCCCGCTGGACGGACGCGACGAAGACTTCTCGGTGCTGGTCGCGGTCACGATCGCTCCTTTCGAAGGTGTCCGATTCGGCTCGGACCCCGGTATTGCTGACATATGCCTGCCGGCCGGCAGACAACCTGACTGAACTACAGCTGACTGATCGAAATCTCTATGACTCGTTCAGCCATGGCAGGGGCGACAGGACTTGAACCTGCAACCACCGGTTTTGGAGACCGGTGCTCTACCAATTGAGCCACGCCCCTAAGACCTGCTACTGCTGCTTGCACATCTACGCTTACACAACTACAGACCTGAGTTTGCGCATGCTGACGCACACCCAACTCGGGTCCAGTTGTCGAGTGTACGTGGCAATCCGCCAAGGTCCAAGCGCGGTCCAAGCGCGGCCAACCGCGGTCCAAGCCGTCCGGAGCTGACCGGAATCAAGGGCAAGCGTGCGGGCCCGCACGCCCGGCCGGGATAACCGGGTCGCGAGCACCCACCCCGATCTGGGACCATGGCAGGCATGGGAAACACCTCAGGCCACCGCATCTCTGACCGTATCGCCGCCATCGCCGAATCCGCCACCCTCGCGGTGGACGCGAAGGCCAAGGCCCTCAAGGCCGCCGGACGGCCGGTCATCGGCTTCGGTGCCGGTGAGCCCGACTTCCCGACGCCGGGCTACATCGTCGACGCCGCCGTCCGGGCCGCCCACGAACCCCGCAATCACCGCTACTCCCCCGTCCCCGGACTGCCCGAACTCCGCTCCGCGGTGGCCGACAAGACACTGCGCGACTCCGGCTACCAGGTGGAGGCCGCCCAGGTGCTCATCACCAACGGTGGCAAGCAGGCCGTCTACAACACCTTCGCCACCCTGCTCAACCCGGGCGACGAGGTCATCGTCATCGCCCCCTACTGGACCACCTACCCCGAGGCGATCGCCCTGGCCGGCGGCAAGTCCGTGGTCGTCGACACCGATGAGACCACCGGCTACCTGGCCTCGGTGGAGCAGTTGGAAGCCGCCGTAACGCCGCGCACCAAGGTGCTCCTCTTCGTCTCGCCCTCCAACCCGACCGGCGCGGTCTACCCGCCGGATCAGGTCGCGGCCATCGGGGCCTGGGCCGCCGGGCATGACCTCTGGGTCGTCACCGACGAGATCTACGAGCACCTGATCTACGGCGACGCGCAGAACGTCTCGATCGCCACCGCCGCCCCCGAGCTCGGCGACAAGGTGATCATCCTGAACGGGGTCGCCAAGACCTACGCGATGACCGGCTGGCGGGTCGGCTGGATGATCGGACCGGCCGACGTCATCAAGGGCGCTTCGAACCTCCAGTCGCACGCCACCTCGAACGTCTCCAACGTGGCTCAGATGGCGGCGCTGGCCGCAGTCTCCGGCGATCTCAGCGCGGTCGCTGACATGCGGACCGCCTTCGACCGGCGCCGCCTCACCATCGTCTCCATGCTCAGCGACATCCCCGGCATCGTCTGCCCGACCCCGGAGGGGGCGTTCTACGTCTACCCGTCGGTGAAGGGGCTGCTCGGCAAGTCACTGCACGGACGCGTCTCGACCACCTCGGCCGAGCTCGCCACCACCATCCTCGAAGAGGCCGAGGTGGCGGTCGTGCCGGGAGAGGCCTTCGGCACGCCGGGGTACCTGCGTCTCTCCTACGCCCTCGGCGACGACGACCTGGCCGAGGGGATCAGCCGGATCGCCAAGCTCGTGAACGACGCCGACTAGTGGACTGATGCCCACCGCTAGCTAAAGCGGCTAGCGGTTGGTCAGCCACTCGTGGCCGACCTTCTCCTCCGTCTTGATGGCCTTGATGATGAAGGGCGCGGTCACCTTCTCGACCTTGCCGCCGAGCAGCGGGATCGCCGCCTTCAGCTCGGCTCGCACCGCGAGGGCGGAGCCGTTCGGGGTGGGGACGAGGCGCATATTGCCACGCATCTTCATCGGTTGGCCGACGAAGTCCAGCGCGACCTGAACGTCGCGGCCTCCGTCGTCCGCCGGCGGACCCCAGGTGAGGATCTCGTGCACCTTGATGCCGTGGCGGGCGAAG